>DGWK01000008.1 GCA_002395235.1 Lachnospiraceae bacterium UBA4260 | reverse complement strand
GGTAGAGCACGCGGCTGTTAACCGCGGTGTTGCAGGTTCGAGCCCTGCTCGGGGCGTTCGACAGCGAAGTCGCTGTTACTATACAGGGCTCCGTGGTCAAGCGGTCAAGACATCGCCCTTTCACGGCGGTAACACGGGTTCGATTCCCGTCGGAGTCATAAACAGTAAATGTGTCACATTAACTGTTGAAGTTTTAAGAGAAAGCTTCTAAAATACATTTAGGAAGCATTTATATCCGGTGACATAGCCAAGTGGTAAGGCAAGGGACTGCAACTCCCTGATCACCAGTTCAAATCTGGTTGTCACCTCGATGAAAAAGAGAATGCAGAAATCTGCATTCTCTTTTTTTATTGTCCGAAGTGCTCAGGATTGCTTTATTTCTCGTTCCCGTCAATTACTCTGCCGCACAACTCTTTCCATTCACATCCGGGACAGCATTCCTCAAGCAGATCGTGTGAGAGCGTCAGATATTCCGGAATACCATGCAGCATAAATGAATCTGAAAAGACATCGCCATGATTCGATTCGCAAGTTCGGGAGAGCGAGATCTTTTCGGACTTTTCTATTTTGTCTGCCATTAATCGATCAAACAGGGCCGGCTTCTCAGATGTACAACGGCCGTCTGCGCAATTGGGGCAGTGGCGACAGAGCATGTCGGCGCCGTCGACCAATTGGACCGGAGTGCCGGGATTGAGCGCGAGCTGCCGCTTTACGGATGTCATTTCTTGAACAAATTCCTCGCTGTAGCCGTGCCCGATGAAGGTCTGGAGGCACAGAAGGTGGTGGGGGCGAAGGTGTAGTGTCGAAAGGCTTGTTTTCATGATTAATACAGATCCTATCTTTGATTAAACAGGGAATGGTTCAAACTATTATAGCGAAAAGCTTTGCCGGGACTCAACTGCGGAACGAGTAGAATTGAAAATTAAGACGAAGAAGGCGGGGAGTAACGGACAGGGAGTATCAATATCAGTTTTACATTGAAGATGACAAACAATCTCTGATTTGGACTGATTTTTGGCCAAAGATGCCCGATATTCATGTTATTTGAATTAAAAAGGTGAATAAAGAGTTTGATATTATGTATAATGTAAAAATGAAATATACCTTCTGTACAGTCACATCGCCTTTTACCTTACAGACTATGAAAGAAAACAAAATTGAAACGAAATACAACTATAATGTTTTGAAAACAAATGGCATTTAAGTTTGTCTTTGTAACTGCATAATAGTATAATTTTAGGCAGACTATTGACCTGACACTGGTACTTTTACACAAATTTCAGTTAATTAAGAGGGGCATGAGATGTATTGCAGAAAATGCGGAAAAGAGATAGATGACAATGTATTGGTCTGCCCACACTGCGGCGTGAGAACAGATGATTCCAAGAAGGGCAGTGGAGAAGGGGCGGCAAGTCTACTTAAAGTGGATGTGCTGGTCGTGGCGGCAGTCATCATTCTGATCCCGCTGCTCCTCTATCTGCTCACGGGAAAAAAGGACGGGTCTGGCGGAAAGGATAACCAGCCGGAGCCGCAGGTGGCCGCAGCGGAGCAAGGCGACCAGACCGCAGCGGAGCAGAGTGATCAGGCGGCAGAGCAGGCAGACGCCGAAAGCCAGGCAGAGCAGGAAGCTGCAAATGAAGAACCCGCCCTGCAGGCACCTGACTACGCCATGGCGTATGGCGGCCATCATTATCATATCTATGACGACGGTAAAATCTCCTTTTCTCAGGCAGCAGATAATTGTGAAGGGCAAGGCGGTCACCTCGCGAAGATCGATGACGCGGACGAAAATGAAGCGCTTTACAATTACATGATCGAGCAGGGATATGAGGAAGCTTTCTTCGGTCTTGTTTATGAGAATGGACAGTGGGTCAATTATGACGGCAGCGAGGCGGTCTATTTTGACTGGGGAACCAACAGCGCCGGAGTAGAAGAACCCAATAATTCAGGAGGAAGCGAGTTTAATGTGCAGATGGACGTCAACATGCACAGCGGGCATTGGAACGACGCAGAGTTCGGGGCAGAAGTTTTTACTCCGGACGGGGCAAAATATAAAGATCGCTACGCATATATATGCGAGTGGGATTGCTGAGGTATTGCAGCAGAGGAAGAACCTGATATTAACCGACATGAGTCGAGTGACAGGAGGCATACATGGCGTACTGTAGAAATTGCGGGCACGAAGTCAATGACACAGTTGCGGTCTGCCCCAACTGTGGGAAAAGGCTGGATAATGTAAAAAGGCGTGGGAGTAAGGGCACAGGAGAAAATGGATTGATCGCCGGCGTTCTGCGGGCGGACGCACTTGTCGTTATAGCAGTTTTGGTCCTGATTCCGCTGATCTTGTTCCTGGTCACGCAGCGAAAACCGGACACGCAGCCGGGAGGGACGCCAAAGGCAGAGGAGCAGAGCGATACGAACACAGAGACCGCCGCCCAGGACGACGCCGCAAATGCGGAAGAAGCAGCGGGCGAAGAAGCGGATGCGGTGGCAGCGGAAGAAGCAGCCGGCCAGGAAATAGACGAGGAGGCGAGTGCGGAAGCGGCCGGAGAAGCCGTGCAAGCTCAGGAATATGTCGCCATATCGGATCCGGCCTTGAAATATGCTTTGCAGAGGTCCATGGGAACGGGAGATCGCGAGATCACTGTCTCGGAAGCGAGAGAAGTCACATCGCTGAATCTGTCCGGCACGGAAAACGAATACGGAAGAATTGAGGACCTGACGGGTCTGTCGGCCTTCCGGCAACTGCGGGAGATCGATCTTTCAGATAACCTGGTGAGCGACATCAGCGAACTGAGCGGGCTGGAAAATCTCACCACACTTGAGTTAGAGAAGAACAGGATCAGTGATCTGTCACCGCTGAGGAATTTAAAAAAACTGCGCAAGCTGGATCTGTACATCAACGAGGTCTCTGACATCTCGCCCATTGAAGGACTGGCGAATCTGGAGATCCTGGATATAAGAAACAATAATGTGAGCAACATAGACGCGGTGCAGAATCTGACAAAGCTCAGAGAACTGTATATCGGTATGAATCACATCAGCGATATTTCCGCGATCAGCGGGCTGACGTCGATCACGTATCTGAGTATGGGTTACAATCAGATCGAGGATATCAGTATGATCGGCGGGCTAAGGGATCTGGGGGCGCTGGTAGTTCCTGCCAATAAGATCACGGACATAAGTGTTGTGACAAGGTTTGACAAGCTATATCACCTCGAAGTTGCCGACAATCCGATCCGGGATTACTCACCGCTGGGAAGGCTCTCGGGTGATGTGGAGATCGATGTCGATTACTGAGTTAATAATAGACTGAGTTAAGAACAGTAAGATCATTACTGTAGTTGTAAATGATGCTTTAAGAAAGGAAATGTTCAGCTATGGGGGCAAATACTGACAGATACTCGGAACTTTTGGGTGTGCCGAAGGCGCTTGCAGAGGAATTTTACAGATATGAGAGCAACCTCGAAAGAATAGAGGCGGACTACAAGAACACCGGAATGACGATCAATGAGGACTACGAGAATGCCGAAGCGGCATCGGTACAAGTCCGCGAGAGCAAAAAGCAGGAGGCGGAAGCCCGTTACGCCGGCTGGGTTGAAAAGCTCGGACAGTACAGAACGAAGTCGGCCCGCACACGCCAGAGCGTAAATGAAATACTGAGTCAGGCCCTGGGGGTCCCGGTTCAGTCGTCCTCGCATGCCGTTGGACTCCTGCAAGAACAGACACAGCAGCGCTTTTCCCGCCGCAAGAAGGACGACAACAGCTATATTGAAACCCTGTGCCGCAAGGAAACAGATATCGAAGAAGAGATCCGTGAAGCGGATACCGAACTCTCAAATGAAGCACAGAACCAGAAGAACAGCGAACTGAAGAGCGCAGAGAGTATTTACCGGGAGGAACATGCGGCCCACACGGATAAGAAAAAGAAGAGACTGCATCGCAATACCCGCAAATATGAGCTGCGGAAAGAACAGGAAGAAGAGGATCTTGCAGAGAGAGTTGAAACACTGATTCTCCCCGAAAAAGTGAAATCGGATTTCGTAAAAATGCAGGAAGAACAGCCTAATTACGAGGTGTTCGAGCCCGCGGAAGAGTTCCCCGACGGGATCCAGTTCGGATATGCAGGGTACGACATTACAGAACACGCAAAGGAGCAGCTGGAAAACGCCGTGATCGCCAGGCGGTTCGGGTATGCCGTCACAGAAGCAAACGGACGCAAATACCTGGTCATGCCCTACGGATATTCTTTCAAGGATACCCGCTTTTCCACTATGTTTGAGTTCAATGCTTCCAACCGTGAGGAGGCTGCGGAGTCGATCAGAAATCTCGCCCTGAATATGTATATGTCCATTCCTGTCAACAAGTGCTGGTGCACCTTTATCGATCCCGTAAGTCTGGGCAATACCTTTGCGGTCTTTTCTCCCATGGGTGAAAAGGATGAGCAGGGGAACGGAGATGAACGCGCTATCGATACAAAGATCTGGAGCGACGACAAGCAGATTGAGGAGAGGCTCAAACTGATCGTTGACCACACGACAGACGTCATTCAGCGCTGCCTGCAGGGCCGCTATGAGAATATCCTGGATTACAATGAGGATGCCGGCATCAACGCGGAACCTTTGCGATTCCTTATGATCATGGACTTCCCGAAACACTTCACAGATAAGTCCATCAGCTATCTTGAAAGCATTATAGATAACGGTCCCAAGACCGGCGTCTACACGATCATTGCGGCAGATAAGACGGAAATGGAAAACCGGGGAGAGGGATCGCCGGCGGACAGAATCCGGAGACTTATCAAAAACAAAGTGAGCTCTGAAAACAACATGCTCTGCATTCAGGAGAGCACAAGAGAAGGGAAAATGAGGTATTTTCCTTTTGCGTCGCCGATGTCGGATCAGGTTGTTGCCATAGTCAATGAGATCAGAAAGCACCTGGGCGAGAAAATTGTGATCACGTATCCGATGATCTCCGATAATCTGCCCGGCAAACCTGATTACTGGTTCAACAAATCAGCGCTCGACGGTATATCCGTACCGATCGGCATGGAAGGCGCAGGAAAGATCGTCAATCTGGAGTTCGGCCATAAGTATCAGAGCTTTGCCGCCATGATCGGAGGTACGCTCGGAGCAGGAAAATCGGAGCTCATGCACACGATCATCCAGAGCCTGATCTTTAATTACAGCCCCGAAGAAGTGCAGCTGTACCTGCTCGATTTCAAGCAGGGCGTAGAGTTTAAATGCTATGCGGACTATAAGCTGCCCAATTTCCGGGTCGTATCGGTCGAAACGGAGCCGGAATTTGGACTCGCCGTTCTGAATGAACTGCGCGAAGAAATGTCCAGAAGAAGTCGGAAATTCAGAAGTGTGGGCGTCGGAAATATCGAGAGCTATTGGAGATACAGAGGAGAGCGGGGAGAGAGCTACGCGGATATGCCCAGGATCGTGGTCATATTCGATGAGATCCAGATGCTTTTGTTTGACGCTGAAAATGATATTTCCAAGAGATGTGTCGCCCTGATCAAGGAAATTGTGACGCAGGGTGTTCGAGCTTTTGGCATGCACCTCATTATCTCTACGCAGACATTTGAGAATGTAAAGGGGCTGGACAGCGGTGTTTACGGAAATATCCATACCCGTATCGCACTGAAATCCACGGTGGAATCTGCGAACCTTCTTCTCAATAATGACAATGAAATCGCGAATCGGCTGGCGGGCATGGATCCCGGACAAGGAGTGATCAATAATAACGCCGGGCACAGAGATGCCAACCGCACGTTCAGAGCAGCGCTGATTGACGCGGATGACAGAGATTTGTGGATGCAGCAGGTACGGGAGAAACAGATGGAGATCATGGCGGAAGAACCCAGAAAGACACGAATTCTTCTGTCAGGTCCGGAAGACGATTCCGATAATCCTCTCACAGTCTTCGAGACAAACGGGATGCGCCCTGCCAATGCCGGAGACCCTTCCTATCATCTGTATATCGGCGAGAGCCTGACTATGATCAATACCTTCCTGCCGTCTCTGTGGAACCGGCGCGGGCAGAACCTCCTTATTGTCGGAAAGGACACAGAAGGACAGGGCCTTTCCCGAATGATAACCGGCTACAGTGTGCTCTCCCTGCTGTACGAGACAGTGCGGCTCAAGGGTGAGATCTCTGCACCGTTTATCACAGTATTTGACCTGAGCGGGAACTCTCTCTACGGCAGCGAGGACTTCGATATGCTGGATATTATTGAGGAGATGGTTCCGGAAGCGTTCAGGGTCATTCCCGGCAATATGCTCCTTGACGGAATAGAGATGCTTTATAATGAACTGGCCGAGGGCCGGCAGCAGTTCGTGGTCTTCTATGGACTGAACAGAGCCAAGCAGCTGACAACGGGAACATATCAGCGCTCTCCCAAAGAGCAACTGGAAGAGCTGTTCGCAAGAGGCCCCGAGAATGGCATGAACTTCATTGTATGGGCCAATGATCCGGGGCTCTTTATAGAAAACTATGGAGCCGCTATTAACTACTTCGATCTGCGTCTGGCCTATGGAATGGAAGATAAAGAGTACAAGTCGATCACCGGTGAAGCAGGTCCGGGCTATAGTTCCAAAATGAACGCGATTTCCTATAACATGTTTGGCGATAATCAGAAGATCCGCATGTATTCGCGTCCTACGGAGGAATGGCTGAGACAGTTCCTCACAAATATCAGAGATTATGTGAGATGACAAAAGGGGGAAGAAATAATGAATCTTGGCGATTTGGAAGAGAAACTGTTCAAAAAAGTGAACGAGCAGAAGCGCGTCGCGGACGAACTACTGCGCGCGGTAAATGATCGCAATGACGGCCGCGTAGAGGAGAAGATCAAAGACAGCCAGGCCTCCGACATGCGGACCAGGCTTATTGTGATCGGTGTTTTCGCCGTCTGTGCGATGGTCGCATTCTTTTTCTACAATGCAAAATTTGGGATGTTCGGATGATGAGTGAACTTGATTGGGCGTCACTGCTGGCTATAGACGGACAGCAGGAAGAAGAGCTGAGAAGATTCAGGGCCGAGCAGGGTTTGGAGTCCGCTGCGGCGAAGCCGGGACCCGCGCAGAGCGGGAGAAGCGATACGCCGCCGTCAGGCACGATCAGTCTGGCGCCCGGCATCGGATTTGGCACGAAAACAAAGAAAGAAGAAACGCGCACGCCGCCCAAGGGGGCGGCGGCGCCATCCGGCAAGTGGGACGCCGGGGCGCTGCTTCTGGATGAGGAGGAAGAAACGGCTGATGAAATGGACCTGCTGTTCTATCAGCTGCGAAAGAAGTACGCAGGAGTGTCTCACGACGACAAATTCGAGCAGAAACTTCGCACCGTTCCGGATCCGATTTCGGAATGGGCCGCAGATACAGCGGCAGCATCCGGGCCCGGCAAGTATCTGAGCATTGCGCAGCAGCTCTCCAAAGGGCAGATTACTGACGGCGCGCAAAGAGAAATGATCATGCTCTCATCATCGAGTGAGGACATGGACCCGGGAATGAAACAGTTTTACAGCGCATTTACGCTGCTGCAGAGCGGACCGTCAAGGGAGCGCATTGCGAGTGTGCTGAGGAAGGCGGATTGCGGTCCTGCAAGCGGTGAGAGCGCCGAGGCGCTGCGCATCCTCTGCGGTGCGGTCAGAGACGCTGTTCGGAAGCAAGATGCATTTGACGAAGAACAGGATAACCGCTATCGCACAAGACAGGGAAGACTAAACAACGCCCGCGGGAAAGCGCAGAGTGATTACGACAGCGCGAAAAAAGAAGCGGACCGCTGGAGGAGAAGCAATGAATAAGCTGACGGCAGTTTTTCTGGACGTATTGGGGGCGCAGGCCGGGCAGACGAAACGAGCAGCGGATCTGGCAAAAGAAAATATGCAGGCGGAGTTCTCCGAAAGGGCCGGGGAGCTTCTCTTACCGGGAACCTTGTTCTTTTCAGACGAAGGAAGAGAGCTCAAACAGCGGCTGACGGCACTGCAGAGCGAGATTTCACGCATAGAGAGAGCGCAGCAGGCTGTAGGAATTATCAGGCAGCTGGAGGAACTCTATATCCGCGCCGAAAAGCTCCATCGGGATACGCAGAGGCAAATTCGGAAAAAAGGGTATATCGATGCCCGCAGGCTCCATTTTTTCTATCAAAATGAGCAGGCCGAAGCCATGGAGATCCTGGAAAATTATATTAAGACAGAGCTGTATCTGGCCGCCGCCTTCGGCGGGGGCAGGATGTTTCTGGCCAGGAAGCCGCTGAAGAGCTTTCAGCACACCTTACAGGACAGAGTACGCTATCTGAAGGAGGAGCTCCTTCCTGTTACGGATACGCAGAATTTCAGACAGAATGCCGGCACACATTATTGGGCCGTGCAGCATCAGGACGTAGTAAAAGCAGGCCCTATGGGCACTCTGCCGGGATTTGTGATCACGGAGCCGGTGAAGAGCGGCCGCCGTTTTATCCCGGGAGAGCACGCCGTACTCCCTTCTAGAAAAGGCGTCATCCTGCAGGGAATGGGATATCTGACAAACCTCACGCCCATGACCGTGGAAAATGCGCAGACAAAGGGCGCGCTTGTCACAAGCGTCACGCCGGACCAGCTCACTTATTATATTGACCACCTGCAGGATCCTGACGCAGTGCTCGGGAGCATGTTCGCGGGAAAATACTATTTGATCAGTGCTGAGGAATATTTTGGCGCGGCGTCCCACGCTGAGGCCTCTGCCGCGATCTGCCGCAGGAGCAGACTCGGACAGTGCCTGTTCTGCGGGAAGCCGGTGGCGGAAAAGCATTTCTGCAGTAATTGTGAGAAGAGGATCAAAATAGTATGAGCCGGCTGGTCCTCCAAAGAATCTATTATCCCGTTCTGACATTGGGATACGGAAGGCGGATCGGCGTCTGGGTCCGCGGATGCGGCAGAGCCTGCCCCGAGTGCATAAGCCCGGAACTGCAGAGCTATGAGGGAAGAGAGACGGAAGTCGACGAGATCACACGAATGATTCCAGAAGACCTCCGCGTTGACGGCCTGACAATAAGCGGCGGGGAGCCCTTCGACCAGCCGGAGGGAGTCGCGCAGCTGATCAGGTGGTTTGAGGAGAGATACGGCGGAGATATCCTTGTATTCACGGGTTATACCTACGAGGAACTGGCCGCCAGTGAGAATAAAAACATTCAGGAGATTCTCGAGAGAATAGCGGTGCTGGTCGACGGTCCTTATGTCGCAAGTCTGAACAAAGGGATCGGACTTCGGGGATCGACGAATCAGCGTCTGATTGTCAGGAAGTTTTCGGAGAGATATGCAGACGCAGAGCTTTGGGAGAGACGGGTTCAGTTCATCGGGGAGGGCGATTCCCTGATCCAGATCGGGATCCCGCCTTCAGGACAGAAACAGTAAATCAGAAATAGGAAATGGAAGACATATGGGTCAACCGGAGAAAACGCTGCCGGCAGGCGCCTGGAAAGGCAGGGCAACAATTCCGTTCATTGACGGGATTGCTGCCGAGAAGAATGCGGAGCAGGAAATTGAAACTGCATATGGAGCCGGAGACAGGATTGGACGTTTCAGTATTGTCAAGTTTCTCTGCCGAGGGGCACAGAGTACACTGTATCTTGCCGAGGACAGAAGACAGAGCAGAGCGGTTATCAAGGTTTATGATCCGAAAGCCGGCAGGACCACGATGGCCTTGCGAAAACTGACGGATCTTATGAGAAATGCGGGCTGCCCGTCTCTGATGCCGATCCTGGGATATGGGGACCTGGAGGGCGGCGGACATTACGAAATCATGCCCGTCTATCAGCAGGGGACTCTGGAAAACACAGTGATCACGGAAGAAGAACTCAAGAGCTCTGTTTTGCCTCAGCTCAACGACGCGCTGCTGTTCCTGCACAAAAATCATCTGGTTCACAACGACATCAAGCCTTCGAACATTTTCTGGAAAGATAAGGCCAAAAAAGAGATCGTACTGGGCGATTACGACTGCCTTACATCGGATAAAGATGAGAAAGCGGGGGGAACGCTGCTTTTTATGGCTCCGGAACGCATATACACAGGAGGGGAACGCTGTTCAGGAGCTTCGGACTATTGTTCTCTCGGACTGACGCTGATGACGCTGCTGCTGGGAAGAGCGCCGCTGGATGAAAGTGACGCCGCGGCCGCCGGGGGAAATGAAGAGTTGCGAAACTATCTCTACCGCCGCTGGCAGGCACCCGTAACATGTCCGGTTTCTCTGCCGCTGTCTTCCAAGACAAGAAATCTGCTCAACTCTCTTGTGCTGGATAAGCCGGACGCAAGACACGACGGGGAGTATATTTCGAATTGGATCCAAAACGGCGGGATCGGATTTCGGTCTTTTCACGAGGAGAAAGAGCATTCGGTTATAAAAGGGCTGCGGTACAGAACTAAGCTTATATTGGACATTCCGGAACTGATAGCGGTCCTGGGAGACGACTGGAAGTTCGGGACCTTTATGCTGGAGCAGCACAAGCTGGACGGCTTTGTGCGGCAGTTTGACGGAATGTATTATCGATATTGTCAGCAATATGCGCAGGAGTCAGATATGAACGCCGGTCTGTTCAAGCTCATGCAGACGCTCCGGCCTTCAAGGGATTTTTACTGGAGAGGCGAACACTACGAGTCGCTGGAAGATTTTGTCAACAGGACCGAGGCGCAGGAACTCTATGGACTGAGGGATCCTTTCAGCCATTTCTGCAGGGCGCGCCTGATCAGTTTTTATGAGAAGCAGAACGGCGGAACGCCGGAGCAGGTGGACAAGGCGTCAGAGATTGAGCTGATCGGAAGGAGAAGGCCGGAAGAGGCGGTCAAAAAGCTGCAGATCTCCCTTCAGCAAAAACCTGATCTTGTCTGGCACGGGGTGACGCTGACTTCCCCGGAAGAGCTGCTGGATTATCTCGAGGGAACCGGCGAGGGGCTTGATCAGGAAGTGGCTGAACTTTACGAGTCCAAGGCTTTCCGGGTTTGGCTGGACTTTATCCGGTACGGGAGCATGTTATCTATGATTGAAAAACAGATGATGGAGAGTGGAATATGAGCGCAGCAGATTCCGGAATAGCAATAGTAGAAGCCCCCATTGTTGTGACAGTAGGTGTCGTTTCTCTGGCAGCAGCAGGCATTTCGGCGCTGGCAGAGAAATATAAGTCTTATCGGCGGGAAAAGGCTGAGGAGGAGGAAGCTCAAAAGAAATCAGAGCTGGAGCAGATCATTGCTCTTGCGGAGCAGAACCGCGCCGAGTACGAGAGCATTATAGAGGAGAGGATCAGAGAGGAAGAGTCGCGCAGAAGCAGCGAAGAGACTCTGAGAAATGCCGCGAAGACGCAGATCGAGGAGGAAGCCAGAGCCAGAGAAAACCTTGAAAAAGAGGTTCGCACCCAAATGGAGAATATGGAGCGGGCGCTGAAGGCCTTCGAAGGGGAGTTTGGCAAAGATCAGAGGATCCTGGAGATGGCAGAGACCATCCGCCGCTCTGAGAAGATGTTCGGGTGCAGTACACAGCTTTTACAGGAGCTGAACGACTTTGTGCTGGCGGTCCTTCCGGGAGTGGCGGGAGATAAAAGAAAAGAAAAGCACATAGCGCAGATCGATCAGCGCATGGCAAGGATCGAAACCGACTCTTTCCGCACCGTAGATACCAGCGAGGAATTCGTATCGCTGTACACAGGCGCGGAAGCCGGCGAAAAAGAAGAAGTAAAAACGCCTTGGCAGAAATTTATGCAGCGGATCCGTTTTGTGGCGGACGTAGAGGGTGCCTATTATGAATCCGAGGCGTCACAGATGCTGGAGGAGGCGGAGAAGATCGCGCCCGCCCGGCAGAACTATTATATTCAGAAGAACCAGCACAGGCTCAGTGAACTGGAGGACCGCGCCGCAGAGTTTATGGCGCAGCGCAGACAAACATCCGGCAAAGCCCTGGATGACTTGTATCTGTATATTTCGATCGCCAAAAAACTCGGCATAGAGCCCGTGTATTCCGAGGAAGATCTGTCAGATCCTTATTTGGTTGAAGACATGAGAGCGGAGACAGAGGAGTTGATCGAGGAATACAAAGCGAGAAGAGAGCGCCAGTATGTGACCAATGCGATCACTGTGGTCATGAAGCGCCACAACCTGGAATTTGTGGATATGGATGTCAGGGAAGACGGTTCCACGCAGATTGAATACAGTATGGATCAGCAGACAGGCGTTCGCTTTACAAGAGCGCAGTCCGGCGCCTTTGAGATGCAGTTCCAGGGAAAGAGCAAGGGAGACTCCGCGTCCCTGGACGAAAAGAGGAGTATTACCGAGAAAGCAAGACACTTCTGTTCTATACTCCCTTCCATCACAAAGGAGTTAGAAGAAGAGTTCGGAATCACTTTTGAACAGACGTCCCTCCAGCCGCCGAATGCAGAAAATATTGAGATTCGCAAAGACACCTCCTATGCAAGGGCGCGGGGAGCGAAAGCTTTGAAAAAAATGGAGATGAAAGATGGCTGAGATCCGTATCATGATTAGCTATTGCATAAGAGGCCATGAAATCGAGTATAGGGAAGGGGGAATCGCGCGTAGCAGGTGTCCGGTCTGCGGATCACCGATCGACCGCAGCCGCCCTCCCATCTCGCTCGAAGAAGCGCAGAAGATAAAGGAGCAGCAGGCAGCACAGGAGGCAGAGCAGCAGGCCGCCCGGGAGACGGAGCAGCAGGCTGCTGAGGAAGCGCAGAGGCTGGCAGCGGAGCAGCGGGAAGCTCAGAGGCGGGCGGCAGAAGCCGGAGCCGCGTCTGTGCCTGCCGGGCAGCCGGGGACCGGAGCATTACCGGGGATGCAGAGACCCGGAGGAAGCGGAGTACTGCCGGGAATGCAGAGACCCGGAGGGACCGGAGTACAGCCAGGAATACAGAGACCCGGAGGGGTCGGAGTACAGCCGGGAATACAGAGACCCGGAGGAACCGGAGTACAGCCGGGAATACAGAGACCCGGAGGAACCGGAGTACAGCCGGGAATACAGAGAACCGGAGATACCGGAGTGCTGCCGGGAATACAGAGAGCCGGAGGCGCCGGAGTGCTGCCCGGACGACAGGTTGTCCATCGCCCCGGAGAAGTGCCGGGAGGGCAGCCCATCGGCGTGCAGAGGTCTTCCGGATCGACCTTTTTTCTGAATCTCTACGGAGACCGCATTCCGATTCCGGAAGAAGGCGCCTGGATCGGAAGGGAGGGGCTGGGAAGCCGGTGGTTTGACGGAAACCTGATGATCAGCCGGAAACATGTCTATGTTCGTCCCAACCCGCAGACCGGGAGACTGCAGGTAAATGAAGACAAGAGTCTGAACGGCGTTTTTTATTCGGGGCCGGGCGGAGAGAGAATCCGCATGGAAGGGGCGAGAATGATGGAGCCGGGGGAGATATTGTGGATTTATAATATCCCTCTCAAAATCGACTATTGACCTCAGGGTAATCGTGGCGGGAACTGAAAGTTTACATAATAGGGCGTACAGTTTAAAGCCCCGGAGGAGAATATGCTTAAGAACCCTCGCTGGCGGGAAGAAATAGATACATACAGGTCCATTAAGTCGGCGTTTGTCATTGAAGGAAACATCAGTGATCTTCAGATGTATGTCTCGGGCGACTACGGCCTGATGCTGACAAATCTGGACGAATATATGCATACTTTTCTGCTCGGAGAGAGATACCAGAATATCGTGTTTTATAATCGCGTCGACGGATTCTACAACAACATGGATCCGCAGCAGGCCGCTGAGTTCAGCCAGCTGTCCAAACTGGAATCCGGCAGAGAAGGCGTGTCGATCGCCGCGGCCTGTAAGGCTGTGCGTGAGGCAGTGAAGCAGACGGACAAATCCGTCAGTGTCGTGCTGAATATGGCGTCCCTCCTCACAACGGGACCGGATCGGATGGACGCCTCGGAAATTGAAAACTTTGCAACGCTCCTGCTGGCGACGCAGGAAGCCGTCAAGGCACCATCCCTGGACGGAAATTGGATCAACAACATTATTTTCTTTATTGTCGAGAAGGCCAATGATCTTCCGGCCTGGATCTATTTGAACAATCCTTTTGTGAAGGTGGTGACGATCAACAAGCCGGAGCGGGAGATGCGCCTGGAACTGATCCGCGCGCACCGGTTTGAGTTCAGGGACATCGAGAAGCTAAGTGCCGATGAGCTCGAAAAAATGGAAAATCGCCTGGTCGGTATCACGGAAGGCTTCACCTACATGGAACTCGACAGAGTTCTGGGACTGTGCGGGGAGAGACAGCTCTCGCTCAGTGAAGCCCCCAAGGCGATCAATGCCTATCGCTATGGGCAGCAGGACGACCCCTGGAGCCGGCTCGGCAAGGAACAGCTGGTCGGAATCTCTGAGGCACTGGGCAAGGATGTAAAGGGACAGCCTACGGCGATCAACGCGGTGGCGGATGTGATCAAGCGCTCCGCGGCGGGGCTGTCAGGACTGCAGCACTCATCGGGAAGACCTAAAGGCGTTCTCTTTTTTGCCGGACCTACCGGAACCGGAAAAACGGAGATGGCGAAGGCGATGGCCAGGTACATCTTCGGCGATGAGAGTACGCTCCTGCGCTTTGACATGAGCGAATACGGGCACGAGCACTCCGACCAAAGGCTCCTCGGAGCGCCTCCCGGCTATGTGGGATACGACGCCGGAGGTGAGCTGACCAATGCGGTGAAGCAGCATCCGTTCTCTATTTTGCTCTTTGATGAGATCGAGAAAGCGCACCCCAGTATCCTGGACAAGTTCCTTCAGATCCTGGATGACGGAAGAATGACTGATTCAAAAGGTGAGACGGTTTATTTCACGGAGACGATCATCATATTTACCAGCAACAAGGGAATTTATAAAACGATGCGGGACGGAACAAAGGTCGCGCTGGTATCCCCCGAGGATCCCTACTCCGTGATCGAGGAGAGGGTGAATGAGGCGGTCCGAGACTTCTTCGTCTCGGAGCTGGGAAGGCCGGAGATCCTGAACCGAATCGGAAACAACCTCGTTGTATTTGATTTCATCCGCAAAGAGTCCGTACCGCTGATCCTTCAGAAGCAGCTGGATAACATAATCACCGGGATTAAGGACAACAACGGGATCCGTGTCATTCTCGACAAGGACTCCGACGCCTTTAAACGTCTTGTCGGGCTCAGTGTCCAGAATCTGAGTTTCGGAGGAAGAGGAATAGGAAACGTTGTAGAGAAATATCTGCTCAATCCTCTGGGAAGAGCCATTACGGATGAAGGATGGGAGAGAGGCAGCTGCTATGAGATCCTCGACATTGTCCAGCAGGAGGATGAGAGCGTAGCGATCATAGCGAAGAAAAAGGAGTAGGTAATGGCGGGAAATGAGATCGATAATCTGTATTCCGACACTTCCAGCGCCAAGCAGAATCTGAAAGAAGCAAGTTCCAAGGCACAGGAGGCCATTCGCAGAAAAAAAGAGATTCAGGCGCGGATGGAGAGCCTGCGCAGAGCGATTCAGTCTGCAGCGGCAGAGAGCGAAGAGGCGAAAGAAGAATATGGGAGGCTGGCTGCAGAGCTGGCCTCCATACCGGACGACGATGAGGACGACGAGAGCGGCTACGGCGGGAATTTTGCCATGCGGCAGGCAATTATGAGCCAGATGCTGGCCGCGCAGCAGAGACACCAGGCAGCAGAGAGGAAAAAACAGGCATACGTACAGGAGCTGGAAAGGAAAAAAAAAGAGTACCAGCAGCTGCAGAATGAACTCAACATGCTGCGAATCCGTCTGCAGAATCTCAGAGAGATGTTTGAGAGCCTCAAGCAGAGGTACGCAAGGGAAAAAGAGAAAGCCAGAAATGCGTCCAATCGCTTTGGCCGAATTCAAAGTGAGAGTAAAAACAAGGGAAATGTGGATAAGGACCGGGATATAGCGATAGCTAAACAAAAAATCTACGCGAAAGGTGTACAATTCTGTGAGAATCAGAAGCAGATTGCTGATGGCTGGGCCAGGACGATCGAACAAGCACAGGGCCCCGGACATCAGCAGGAACAGGGAGACAGCGGTAGAGACTATGAGTAAAGCACCCCAAAAGCAGTATTGTCAACAATAAGGAGGATGAAATGGGAAGTAAATTAGAGGGTGTCCAAGGGAAAGTTCAGGAAGCGAAAGAGGGACACGCCGAAGCAGGAGAACTGGGACGGGAAAATGCAGATGATATCGCCAATGTCAAGAGCATTCTGGACGGCATGCCTTCTGACGTCGACGATGATATTACTGAAGCAATCCAAGATGTGCACGATTCCTCAATCAGCGAAGCGACTGCTGATATGGAAGGAAATGTAAGACAAACTCTGGACAGCGCCAGTGATATAGCATCGGACGCCAGCGAGGAGGCACAGGAGCAGCAGGGACTGAGTGAGCAGGCGGCAAGCCAGTTTGAACAGATTGCCGGCTCCTCGGAATTTGGTTCCAGTGCGGAGGGAGCGGCCGACCAGGCGCACCAGTCGGCGGACAGCTTCGGAGAGGCTTCGGAAGAGGCCATGGAGTCGATCGAGGAAGCAGAGGCGGAATTCAACGATCTGCTAGCGGAGATCCAGAGCTGACGTTTTTGAGCGGACAGTCTTCCTGCAGGAGGCGACATTTGATCAACTGACGACGGGGGAAGGAAAATGGAATCAACTTATTATATTCTCGAGGAGGTCCCTGATCTGACACTCAGCAAGTATGCGAGCCTGGACGAGAGCGGCGTCGGCGGCGTGCTGTCCCATCACGGCACTTTCTGGAGACAGATGAACCGCAGGGGACTTCTGGAGCCGGGAGACGCCTTTCATCTGTTCTACGAGTATGACCCGGAACGCATTCAGGGACAAAGGCTGCGGATCGGAATCCGCTTTGATACCATGGATACAAAGGAGGCGGGCTATCTCAAGGAGACAATTCTGTCATCGCCTCTGGCGCCGTTTTACACGTTTCATGAGGCGGGAACACTCAGAAAAGAAGGCAGACCCGAGAAGGGATACTATCCTTTTCCCGATTGTGAGCGCACCTATGCTTACGACGTACACCTTACACGCAAAGAAAGGCAGTCCAAGCCGCTGGATCGCGGGAGCACGGAGAAGTACTATACAGTAAGTGAATGGAAGATGAACGAAGAGGCCAGACTGTATGATATGTCCAGACTCATGGACGCGATCGGGCGCCCCTGCCTGTATGTTCTGAGCGCCTATCCGGTCGACATGGCGCAGACCCTTGAGGAGACGCTTTCTTATGTCCTCCCCAAGCTTCGCCAGCTGACAAAAGCCAAGGTCAATGTCTCTGCGTCCGGAGCGGGACTGGGGCAAAAAGATGAGAATGCGGACAGCACACTCCATTACTATTGTGATCTGCTGGAATCTCTGTCGGCGAATCCTCATTTCATATGCGATATCCATGTGCTCTCAGATGATATCAAACATGCCTCCTACATTTTGGACGCGGCTGCCTCGGAGGCGCTCTCGGAAGGAGATTATACCTTAAAGACGACTTATGGCTGCAGCTTTTCGCAGATTGGGTATACTCCCTTTCCGTATCTGGCGATGGAAGGTACGCCTGAATCCCTGAACTATCTGTCCCAGCTCTATCTGCTGGATGAGATGGTCCCATTTGGGATTCTTCCTGCCCTTTATTCCGGCGAAAATATTGAGATGCCCAAGGAGACACTCCCGGACCTTGGGTTGACAGGACTTGTTCTGGGAACAGATCCGGAGCGGCACAGTATTGAATTTCCCCTTGAGAATCTCTCCAAGCATGCGTTTCTGGCAGGGGTTCCCGGTTCGGGGAAAACCAACAGCATGATGCATCTCATCCATGAGATGCACGCAAAGCACGGCATTCCCGTCCTGGTCCTGGAGCCTGCCAAGCATGAGTACCGAGTCATGACGACGCTGCCGGATATGAGAGACCTGGAACTGTTCTCGCCCAGCGCCTTTACCAGGTTCCCGCTGCATATCAATCCCTTTGAATTTCCTAAGGGAATGACACTGGCAGAGCATATCCGAAATCTTCTCGCCGTCTTTGACGGCGCGTTCAATCTGGAGCCGCCCATGCCGTTTCTTCTGGACCGCTCGGTGGAAGATGTGTACAGAGAACACAACTGGACGCACAATATGGTCAACCGGGGAGTCCTGACATATCCTACAATGAGCGAGCTGTACAAAAAGCTCGAAGAGAGACTTGACAAGTCCGATTATGCTCCGGAAGTGAGGAGCAACCTCAAGTCGGCACTGCAGGTCCGTATCGGCTCACTGATGACAAGAGAAATGGGCGATATTTTTGATGTGCCAAAATCGACGGTGCCGCCGGAAGAGTGGATAAAGAGATCGGCAATTGTAGAACTGGAGTCTCTCGGCACGGATCCGGCCAATTATATGACGCTTCTCATAGCGACCCTGATCCGCGAGACGCTGAAAGTAGAGAACTACGACAAGAAAGCGCTGGGGGGAAAACCCCGCCATGTCATGTTCCTGGAGGAAGCCCACAATCTGATCGGTCCTGTGGCCCAGCCCAAAGGCGGGGAAGACGCAGATCCAAAGACAGCGGCGACTGCATATATCGTCAAGATGCTCGCCGAGGTGAGAGCTCTGGGAGAAGGAATCGTGATCGCCGACCAGCTTCCCACGGCCATGGCACCGGAAGTCATTAAAAACACTTCGCTGAAGATCGGCCTGAGGATCACGGCACAGGATGACCGGAGTCTGCTCGGCGGCACTATGTCGGCCAATCCGGATCAGCTCGAAAAAATGGCGGTGTTCACACCCGGTCAGGCGCTGTGCAGCTATGAGCCGCTGCTCAAACCATTTGAAGTTCAGATTCCCTATTTTGAAGCCAAGGAAGGCAATCTGGACGACGCGGTGATCCTGCAGAGTCTAGGCTCTCTCGAAGGGTATCACAGAGATCTTGCAGCCTCTCTTGAAATAGCATCGATGGGCTGGCAGAAGAGATGGGATGATATTGAAGAGAGAAAGAAAAAATTCTTTGATGTCTTACGGCAATATTGGGCCATGGAGAAGAGAATGGAGAATTATGAGCCGGACAGCTCTTCCTACAGCTATTATGAAGAGGAGCTTAAGAATATCCGCAGCAGGCTCAGCCGTACTTATTCCGCAATCATACATGACGCACAGAACTTACATATAACCGTATATGCTTACTATTCTCCTTTTGCAGTGGTATTTGAGACACCGGGGGCCCTTGGACACAGAGAAGAAGAGAGACGTTTCCTGGCTAATTTCAAAACGAAAGTGGCAAAAGAAGTTGTAAAGTACAAAAAACGGCTCAAACAGCTTGAAGAAGACGCCGCAAAATACGGTTATACAGTCAAAAAAGAGACAGAGGAGAAGCTGGCAGAACGCCGCAAAATATTGTCGACTTGCTCGGATGCGGAAAAAGCGTATTGGAAGGAAGTCTCGGATCGCGCAAAAAACGGGAACGTGTAGCCAGGAAAGGAGCAGAGTAAAGATGGGAGCAGAGATGGATATGGGATATCAGGATTATGCCGACTATGCGAGTAATGCCGGGAGACCGGCCGGACAGGAGCTGCTGGAAAGCGCCCTGAGAATGAAGAGCGGATTGGACGGGGACCGTGACATGAATACAGTGATCGGCAAGCTCGAGGCAGCTCTTGACAATGGCAGCGCGGAAGCGGCAAGACAGCTGGCTATGTGCTACGCGTATGGAGACGGCGTTCCTCAGAACGACGCGTACGCGACCATGTATTACAGAAGAGGGGCGGAACAGGGAGACGCCGAGTGCATGTACCGGCTGTTCAGAAATCTGAGCACAGGGAAGGGATGCGAAGCAGACCTTGATGAAGCGGACACCTGGCTGAAGAAGGCGGCAGATGCAGGTCATGCTTCTGCGAAGGCGACACTGGAGCGCTTCGAAAAAGCTCAAATGCTGGGCAAGGATCTCGTTGAAACGGATCCACAGGGGAAGGACGGGAGTAAGTCCATTTATATTGAACGTGTTTCAGCCGGCAACAGGCTTAATCTGGATAAGATCGGTGATCTTGGCGAAATAAAGATTCATACCGATAACTGGAGTAAGCTGGAAAGCAGCAATTCGACACTGACCCTGTGGGCAGTTTACATAGCGGCCGGAATCATCAGCGGTATATTGCTTAAACCTGTTTATGAAAACAATATTTCTTTTATGGGGTCCCTGTCTCTGATCAGTAACTTCAACTCCGCCGGGACATTTATGGCCTATATGTCCGTAATAGGCGGACTTCTTGGTGCGGCGATCGGATTCCTTATAATCATTTGTTTTTTGGAAAGAGTCAAAGAGACTTTGATCCTTTATATTCCTGTGCTGCTCATGCCCTTGATCATCATGTGCCTCAGCTCCATGATCATGGGCATGGTGAAAGGGGTCTTCGGACTGGTACTGGGAATCCTTCAGATCGCAGTCTATGTTGTGGTCGGATATACGGTGGTCGGTTCAACCACTAACGGCTGAGTCCGACTGTGGACAGGAAGAGTACTCTTTAAGGGAAAGCGGATTTATGAAACTCAGTGAGATCTCAGCTAAAGCGAACGAACAGCTGGAAAGAGGAAAAGAGATCCGGGATGAGCTGGACCGGAGCAGACAGAACCTGGAGACTGCGCAGACCGAAAGAGACACCCGGTATGACGAGATGGCTGCCGCCCTGGAGGTGGATGAGGATTTTCGCCCCAAGGGAGATATTGTGGCAGCCAACGACGCCTTTGAACAGTCCAAAGAGGAGCTTGCGTCCGCGCAGGAGCAGGTCGGAGAAAGCGAGTCCGCTTTGGAAGAGATCAACAGGGAAAAACATGAAACGGTCGATCTGCTGGAGGAGTATGCAGAGGAAAGGCAGAGCGACCGAAGCCGCCTGCAGGGCGCTTCCGGAAACAAGTTTGCCGGCAATCTGAAACCGCTGGATGAATCCTTGTCGGAACATATTACAGAGGCGGAAGATATCCGTGATGAGCTTCTGGTCAGTATGGATGAGGGCACAGGCGGACGCCGCCAAGGCGGTTCCTACTCGTCCGGAGCAATGGAAGGCATTGGTTCGGCGGCCGGAAAGGAGACGCTGCAGGAGGGGATCGGAGACAGCACGGATGTCTCAGACAGTTCGCCTGGTGAGATCTCCGAAGAGGAGCGGAAATACCGGGAACAGATTCAGAAAGAGAGATCCGAGAGATACCGGCAGCAGATCATGAATGATCCCATGACGAAGAACCCCCTGTATTCAGGCGTACGCAGTCCGAAAGGGGCAGGCACAAACTGCCTGACATTCGGGATCAATGATGAGAGGCTGGGAAAACTGTCTTATAACCAGGGACATAATACCCTGAGATGGGGAGAGGACTGTTCTCTCGCGCAGATCGCCAATATTCTCACTCTTGCCGGAAGGCCGACAACGGAAGAGGAAGTAGTGCAGTATGTCAACGGGATCAGGAAATCACTCTACTCAAGGCCACGTGTATCTATATTAAGGCCCCAATTGAACGGCGGTATGATTCCGACAGATATAGGCAGAGTATTGCGTGATTTCGGATTAGATAATGATGTCCATGAAAATGGCAGCGGAAGCGGCAGTAAAGCCGCGCAGATATTTGGAAGCCCGCCCCAGATGGACCTGGACAGCATAGCGCAGGCAGTTGAAGAAGGAAGAGGCGTTATCCTCGGTGTGAATTGTTATTTCCTGAACGATATACACAAAGGCCTTAACGCAAATCACGCCATTTCTGTCGTCGGTACGGCAAGAAGCACGAGCACGCATGAAGTGATGGGCTTTTATATCAATGATACCGGACATCCCGACGTCCTTACGGACGGGAGACTTGAGAGATCGCAGACGAAATTCATTCCCAAATGGAGGCTGGACTGGGCTTATTCGGTTCCTAATTCGGCCGCGATCATAACAAGGAACAGGATCAGATAAAGGGGGAAAATATGAACAGTGTGGAAATGCTGAGCAATATTTTGCACTCGGATCCAATGCAGAAGTATTACGGCGTCGGAGAGATCTCCCTCCCGTTCAGTCTTAAAGACAAAAGGACGGCGATGCTTCTCTTCATAGAGTCGCAGAAAAGAGACGCGATTCGGGCGGAGGGAATCTTCATAAGAGAAGGTGATAAATGTATTTACGAGGAATCTGCCTATGAGACTGCGGGAACGGAAGCAGAACTGTCATTCGCAGAAGATTTTACGGCGCTCGTGGACACAGGACTGAAAATAGCAGATCGTGCACAGTATCTGTTGCAGCTGCAGGCTCTATATGACGCTTATGATTCTATTACCGATCAGGTGTTTACGGATGTAAATGATCTTACCCCGCAGATGCAGCAGGCTGTGATCACGTACGGGGAGAGGCTTGCCCTTATGAGTGATCCCCTGCAGCTTGCCCTCTGTTATCACTATTTCCCTGAATTTATGGAATGGTGCCTGGATGTCTGTAGTACTATACAAATATTGAACTGAAAGAGAAGTGCAAAATGAAACTGTTTGATAAAAAGCCCGACGATCGGAATTGGAGTGACCGAAGTGACTATGGGAGCGGCCCGGATGAGCAGATGAAGACCGTCCTGGTCGCTGTCATTGTCGGAGCGGTTGTCCTGATCGCACTGATGATCAGCATCAAATTCATCAAAGATGGAAAAAATCCTTTTGGGGAGACTGCGTCATCCGGCAAAACAGAGACGACGGGAAGCGCATCGGCAGACGCCGGTGAAGAGGCGTATTCCGGTGACGAGACAGAATCCTCCGGAACGGAAGCGGAAGACACATCTGTCAGTGATGCGCAGCAGGACGAGCCGCAGGAAGAGACCGCGGAAGCGGTTCCCGCGGTTACTCCTGAAGAGAACACGCAGGAAAGTGCACAGGAGTCCATGAGTTTCGAGGACGCCTGCATGGTGTGCATAGACAGGCGCATCACGGATGAGGACATCGACGCGATCTACAGCACGGCGCCCTCAGGTCTCCCTGAAACACCGATCCAGATGGCGATCAACTATGTCTACGCCTGGCATGGGTATCATTTCAAGACGGACGAGATTCGTGTGTACTTCCAGAACCTGGACTGGTACAGGGACCAGGGGAAATCCATTGATCAGGTAAACGCGGCGATGAATGCCGTACAGAAAGATAATGTCAAAAAGCTCGTTGAGCTCAGATAACGCAGGCAGTCTCTGACGAGCCTTGAATAAAAGCCGGAGAAGAACAGATGGAAGAGGATTTAAGCCGGATTAATGAATATGAACTGGCTTTCTATCGACGCCTGGGAATTCGGAAGTTTCGGGATTTTACTTTCCTGCTGGAAAAGATCCGGCACAGAAAGGATTCTCTCAGAAACAGCAATTATCACTTGCAGCAGTTATCTTACAGAGGGGCGCAGAGACATTATATGTATCTGTCCTATAACGCCCTGATCCATCTGATGGGGCTGGTCATGGCGATCATGCTCATTTTGCTTAGAAGGGCAGCAGGGTATCGATGGACACTGGCGGATTTGGGACTGTCGGCGGCGGTCCTGACCAATATCTACTGCATCATGCTGCAGAGATACAACGCGCTTCGCATCAGAAAGTATCGATACACACTCTGTAAAAGAATTAAAAAGAGAGAAGAAAAAAATGCTGTGAGTCTTCGGAAAAAGCTGGCGGAAGAGGCGGAAGAGGCGGTGATAAGGCGCGATGTTGAGTGGATCAGCAGGGCGGCGCAGGTAATTGAGGAAAACAGCACGCATGGAAGCAGCGTATTTATCATAGAAAATGCGAAAGATACAGAGAAGCTGCGGCGACTGGCCGATTGGACGCAGAGCGCCGGAATCAGCATAAGAGTTGTAAAGAAGAGTGACGCCGGCACATCGGAAACAGATTCGGAACTTCGGGAGCACAGGAGCCCAAGGCTCTACGCAAAGGCAGAAAGAAACGTGCGCCGGCTGCGCAGATTCTTTGCTAAAGGGACGTTAAATGACAGGCCGCCATGCTGCGTCATTGTGATCGGAAACGAGAATTTACAACAATTCAGAAGGCTGTTCCCTGTCGGAAATGAAGACGAAATCATTGAGACAGTGGAGACGTTGAGACTTGCAGCAGCACAGTCGTGATCGGAGGCCGCGATACCTTTGTGAGAATAGGGATGAATGCGCAGGAAAAAGCGCTGATCAACAGAATTGAGCAAATGCTTTCTATAGAGTCGGAAGAGAACAACCGGCTCTTTTTTTTGCGGACGGAATGGAGAATGAGCGATTCTCCGGCAAGGCTCAGACAGAATTCGCCGGGGACCGGAGAACTCTGTATCAATATTGGCGGCTTGAGAAGAGCGATGGCTCTCGGGAAAGAGTGGGGAGATTTTTCGGACGACTTTTTATGTCACTATTTTGCAGGATATCTGCGTCTTAGTGCCGCATCGGTTCAGAGGATGCCCGGGAGCTATGAAGAGGGCCTCGCGATCTGCAGTCTGATTCTTCAAAGTACGACAGAAGGGGGCATCGTGATCCCCATGCCTGAATCTCTGCAAAAAATGTCACCCGCAAAAAGGAGACCATTATGGCCGTCGGCCCTGTATTGTGAGACGTCGGCACTGCGCTTACTCATGAACGGTATGTCAGAGACGGATCGCAGCCAAAAGACGCAGGTCTTTTCAAGCGAGTGCGTCAAGGAACTGCTTCTGTGGTCCGAACTGCCGGAAGTTATGTACACGAAAGGCCGGAGGGCACAGATTGCCCCGCTCTACATTGCGGATGGACTTGAAAAACAGCTTCGGAAGGACGGGAACAGGCTTGAGGGGTATGTGCTGTTTCGGGAGACGGGCCGGTCACAGCGGGAGCTTGATCTCAGGCAATACTGGGCGGAAAAAGGCGCCCATACTGCAGAGCCATTTTATGAAGGCCTGATGGTGCGCCTGCTCGGCTATGACCCTTCGCTGTGGAAAAAGATTTTGAAAAAGAAAGATCTGGAACAGGAGGAGACTTGCCGGAAGATCGCGGAAGGTTCAGATGAGTATATGAGAAAGACGGCACATTTTATTATTGAAAGCAGCCGTTATTCACGGGAAATCTCGGAGGACAACAGAAGGGCAGCAGAAAGCGCGGCCGGAGGTCTGAGAGACCAGCTCGGCCGCGCCGGATATGGGGCGAAAAATATCGAATTGTATCCTCATTGATAAGGTTGAAATTGATAAGGTCGTAATTGAATGCTATTGAATTCAAAGGAGGTCCTGACCGGTCACACTGCAGCGCTGCTGTCAGGGACTGCCTTTTTTACAGCAGATTCAATCGGAACTGCTACAAGCATTACAGCTGCAATCTTAATAAGATCGCCGGGAAGGAATGGAATCACGCAGGCAGCCAGGGAAGCGCCCAGTGTCATCTTCGTCTGTGCCATAAACCAGGCAGTACCGAGTATATAGAGGACAGCTGTAGCGAGGACCATGGAGACAAACATAACGACATATTTGCGGACTCCGGAAGCATTCCTGCCATAGAGATGGTAGAGCAGACCTGCGACGAAAGCCATGGGGATGTAGCCGATGATGTAGCCGCCTGTGACGCCGAGCGTGATGCCGAGGCCTCCGGTCCATCCCGCGAATACGGGAACTCCGACGCTGCCCAAAAGCACGTAAATCAGCTGGCTGAGGGCGCCGAGCTTTCCGCCCAGAAGGATTCCCGAGAGCAGAACGGCGAAAGTTGCCAGTGAGATCGGCACTTCGCCGGCCAGCGGGACGGACAGGGGCGCCAGAACGCAGGTTACGGCCGCGCAGAGCGCGCAGAGAACAAGATCGTGTGTGGACATTTTCATAGTATTAACCTCTCAATCTATTTTTACTCAGGTGGGAAGTCTCCCGCCTCTGCAGGCAGTGCGTTTTTGGCCCCTGATAAGCAAAACACTTAAGGAGCGAAAAACACAAGAAGTCAAATCACCTGAGGAGCCAAAAACACATCGCATAAGCAAGCTTAATCGATGAGAAACGAATTGTCAACCTAAAAGATGAATGAGGTTAACAACTTCGGGGCGATGGAGGTTAACAACCCGTTGGTTAACAATGGGGGCGTTAACAATACGCCCGTTACTCGCTCTCCCCATCCATAGCGCGGAGCTTTGAAAGGATTTCCTCACAGATCTCCTGAACACTTCTGTGGTCGGTGCGCACAATAATATCTGCGGCCGCCTCGTATTTGTCGCGGCGCTTCTCCATCAGGGCGCGGACGAAGTCCACGTTTTTGTTGTTTTCAAGCAGAGGACGGCTGTGGTCATCTTCAAGGCGCGTCAGGACTGTTTCAGGTTCGACGCTCAGCAGGATGACGCGGCCGTTTTTTTTCATCTCGGCGACGTTGCGCTCGCGCATGGGGACGCCGCCTCCGCAGGAGATGATGACATTTTTACGGGCCTGCATTTCAATGAGAAGGGCGGTCTCGCAGTCGCGGAAGTATTCCTCGCCGCGCGTCTCGAAGATATCGCTGATGCTCATGTCTTCCCGCTCGGCGATGATCTGATCCATCTCGATGACTTCCATGCCGAACTGGGTGTGAAAATAGTCGGAAACCGTTGATTTGCCGGCGCCCATAAAGCCGATCAGGACAAGATTATAGTTAAAAGGGACTCGATCTTTTGAAATGGGTTCTGCTTGCTTCATGCGCTTTACTCCTTTAAATCGCTGATATAACGAGTGTATGATACGTCAAAGAGGAAAAAAGTGCAACAGAAAAGTTCTCCGCGCACGCGCGGAAAGGAAGAGTTCACAATAAAGAAAAGCGATGATAAACTAACATAGTAGCGAAGCGGTTCACTCTGCAGATTTCACATCACAGGTTGTCTTAATTCAATCGGGGGAAGACAGATGTTTATAATCAGAGGAACAGTAAACTGGCTCAAGGGCGTTCTGCGCCCATTCGCATTAATGAAGGAGAACAGCAGGAGCCTGATCGCTTTTGAGGTGATCTTCAGGATCCTCACTTTCCTGGTGCTGTTTCCTATCATGACCTGGATGCAGAGGCTGTGGCTGATCGGGAATAAAACAAAGGTCATTGCCTGGTATAATGCCGGCACTTTTGTCCGCAATCCGATCTCGTGGATCGTGTTTTTCGTCATGATCCTGATGCTGGTGGCGGCGGCCTCATTCGAGCAGTTTGCCATCTACGATACACTGCAGGCGTCCAAATGGGGGAAGAAAAAAACGGTGCGGCAGATCTTCTCTACGGGCTTTGATCTGTGTGTGGAGCGCGCGAAGCTCGAGAACTGGGGGCTGATCCCTTATGTGATCTTCGTCATGCGCTTCGGATCCTCCGCGATCGCGGACATATCCAGCATCACTTCGGTGATTCGAATCCCGGGATTTATTCTGGAGGACTTCGAAAAACGCCCGTGGGAAGGGATCGCCTATCAGATCCTCATCTTTGCGGCCATGTATTTCTTCGTTCGCTGGCTCTTCGCGATCCCGATCATGATGGAAGAGGACAACGTGAGCTTCGGAACGGCCTGCAGGAAAAGCGCCGCCATGATCAGCGGTAAGTACTTTTTCAGGGTGCTGTTCCTCACAGCGATCTGGGGAATATTCTGCTATTTAATCTTTTCTGTGGGCACCTTGCTGATCGTGATTGGCTGGTACCTTCTGTCGCTGTGGGTGATGCCCGGAGAGACGGAGCCCCTTGATATCTTTATGCTCGAAAGGCTGATTCCCACAGGGATCCTGTTCTATATCGCTTTCTTGTGGGTCATGATCCCGCTTATGATGGCGAGCTTTCAGAACGCCTACTATAAGAGGAAGGAGCAGCTCGGCGAGCCGATCCTGGAGTACACGGATCCGCCGCACTATTTTCACCGCTATCCGATCCTCAAGTATCTGGTTCTTGCAATCTGTGCGGTCAGCATCTTTTTCTCGGTGCCCAGAAGGTTTGCCCAGATTCGGTGGATCCTCAACACGGACTACGGCACGCCCATGATCATGGCGCACCGGGGCTTTTCCGCTGCGGCGCCCGAGAACACGATGCCGGCTTTTCAAAAGTGCATCGATGAGGGATTTTCGGCGGCGGAGCTGGATGTGCAGATGCTTAAGGACGGCACGATCATCGTGATGCACGACGACAATCTCAAGCGGACAACGGGCGTGGACAAGAACGTCTGGGAAGTGACCTATGACGAGATCAAGGACCTAGACAACGGGCGATTTTTTGACGAATCATTCGCCGGGACGGAGATCCCCACGCTGGATGAAGTCATAAAACTGGCCGGAAGCGGAAAGGACAAGCTCTATCTCAATATCGAGATCAAGCGAAACGGCCATGACGAGGGGATCACCCAGAAGGTGGTGGACATCATTGTGGCCAACGACTACATCGCAAACTGCGATGTGACGAGCCAGGATTACAAGACCCTGGAGGAGATTCGCGAGATCAATCCTTCCGTGCTGACCGCCTACACATCGGCCATCGGGATCGGGGATATAGAATCGCTTGACGCCGCAGATATCATAAGCATTCAGGAGACGTTCGCAACTTACGAGAACGTCGAGAGGATCCACCGGGCCGGAAAGCACGTCTTTGTCTGGACGGTAAACGAGAGGGATACCATGGAGAGTCTTGTGAGCCTGAACGTGGACGCGATTCTCACAAATGACCCGGGCCTGTGCAAGACGGTCATAGACGAATACGGTTCGAATGCGATGAATATGATCCGAAGGATCGAGTCCGCATTTTCATTCTTATAGTAGAAAGTATAGAGAGAAGCAATGACAGTATACGGAACTGCGGGGAAAATGAGAACGCTGGCACTTAGCGACGACGTGCTGCTCAGCGTGCAGAAGCCGGCGCGGTACATCGGCAACGAGGGGAACGCGGTCTACAAGGACCGTGACAAAATAGAGATCCGCTTCGCGATGTGCTTCCCGGACGTCTATGAGGTGGGCATGTCCCACCTTGGAATTCAAATTTTATACGATATGTTCAACCGCAGGGAGGACACCTGGTGTGAGCGGGTGTACTCCCCCTGGCTGGACCTGGACAAAATATTGCGGGAGCGAAGGATCCCGCTTTTTGCATTGGAGTCGCAGGATCCGATCCGGGACTTCGATTTCCTGGGGATCACGCTGCAGTTTGAGCTCTGCTACACGAATGTGCTGCAGATCCTGGACCTGTCCGGGATTCCGCTCAAGGCCTCGGAGAGGGACGAATCGGTACCGATTGTCATCGGCGGGGGACCCTGTTCCTACAATCCGGAGCCGATCGCGGAGTTCTTCGACATGTTCTACATCGGAGAAGGGGAGACCGTCTACGACCAGCTGCTGGATCTTTATAAGGAGATGAAAGCGGCCGGCAGGAGCCGCCGGGAGTTCCTGATCGAGGCGGCCAGGCAGGTGCCCGGCATCTATGTCCCGTCTCTCTACGAGGTGACCTACAAAGAGGACGGAACGATCGCGTCCTTTGCACCCACTGTTCCGGGAGTACCGGAAAAGATCCTGAAGCAGACGGTGAAGGATCTCGACACGGCTCCTTATCCGCTGCATCAGCTGGTGCCCTTCATTCAGGTCACGCAGGACCGGGCGGTGGTCGAGATCCAGAGGGGCTGCATCCGAGGCTGCCGCTTCTGCCAGGCGGGCATGATCTACAGGCCTAACAGGGAGCGGTCTTTTGACAGGCTCAAATCGTACACGGACCAGCTCATAGAGAACACAGGGCAGGACGACTTCACCCTCAGCTCTCTCAGTTCCAGCGACTATACCTGCATCAAGGAACTGGTCAATTACATTGTGGATACATACGGGCCGCGCGGCACAACGCTGCAGCTGCCTTCGCTCCGCATCGATTCCTTCTCTCTCGACGTCATGGCGAGGCTTCAGGACGCAAGGCGGGGGAATCTGACCTTTGCCCCGGAGGCGGGCTCTCAGAGGCTCAGAGACGTCATAAACAAGGGAATCACGGAGGAGGAGATCCTGCACGGCGCGCGAGAGGCCTTCCGCGGAGGATGGAAGAAGGTCAAGCTCTATTTCATGCTGGGTCTGCCCACGGAGACGCCGCAGGACAGGCGGGAGATCGCGGAGCTGGCCAACAAGATCGCCGTGGCCTATTTCCAGGAGGTGCCCAAGGAGAAGAGAAACGGGCGGTGCGATATCACGGTGAGCACATCCTTCTTCGTCCCCAAACCGTTCACGCCGCTTCAGTGGGCGCCCATGTACACGCCCGAGCAGTATCTGGAGTTCGCGGGCACGGTCTATGACGGCATCCAGGAAGTCCTCAACCGCCGCAGCATCTGGTACAAGTACCACGAGGCGGACGGCACGGTCCTGGAAGGATTCCTGGCGCGCGGCGACAGGCGCTGCGCGGCGGTGATTCTGGAAGCCTACCGACTGGGCGCCATGTACGACGCCTGGATCGAGACCTGGGACTATTCCCGCTGGCTTAAGGCCTGTGAGAATACGGGCGTCGACATGAATTTCTTCGCCCTGCGGGAGAGATCCGTGGACGAGATCCTGCCCTGGGATTTCATCGATATCGGCGTCACGAAGGCCTTTTTGCTGCGCGAGTGGAAGCGGGCGCAGGAAGGCGTCATCACGCCCAATTGCAAGGAGCAGTGCTCGGGGTGTGGGGCGGCGAGATTTGGGGCAGGGATTTGTAAGCGATGATGGGCGCGTCGGTTTCTGGGGCGCGCGGGGGTGTTTCTGGGGCGCGGTGCCGGCGAGGCCGGCGCGCGCGGGGCTTTCATCGCGCAGATTAGGCATAAACGCGGTGATTGACAAATTCATCTCCCAATTATTTCTCAAGTGCAAGTGCTAAGAGCTGAGATTGGAAGATGAATTGTCCATAGGAAGCTTTCTTGCCTAAAGCTATGGAAAAAGACTTCCTGAATTGGCCGGAAATCAGTAATTTCTCAAAGGCATTGGAATTTGTTTTTCTTGATATGGAGCGTTATGCCTAAAATCGGGGCGCGGAGCGAGGAGCGCGCGTTGATGGCGCGCAGGAGTGTCGGTGTGGGCTGCCGGCGCGGAGCGAGGAGCGCGCGTTGCCGGCGCACGGGCATGTCTTTAGGAAGCATCTGCGAATCCGCGCGCGAGTTACAATAAAGAGTGGAGGATTCCATTGAGAGTCAGAGTTAAGTTCGCAAAATACGGACCCATGAAGTTCATAGGACACCTTGAGCTCATGAAGTACCTGATGAGGGCTGTGAGACGGACGGATATCCCGGTCAAATATGACGAGGGGATGCATCAGAGGATGGTCATGTCTTTCGCGATGCCGCTGGGCGTCGGGCCGACCAGCAGCGCGGAATACATGGATATAGAGCTGGAGGAGCCGATCTCTACCGAAAAAGCCATGCAGCAGCTGGGGAAATATATGTGTGAAGGCTTGGACATCCTGGATTTTCGCGAAGTAGACGGCGGAAAGAAGATGAAGGCGATGACGATCGTGGCCGCCGCAGATTACGAAGTATGGTTCCGGGAGGGATTCGAGCCGGACTGGGATTGGAAGAAGGCTCTTGAGGAATTCTGTGCCAGGGAAAGTATTCCCTGGATTAAGGAGACCAAGAAAGGCACCCGGGAAGTCGATATGAAGGAGTGGATCTACGATATGGAGATCCGCGATGGGTATGAACAGATAAATGCGCAGCAGAGCAGTGCAATGCGGGAATCAGGTGCGCCGGAAGCAGGCGACGGCCCGTTTTACGGGCCTGCCGGCGCCGGGACCAGGGTTTACATGCGCCTGTGCTGCAGCGTCGGAGACAATTTAAAACCGGAACAGCTCTTTGGAGAGATGTTCCGGTCCTGTGGTCATGAACTTCCGCCTTTTGCGCTGCAGGTCCACAGATTGGATCTTCTGACAAAAGAAGCGTCGGGAGAAAACTATATTTCGTTGGGAGACCTCGGAGAGAGGATTCCTTGAGAGAAATTATTTCAGCCTTGGGAAGAAATCTTATAAACCGGCCTCCCTATGGGAGAACTTCATGAAATCCTGCTTCCTCCCGCGGCACTCATACGTGCCCGCATCTCCCTACGTCGCTCTCACCTGCCCGCCTCCTCCTTCGGCTTCTCCAGCGGCTTCACAACCTGCCCATAGATCTTTCTGAAGAAGATGAAGGAGAGGACAACGGAGACGCCCTCAGCGATGGGGAAAGCCCACCAGACATTGGTGACATCCCCTGTCTTGGACAGGAGCCAGGCGACGGGCAGCAGGACTACCAGCTGTCTTCCGAGCGAGATGATCAGAGAGTAGATACTCTGTGAGAAGGCCTGGAAGATGGAACCGGAGATGATGCCGATGGCGGCAAAGGGGAAGCACAGGCTGATGATCCTCTGCGCCGGGATGCCGATCTCGAGCATTGCCGCGTCCGCATTGAAGAAGCGGAGCAGCACATCGGGGAAGAGGTGCATGATCAGCGTTCCGCAGAGCATGATCGTGATCGCAACGCCGAAGGAGAACTTCAGGGCCTCGTCAATACGGTCCTTTCTTCTCGCACCGTAATTATAGGCCAAAACAGGGATCAGCCCGTTGTTGAGACCAAAGACCGGCATGAAGAAGAAGCTCTGGAGCTTAAAGTAAACGCCGAATACGGCAGTTGCTGTCGTTGAAAAGGCAGTCAGGATCATGTTCATGCCGTAGGTCATGATGGATCCGATGGACATCATCAGGATAGAAGGAATGCCGACGGCATAGATTCGCTTGATCGTGTCGAGGTCCGGACGAAGGATGCTCTTCCAGCTCAGATGGATATCGCTGTTGAACTTCAGGTTCATGTAGAGACCCAGCAGTGCCGCGACGCTCTGGCCGAGCACGGTGGCATAGGCGGCGCCTGCGACGCCGAGCCTGGGGAAACCGAAAAGGCCGAAGATCATGATCGGGTCGAAAATGATGTTGATGACCGCGCCGGTGGTCTGGCTGATCATGCTCAGCTGCGTGCGCCCGGTGGACTGCAGAAGTCTCTCAAAGGTCATCTGGAAGAAAAGGCCGAGAGAGAGGCCGGTCACGATCGACAGGTAAGCGTGGCCGTCCGCGATGATCTGCGCGGCGGATTCGCTTGTGCTGCTGCCCAGCTGAACGGCTACGGCCCAGTGGGAGCCGAAAAGAGCGAAGAGCAAAAATACTATGAAACTGCAGAACGTGAGAAAAATGCCCATGTTGGCGGCGGAGTCGGATTTATCGAACCGCTTTTCTCCAAGAGAACGGGAGAGCAGGGCGTTCATACCGACGCCGGTACCGGAGCCGACCGCGATCATCAGATTCTGCAGCGGGAATGCATAGGTGACGGCCGAGAGCGCATCTTCTCCGAGCCTTGCCACGAAGATACTGTCTACGACATTGTAAAGGGCCTGCACGAGCATGGAGATCATCATGGGGAGTGCCATGCTGATGATCAGTCTTTTGACCGGCATTACGCCCATCTTGTTTTCTTTGGGATTAGTGTTGGATGCCAAGATTCATTCTCCTTTATTGCTTTTATTCGTAAATCACGTGGCATTATAACACACTAATTACGAAAATTTCTACATTAAATATTGCACTCATATTGGCACATTTTTGCGGCGTGGCAGGAGACAAATCGCCCTGTAAAACAAAAAACAAATAAACCTTGCAACGAACTGAACGGAGATTTCTATGAACAGAGAAGTCTATACTTTGAAAGTGTTTTCGACAAGAATGGAGTACGATTCCTTCCAGCTTGAACTGACGCCGAAGGAAAATGATGAGGCCAATGACTATTTTGGCATGAATTTCAACGTGACGGTGTGGTGCCGCGGAGAGCTGTGCGCCAAGCTCTGGGGAAAGCTCTACGATGAGAACCTGGTGTACGCGAGCGGCATGGACATCCTGAACACGGCGGATCCCATCGGCAGGGAGGAAGTCGCGCTGGCGGAAGCTTTTAACGGATGTCAGGAGCTGTGCGCCAAGACAGAAGAGTGGCAAAACAGACAGGGATTCTCGGGGTATCTGCAGGGTGTCTTTGTGATGCCGCCGTTCAGGAACAGGGGGATCTGCAGCTATCTTCTGATGCACCTGGACCGCATCCTGTATCACGCGATGAATATCCGGATCCGCGCGGTGGGCATCTCGCCGGCGCCGGTGGCAGAGCTGTACGGAGAGGCGATCGAGGATACGGAGAAGCTGAGCCAAAACAGAGCCCTCCTGGAGAGATGCGGCTATCACGAGATCCTCGACCTGAGCCTGCAGGGTATGATGTATGGAAATTATGACGAGGAGGCGGCCGGCACGGGGGATTATGTGAGGGTGTACCGCCCGGTATAAGGGACTATGTGAGAGAATATTGTCCGGCGCGGAAGCGCAAGGCGTGCGGCAGCATTTGGTACCGGGGCACAAGGAAAGCCGTCGCATCACATGTGCGCCTCTTTCAGCGCACGAGCTTCCCTTTGTAGCGGTTCACGCCGCCGATATTCTTGACATTTTTGTAGCCCATTTCCCGGAACATGGAAGTGGCCTGGCCCGAGCGCGCGCCGCTCTGGCAGTAGACGTAGACAGGGGCCTCGATGTCACGGACGTGGTTGACGATAAAGTGAACGCTGTTCAGGGGCACATTAATGCTTCCCTCGATATGGCCGGCCTCGTATTCGGGGCCTGTTCTGACGTCGATCAGATAAGCGCCCGGTGTGTTTCTGAATTCTTCGACGGCGGCGTTGATATCGGTTTTATTGAACAGTATGTCTAAAAATCCCATGTGTGGTGATCCTTTCTGAAAATCATAAAGCAACATAACTATTCAGCGCACCACATCCCAAATGCTGCGCATTCCGGGGGCTGAATAATAACAATTTATGACATAACCGGCAGATATGTAAAGTATTATTTCAAGAGGAGTTAGAAGTATGATCCACAATATTTTGAAAGAGGAGATCCGGGTCCCGGGGACCCGCGCAGACGCCTATCTGGAGACTTTCTTTCTGGAGGTCACAGACAGTTTCACGGTGCAGGAGCGGCCGCTGGTCCTGGTCTGCCCGGGCGGCGGATACAGTCACACCTCAGACAGGGAGGCGGAGATCGTCGCGATGCAGTTTAACGCCATGGGCTATCACACGGCGGTCCTGCGCTATTCCTGCGCGCCGGCCGTCTTTCCGACCGCGCTTCTGGAACTGTCGAGAGCGATGGCTTATATAAGGGAGCACGCGGCAGAAATGCGCATCGATCCGGAGCGAATCGCAGTCCTTGGATTTTCGGCTGGCGGTCACCTGGCTGCGTCTCTTGGAGTTTTCTGGAATACGGAATGGTTTGCGAAGATCCGGGAGGAGAACGGCCTGCAGCTTGCGGCAGAGCAGATCTGGCCGAACGGGTTGATCCTGTGCTATCCTGTGATCACTTCGGGAGAATACGCGCACAGGGGCTCTTTTGACGATCTGCTGGGAGAAGAAAGGCGAAGCGACCCGCTCTGGCTGGAAAAGATGTCTCTGGAAAAGCAGGACCTGAAGGATGTGCCTCCCGTCTTCATGTGGCACACCTCCTATGATAATGCGGTGCCGCTGGAGAACTCGCTCTATTTTGCCACAGAACTGGTCAGGGCCAGAAAGCCCGTGGAATATCATATATTCCCCGGCGACGTGCACGGCATGAGTCTGGCGGACTGGCGCACGAGGTCCGATAAGAGGATCATGGACACGACGGCGGTGCAGTGGGTCACGCTTGTGCATGAGTGGCTGGAGGAGTGGCGGAAGCATTGAACAATTTTACGCATGGAGTGGGCTATATGAGCACGCGGAAAACGGCAGTTATACACTGCCGTTTTTTTGACGGAGAATTCGGAAGAAAAAGCAGAAAAAGATTTGATTTATGTAGAAAATTACACAATATTCAAAGGATTTAGATTTATAATTTGTACAAGTAGTGTGATTTGTTTATTATATAAGAGGATGATTTATGGATTGCTTGCGCAATATATAACAGGGGGACGAGATGAAAAACGTGAAAAAACTACTTCTGTGTCTGACTGTAATAGTGGCGGTATTTGCGGCGTCGATTGTTCCCGCATCTGCCACTTCTCAGGGAGGGAGCGGATCAGAGATCAAGGCGCCAAAGAAGATCGTGTCGTTGGTGTTCGACGATTCTTCCAGTATGTACGGGGATAATGAGGGGACCCTTTTTGATTCCTGGGCTGAGGCCAACTACGCGACACAGGTATTCGCGGCCCTGATGAATCCTCAGGACGAATTTTACATCACGTATATGTCTGAGCTGGAAGCGAGGGAGGTGGACATCTCTGACCCGCAGGCGGCGGCCGATGAGATTCGAACAAAAATGACAAACTGGAATCTGACTCCGCTGAATTCTGTTGATGTGGCGGAGGAAAAACTGGAGAGTATCAGCGATTCAGATCCCACTACACAATATTGGCTTGTGATCATGACTGATGGCATCTTTCAGAGAAGAGAATCACAATACGATGACATCATAGCAGCGTGTAATGCGCTCAAGGGTAAGCCGATGAGCAACGGATCTCCCCTGCGTGTCTTCTATTATGGAATCGGCAGTAATTCTGAAGAGGTACCGGAGGATTCGGCCAACGGACTCGAATCGGTGAACTCGGATAACATTGTAGAGACTCTGAATGATGTGGCCAACGCTATCTCAGGCCGTCTGAAATATGACGATAAGGATATCAAATTTGTGGACGAGAAGACGATCGAAGTCAGCTCCAGGATTCCTCTCTACAGTCTCTCAGCTTTCACACAGAATTCGCAGGCGGAAGTGACTTCTGCAAAAACAGAGGACACGGAAGGAAATGAACTGATACTGGATTTTAATAATGCCAAAGTACAGAGTCCTGAGCCGGAAGATGTGTTTGGACCGGAGAGTGAACGCATTGTCGGGTTTGAAGATATTGAATCTCCTAATCTACACGGAAATGTGTCCGTTATCTCTAATCAGGATCAGGTCATTCCCGCAGGAAAGTATACGATAGAGTTTTCAGCTCCGATTGACAAGAAATCGCTTGTCCTGATGTATCAGCCCGCAGTTACTCTTGCCCTTACAATGTTTATAGACGGAAACGAAGTCAAAACGGGCGCCCAGGTTACGGAGGGGAGTGATATAGAGCTTCGCATGACATTGGTGGATCCGTCTACAGGCAAGGAGATGGATAAGAGCCTGCTGCCTTCCGGCACGGACTATGGGATCGTAGAGAAATGGGACCAGGGAACAGAAACAGCTTCGGGATTTACGATGAATGTGGACGATATACAGCACGGATCTTACAGCTTTACGGGGCAGATGACGATCCCCGGGATGATACCGGTACACTCCAATACGATCAGCATAGATGTTCTGGAATACAGACCGGATCCCGGTATTCACTTAAAGATTATTCAGAAGGGAAGTGTTGAGGACATTATTGTATATGACAATATTGACGGAACCAATCTTCTCGGAAGCGTTGAAGCGGATGATGTGATCACTGTAAATGCAGAGGCAATTGACAAGAATACCGGTGAGCCGATCGACGCGGCAAAGCTGTCCGCCGCTGAAAACTGGAATATTTCGTATCAGGTCAACGGAAATGAAGAGGGTAGCAAACCTTCGAACGAATACAGAGACATAAAGCTCCTATCCGGAGATAACGCCATTGTCTGCGATTATGAGGCGGGGGACATCACGGCACAGGAAATTGTTGAGTTTAACGTCCCCAATCCTTCCGTTTACGCGCTTGAAGCGGAAAATGACCCGGGATCCTTCTACAGGAAGGAATTAAATAAAAAGGAAAATGTTGATAAAGCTCCTGTAATCTGGATCGTCAGAGATGAAGATGCCGATCGGGACGGTATCGGAGACGGTCATCCTCAAAGGCTCTCGAAGAACGAGACTACAGGCACGAGGCAATTGAAGCTGGACAAAGAAAATGTCACGGTGGAGAGAGATGACTTTGGTTTACTGCTGAACAGAGTCGGATTCCTGAACGCGAGGATTGAACTGGTCCAGAACGATGACGGAAGCTACAGCGCAGTACCGCGCACAGGCTTCTTCAGAAAACTGCTGTTCCCGTATCTGATCACGACCGGCAATTACCATGCAGTCGCGGTGCTCGACGCCAATTCGGCGCAGCAGGAAGTTGTGGTCGAGGTCAGGGGAAAGCTGTCGGACTGGATCACGCTGATCATAGAGCTTTGTGTAATATTTACCATTTGTTACATACTGTATCTGATCTTCTGGAAACCAAAATTCAAGAAAGACAGGAAACTGCACATATATGCATTTGCAAGAGGAGAAGACGACGAACTGTCGCCGATCGCAGCTCAAACAAGAACAATGTTCCTGAAACCATACGGTGAGGGAAGCCCGCTGCGATTTATCAGGCCCGGTCCCTCCTGTCACAGAATACCGTATATAGGAATCAAAATATATCCTTCTACCACTGGACAACCGCAGTTTAACCCCGACGAAGTCGGCTGTTACTGGGGGACGGCCAGAGGCGATGATTTTGTAGAGATATTGGAAAAGATCAAGGAACAGACCGAAAGACGGGACAATGGTAAAGGACATAATCATTCCAAGCCGGTTTCTTTGGGCGGAGTAAGGACCTATTTTGCAAAAGATGATAATACTCTTTACGCAATAGATTAATCAATGAGGAGGAAAAATATATGATAGCCAAAAATGTACCTGTACTGCTGGTCGGACTTGGAGGGATCGGAGGGTCTATAGTTGATAAAGTAATGGGGAAGCTTCCTGAATCCCAAAAGAGTTTCGTGGGGGCTGTTGCCATTGACACGGATCTGGGAGATCTGAATAAGCTTGAAAATGTTCAAAAAATTTGGATCGGGGATACGGGAATTGTAAAGTCAGTGCTGAATAATAATGCTTTGAATGCAATTGATTGGTTTCCTGCGAACAAATTTATCAATACGCGCGGGCTCTCTGAAGGAGCCGGACAGATCCGCGCGATCGCGCGTCTTGTACTGGCAGCTTCTGTACTCAGTGATCACAATCCGCTTCTGATTTTGGAAAACGAGATTAGTCGAATACTGAGACATTCAGGAAACACAAGTATCGAGAGATTTAATGTTTTCATTGCAGGATCGATCACCGGAGGAACCGGTGCCGGGTCATTTCTTCAGATCCCTTACTATATCAGGGATTATATGAAAAAAAACATGCCCGGAGTCAAAATTCAGATCAGGGGAATGTTCGTCGGACCTGATATTACCAAAAACGTCAATCCTTCAAAGATCAACAGAGACGCGGTTAAGATCAACGCATATGCATGCCTGAAAGAACTGAATGCACTGTATCTGACACAGGCCGAAAAAGAATCCGACACTGAGACCCTGGAATTTGAGTTTTACGATAGCAAAAACTGGAAAAGGGAATATGAGATCGGTAAGGAGACTCTGACAAGGAAATATAAAAAGTTCAAGATCGGTGAAAATATTACAGGAGAGGAAGTCCAGGTAAAGATAAAGGGAATGATTGATGAGGGAGCTACGATTCCCTATGATTCATTTTACCTTGTAGAAGGAATCGACAACGAGGGAACGACGGGAGAGGCCAGCCTCGAAACAATAAAGGAACAGGTTGCCGCTATTGTTTACACATTGCTGTTCACGCCTGTCTATGACTCAGCAGCAAGCTCGGCGAATAACGAAACGCTTCTGGATATTCAGTGCGCCGGGATGAATCGCTATTCATCCGCAGGGCTTTGCCTATTGAGATATCCCTATAAACAGATTAAAGAATATATAACTCTTCGTTTCTGCAAAAAGATCGTCAACGACGAATGGATCTTATTGGATAAGCTGTGCGAATTGGAAAAGCGGGACGCAAGGAGCAGGCAGAAATCAGATCCTTCTGTGAAGATCCCCAAGACCATGGAGGTTTATACCAGTAAGTTCGAAACAGAGACAGACGGAAAAGAAGGAAGGAGGCTTGGCGCCCTCAAGAATGAGGCCTTTATTATAGACAACGACAGCACGAAGGCTCCGAGAAGCAAAGTTACAAGTTTTCTGAAAAAAATCGATTCGCGAATTGAGGAGATCCTGGATACGACGCAGCTTCAAGCCAAGGAAAAACAGTGCGGGTTCAGCGATGAGAATATAAAAGAATATAAAGTCGCATCTGAACAGTTCACAGAAAGGACCGAGGCGATCAACAATTATGCCCAGGCTATGATCAATCATGTAGAGAGCTGTCGATATCAAATCGCTAACGAGGTATTTCCGGAATCCTATGAGACAATGATGATGGGTAAGGGATCCCCCTTGAGCGTGTACAATTTTATAGGGAAAACGCATCCTGTAGTGGCCAGATATCTGTGCTATAAAATGGTTATGGAACTGGATAAGAAAATCTCGAAGCTGCCGGATGTGATAACGCAGTCTTCAATTAAGGGATTTGAGAACACGGACTTTGATACGGAAAAGAAAGGTGTTCAAACAGCGCATTATATGCTCAATGAAGCAAACAACAAAAAGAGTTTCTTCATTTTCCCTTCTTCGAAGGCAATCAGTGAAGTTGTTGAAGATTATAAGAAATACTATAACCAGAGAATTGAAGATATTAAGAGTTACGGTACTAATCAGATCAAGACCGCTACTTACAGAGCTTTGCGCCGGAGATTTGACCAGCTCGCCAAAAATTATGAGGATTTCTTCCAGACTATTGAAGTCCGGATCGAAGGAAATAACGAAAAACTGAATAATCTTGAAAACAGTTTCATTGAGAACCCCTATGGTATCCACATTGTGTATGGAAGTCCGGATGCATTTAAGCAGTCCTTCGGCGATTTTTCAAAGTATTCTGATTTCCAGGTACCGGAAGAAGCCAAGGAAGGAGTCTTCCTGGGGCTGTTCCGTCAGGCTACAATCCTTTTTGACAATGATACAAATGTTGAAGTTTCGCCGGAGATGAGGAAAAAAACAAGGATTCGCGTTAAAGAAGACATTGCTTCTTTATTTGATTCGGCGATCCTTAAGAAAATCTATGATTATGTTGATGTGGAGGGAGACAAGACTGTTAATATCTCGATCAAAGAGGCGATCGTGAAGCAGATGAAACTTGAGGGATACTCTGAGTATTCCGAGAGCTTTAACAAAGATCGTCTGGATTACGAGAAAAAACTAATTGAACTGGCAATGTCAGAGGCTGCCCCCATGATTTCCGTGAACAGCAATGAAAACACATCGGAAAATGTTTATATTGCCATGAACCCGGCAGCGGGCGAGCAGAGCGGTGGAGAATTCAACAAAGCGGTAACGGAAGACCGAATAGCAGAAAAGACACAAGCGACGGATTATATGATTCCTGCGGTTCTGGTAAATGACAGTTTCTCTAAATATGAGATCATCTGCATGAAAGTCAAACACAAATATACTGTTGAGCAATTGTCAAAATATGCTTATGACTCAGAGTTTGCAGAGCTCTATAGAGAGAGAATTGCAAATATCGGGCTCGATCCGATCGTATATGGAGAAGACGCCTACAAGACTGTTGTGACACCGCATTTGGATCAGTTCTGGCACGAAGACGGTTTCCTTCCGGAATTGACCAAAACGGAGAGATTCTTCCGCGACAGAATGATCAGAAAAGCATTCTTTTACGCAATGGGGATGGATGTATTCATTAGAGAAGAAGTACCCGGGATCACCAGCGGAGACAAGTGGCAGTATATAAACATAAAGAAATACAGGACTCCTGTGCGCGAAAAGGGACTTCTCATCCGTTCGGGGTATGTGGATCTTTATAAGGCGCTTCGCAACAACAGGCTTCTGGTAGACAACATATTAGAGCGCGCAGAAGATGATAACGAGAAGGAACGCAATAGTATGGGAATGTTGAGACCGGACGACATGATCAATGAATTGTCTCTGCTCAAGGATCTCATTCAGGAAATACCGGAGAGTGATGACAGTAATATTCTTGATATTCTTGAATCGATGATCCGGGACGAGCGAATGAAAGAAAGAAGCTGGGACCATCTGTTTGAAGGAATCCAGCTGACATTGACAGAGTACCTGCAAAATCTGTTTCCAGACAAGTATACAGCTGCTGATGATATATATAAGGAAGCGCTCGATCGCATGTATAAAGCCAGTAATACCGGCAAAAAAGAGGCGAGCGGTGCAGCTCTGGATCCAATTGAAAAGAAGATCCGGATGCATATGAACCGGCTTAAGGAAATCAGCATTACCTATTGATCGAACAAGGGAGTTTTATGACAGGCTGCCTGCCAGTAAGGCAGAGCAGCCTTGTCATCTTCTGCAGAGAGTTCAATAGAACGGAGGGAAAGTCTCTTGAATGAGTTTAATTTCTATATCAACGTGGACGAATGCCTGAACATGTCGACTTTCGAGATGTTCTTTTATAAACTGCAGAATGATCACAAGTTTTATGTTGTGGAAGCAAGCTTTAATGACACCGCAGGGAAGGGCGGCGGGACTCCCGAAAACAGAAGCATTCAGAATGCGTTATATAAGATCAAGAATTATATCGGCCAATCTTCTCATATGATTCGTGATTACAGACTGATCTTCGGGGTACGGCAGAGATACAAAAAAGATGTGCCGTGGAAAGAAACCGTTCTTTACAGACTGCTCAAAATTCACTACTGTATGCAGAACGCCAAAGTCTTTATTAAGACAAAAGACAGAGTGGATAAGAACGTTACTGTCATATTACTATATGACGTTGAGAATACACTCGATGAAAAACGAATCGGCGATGAGATAGAAGACCATACTTTTGATCTTCCTGCCCTGATGGAGTATTTGGGGGTTGACTGGGGGGAAGCGGGTACCTTGCCTTCTGAGAGAGAGATCATCGAGAATATGAAGAGAGCATCGATCGAAAAGAAGGACGCGGTCACAATCCAGTTTTTGAATGATTTTTACGAGTGGTATACAACCAACAAATTATATGAAGAAAGCAGGAAGGAACCGCCGCCGCCGCCATCGCCAAAGAAAAAAGACAACCTGTCTGAGGAACAAAGAAACAGAGTTGCCCGATTTAATAACATCCACAATCTGGTAGCATTCACCAGTGAAACGGTTAGCGCGTTCAGTGTATTCACAAAAAAGATCAGCAGCGACACTGCGGAACACAGGCTTGCACTGCTGGGAATTGTAGATTATATAACTACGGGGCTGGCCGGAAACACAGACGGCAAAGATGAGAATGATATAAATTCGACTTTGAAACAGAAAGCCAGGGAAAACTGGAAAAATGCCAAAGATGATGAAGTAATCTGGAAAAAATACGGCAATATGATGATGCTGTATGAAGAGAGAATGAGCAGCCGCCAGAGAGAAATGGCAGGCAGGTATACAAATGCTGAGGAAAGCCTGAAATTTAACGTTGAAGAACCGGCGAGATTTCTGTGTGAATTTGACGGGACCGAATACGAGAAAAAGATCGCCGGAATATTGGAAGAGTACGAGAGAAGCGTACACACGCTAAACAGTGAAAAATCCTGGGATGACGTGGAGAAGCAATTAAAAGAGCTGCTTGGAAGGCTGGAAGTTTCCCTGGAAAAATTCTCGGAAACACTCAGCTCATTGTATAAGAGCGAAATACGTCAAAGAAATGACAAAAGGGCTAAGGAGAAAACGGACAACAGGATTTACGACACAGACCAGATTGATGAGGTGATCCGCAAAGTAAATCGGAGAAAGGAAGAGCTGCTGGAAGATCTGAAAAGACAGAAAATGATACCTCATGTAACGTACGATGATCAGCTGTATGTGGATCTTGCCATCCGAACTTGCAGTAAGGAGATACATTACTACAGAAAAAGGCGGGATCAGATACGATTAGCAAACTTCATCCTGCTATTTCTGACGGCCGGCGGATTTGTCCTGCTTTCCCATCTGCTGCTGCAGGAAAGCCTCTTCAGTGATATGTGGAATCTGGCAGGAGCCGGCTTAAGTGCTGCCGCAGCCACGCTGTTAATGGTCTTTGCATGGGGCGCGCCCGGCATCTATTACAGAGCAAGAATGGCAGAATCTACGAAGCAGTTGAAAAAAGATTTGATTAAATTTACAAGGGGATATAACGAGATAGCCCGCAATTTCGAAGAGTATATGAATAATATTAATGCTATTGATGTCATGAATCATTATCTCCAGGATCTGGAAGATATGAGGACTCATAGCACTGAGGAGAACAGGAAGTTTTTGTGGCATAAAGAAGCAATCGGAAGACACCTTCAGAAATGCTCTTTCTTCAGTCTTCTCTATAATGACAGAATCAGGGGGTATTCGATCGGCAGTAGATACAGCGCATCGGATATTGAACTGGATTATAATTACGGCGTAATTGAAAATCCTTTTTACTGGCCTCAACAAATCAACGGAGGAAGCGAATGAATGAATTGATTATGATGCTTGCACATTATCTGCTTTTTCTGCTGATATGTACAGGTGCTCTGATAGTGGCGCATATTCCGATCCAATTTATAAAATACGATATCAATGAAAGATATCTGCACTGCAGACTGATCGTTGTACTTGCCGTACTGATCTTGTTGTCGGGAAACCGGCTCATGCTTCCTTACATTCTTCAAGGACTTGACCGTGTGATCAGTAATTCTTTTCTGACCGGCTTTTTTAACACGATGACGCCTGAGCGAAATTATGAGCTGATCTATATGCTGCTCCTGATCATATTGATGAATCTGTTTTTCATTCTGCTTGCGGATTTGGTGCTCGGTATTATTCGGCTGCTTTTTCGCAACAGAAGTTTTATCAGTGTAAAGGACGGCACGTTCACAGAAAAGCTGGTTCATTTTCCGTGGCTCTTGTCAGATCTTGCGTATACGGAAGCTGAAGGCGGATATGAATACGAGGTCAACGCGAAAGGCAGCGTCTGGTACCACTGGATCCGCAGTATGAAGAATGCTTTTATCCTTCTGGGTGTTATAGAGGTTGTCGGAGTCAGTATCATCGTGATCGGTGCAGACAAACCTTTGGCTGAGATGACAAGGAAGATCACATGGGGATGGTATATGCTGCCTTCAGCAGGATTCCTCCTGTTTGAACAGATCCAGTTCTTCCTTGAGCACAATATGAATTTAGGCGGAAATTCATTTCAAAGTGACGACATAGATATGGAGCTCAGAGGGCAGCTGAAAAACCTTTTTAATCTCTATTTAGCATATTTTGGAGGAACAAAAGTATTATTAAAGTCCTATGAGCCTCGAATGGTCAGTATGCAGAGCAGCGGGCTGAAATATAACGGCGTTACCAACTCGCAGCAGGAAGCGTGCAAAAAGCCTCATGTACTGGAGATCATCAGCAATCAGCTCAGAGAAGCCGGGGTTCGAACGAACAAAGAGTACAATAATGTCCTTGTAGAACTTCTTAATGATTCTTCCGTGAGTATCAGAGATTATCTGCAGGGTGAGATCCTGACTTATCTGTGCGCGTATATGAATTATTATTGCACGGAAGGGGACACTTTTTTGATCCTCTGCATGGACAACGAGCGTGCGGTTGAACTTCAAAGGATTGTCGATGAGAGACTTGAACGAATCAATAGAGTTACGTGTATGTGGAGCGTGGGCGGCCGCGACAAAGCTGCTAACAATGAGACGATCCATATTCTTGTCATAGGTTTTCAGGATCTTGTCAGCTACAAACTGCTGGCCAAAAGAAAAGACTTTTTCAAAAATCTGAAGATGATAGTGATCGACAGAGCCGTCACATTCAGCGCATACAGCAATATTCACAAAGAAATGATCTTCTCCGAATTTTCGAGAATTTCGAAGGAGTTTGAGAAAGAGTATCAGTATGTGCTGGTATCTGAAGTGGAGAGTCCGACGCTGGAAGCAAGTTTCGGAACTTACATCGGTAAAGATATCACCCCATTTAAGAACGTCGGCAATCAGGTGGAAACTTATGTGATGGCCTGGGCCGAAGAGGGGTATTACAGAACGCAGAGGCGATTGGGGATAGGCGGCGACCTTTCGGAATACATTGGCGTTTCTATGACGTTAGCCCTGATCGCGGTCGGCGTGGAATTTCCTTCTGTCCATGTATATGCAGGAGAGAGCAAACCTCTTTTGACATATAGAAAGGCATTGAGCGCCAATCAGAGGGAAATACGCCGGTTTTTAAGAAGAGATACTGATTATTCTCAGTGGATCCGGATCAATGACTATTCAGATATCCTGGAGAAAGAAAACCTGGATATGATCATTCTGTATGATGATCATTTCAATCTGTATAATACACTGTGGAACTGGTTAAAATACGGAGGAAAAAAAGGTACCCTGATCCACATCGTTTCGCCTCAGTATCTTTTAAGAGATTATTTTGCTGAAAATATTGAAGAACTGATCCGGAGAGAAAACGACTATGCGCCTTTGATCGGCTGGCGTTCCAACCTCGACCACAGCCGCTTCCAGGCACTTCTTCTGCAGATGGCCAATACAGGTATGCTGGAAAAAGATGTCATGGAGAGAAGCAGAGAATACGGTTGGGACTATAAAGGAATAGGCAATCTGCTCCGGGTAGCTTTAAATAGTGTGCTCAAAGATAAAAAGAGAAATCATAATATCTATGAGCATTTCCACTTCAGCGAAGAAACTGTCTTTAATGCGGCAACTGACGAATATGAGAGACAGGTGACGATCACCCTCATTAACGAGGCGATTAAAAAGGAGCTGGTCAGGCAGACTTCGTTTGTTAAGCTGAACCATAAGGCATCTGAGACTGTGGAAGAGATCCCTGTACTGCGAGATAACGTAATGAATTATTTCCTGCGAGACCAGGTTGTCTCTATCAAAGGTGTTCTCCGCAATGTACTCAATATCGAGGATGGAATCGTCTACACGGAAAACGTAGCTTCCGAAAGCCACAAAAGCTATTATCAGTCGAGTGAATTTGAAATCGGAAACAGACAGATCGTTGATCATTGTGTGGATTACGATGTACTTGATTTTAACGTCTACCTGGCAAACAATGTCAAACGAATTATCAAAGGTTATTGGAGCAGTGACAGGGGAATCAATCTTGGTGCTGAGGCGGGCATGTCCCTCAGCAGAGTTTATGACCGCTACGGAAAAGAAGGAAATGATCTCGTAGAGGTTAAGAACAGCATTCAGATGCTGGAGATTCGGATCCCATGCAGGGTGGCCGGAGATAAAGCAGAACAAATGGTCCTTCTTCTGGCGTTCATGATGCAGGAGTTGTTCAAAACGCTGTTCCCGGACAGTTATATGAACCTGTTTGTCATCACCCGATTTGACGCGTCAGATGATTACTGGACGAAACTCTTTAAAGACACGGCCGCTGCGTCAGCGGAGGAGAAGATCCATAGTATAGTCCCCTTCATCCGTCCGGGAAAAATGGAAGAGATCGCAGACAGTTCCACTGATGAGGAAAAAATATCGCTGTATATTGTTGAATACAGCGCTATCGAATTGGGAATGATCTCAAGTCTGTATCAAAACAGGATAAAAGTGTTCCGAATCGTAGACAACTATCTGAAATGGTATAACAGGCGGTTTGCTTCATCAGATCCGGCAGGAAAAACAGAAGGCGGTTTCCTGCATCTGGGATTGGATACCTTGCCCGCGTTCTTCGCCTCTGCAGAGCTGGAATCATTCTGTGAAAGCTTTCTGCCCAAGCTTGAGGAATCTGAAGGCTTTGCCACGGCCCCCGATATCCCCGGCGGGATTAGATGCTCTTTTTGCGGTAAACCGACAGTGTTCTGGAAGGAGATGCACGACGGACGCCGCATCTGCAGAGACTGTGAAAATCAGATGATCCGGCAGGAGGATGAGATCCGGCAGCTATATGAGACGGTAGTAAATAATATGTATTATCACTACGGAGTCAGACGTCCGAAGAATCTGCATCTTCGATTCGCGAGCGCGGAAGCGATTCGTAAGAGAATAGGGAAGGGCAGCCCTTACGATAGAGTGCTCGGTTTCTGTGAACGCAAGGACAGAGGCAGAAAGAAGGCGCTGTGGATTGAGGCGCGCGGCCCTAGAAACACAGTGCAGTCGACACTGATCCACGAGCTGACGCATTACTGGCAGTTTGAGGAGATTGGCTTGAAGAAGCTGAATAAGCTCGGACCGGGTGGAGGCCTCGTGGCCATGGAAGGTCATGCCAGCTATGTGGAAGTAAGTGCCATGCGCGATTTCGGCGAGTCGGATTATGCAGATGCTATGGAAGAGGAACTCATGGCGAGAAAAGACGAATACGGGGAAGGATTCAAGGCATTCAAAGAATATATGAAGACTCTGGAAAGCGAAGGCAGCCATGTAAATCCGTTCGAAGCGTTCAAATTGATGGTCGAAGGAAAGAAATAGACCGGAAAGGAAGGGTAAGCTGTGAAAAAAAGAATATGGTCAGTAATTCTTGTGGTATTATCCTGCCTTGCACTGCTCGCCGGCTGTGGAGGAAATGACCAGAATCCGTCTGATATGCTGCAGGCAGGCTCGGACAGCTATGCGGACGGGAAAGAAGAGGTCGAATATGAGCTGCCGGGCAATTCGGCCAAGATGCTGCAGGAACTGATTGACTCCTATTCCGCTATGCGCAAGCAGCCTGAGCCGATCGAGGAAGATGAAGCGCAGGTTATTATAGACCAGACCGACGAGGATGATCAGCTCGATACGACGGGGAACGATACGATCGGCTCGGATGAGGATCTCGAGAAAATCCTTGCCTGGATGATGGATGAGACAAAGACAACGGCGCAGTATACGCTAGTAAACGGCTATACTTTTGACTTTGATATCTACCTGAAAGTTCTGGACAGGGCAATGCGCAAGGATTCCATTGACGGTATATGCGTAAGAACCTATGGTATGGCAAGCTCGGGAAACTCGGGGACGCTGGTGTTGGAATATGATCTTCCGGTCTCTGAGCTTGTGCGCATCAAGCAGGAGACCCGGCAGCTTGTGAAAGACGCACTGAGTGAGCTGAATCTTAAAGGAAAATCAGATCTTGAGATCATCGTGGCCGTCAACGATTATCTGTGTGACAATAACGAGTATCCGCCGCAGGATCTTTCGAAATACCCCGGAGTGTTGGAAGGATATTCGCCCCAGTCACACACTGCATATGGCCTTTTCAGAGAACACAGTGCTGTTTGCGAGGGATACGCGAGAGCGTGTGAGCTTCTGCTGAATGAATACGGCGTTGACTGCATAAACATCTGGGGAGATACGCCGGGGGGCGGACACGCCTGGAACATGGTCAAGTATGACGGGGCCTGGTATCACATGGACGCCTGCTGGAACGACGGCGGAGGAGACAGAGAGCAGTTCCTGCTGGTCTCAGATGATTATATGGAGCAGTCCAGGGTCTGGGACACGGCGGAATATCCTGTTTCGGCAAAGAACTCTTATCAGTGGTGAGGGCGGCTGAGCATTCTCTGAATCTTAAAGTCCGATATAAAGGAATAATCGGATAGTTCGTGCTTTCTTTATGAATGAAATGCACAATTACTTAATCTTTCAGTTTAATTATCTGTTCAAGTTGCTGAATATTTAGTATAATCTAATAAGCGTAAAAAAGGTCACTGTCTGTTTTACAGTCAGAAAGGAGTTAAGGATGCTTTGTGAAATGATTTGTAAGTACATGGATTCTAAGGGCTGGCACTATCAGGCAACCCCGGACGGAACATTGATCAAGACCGGATTCAGCGGCAAGAATGCGCAGAAGATCGACCTTTACATTCACATTGAGGAAGAAAGAAATGAAGTTCACCTCAGGTCCTTCAATTATATCAGAGTTCCGGATGACAAGATGAATAACATTCTCAGACTCTGCTCCCAGATGAACAAGAAATACAGCTGGGTAAAATTCTATGTCGACGAGAATGACATGACAGTGACACTGGCAGACGACGCGGTTGTTGAGCCCAGCACCTGCGGCGATGAGACCTTCGGCCTTATGTACAGAATGCTGCTGATCTGTGATGACGCTTATCCCGAGTTCATGAGATCTCTGTACATGTGACAAGCCGGTCTGATCGGTAGTTGATATAGAACAGATAATCACAGCAGCCGGATCCTCAGAGTGGTTCGGCTGCTGTATGTTTACCCACTGCGTGCCGGCGGCGCGCGGCGCGGCGGCTCGCGTTGAGAGCCTTGCTTGAAATAAGGGAGATATTCAGTGAACAACAATGTATTAAAGGCGGCTTTGTCCTTAGCCGGCAAGAATTCGTTTCGCGACGGTGCGATCACAGCCTATCATCTTTACTACGGATATTCCAGCTTCGTCGAAATGGATGAGACAATGCGCGGGATCGTCTGCCCGGAGGATCCGTCGGAAGACTGGAAGAATGCGGTCCGTTTTTTCGGAGAAAAGAGACTGGACACGAAGCTGATCAAGACCGGGATGCCTCTTTTGTTCAGCTATATCGAAACACTGTGGCTGAACGGGGACATAAAGGACATAGAAGTTGTCGATCTGCCTTCTTCGTACGATATTTTGACGGGTTACTACAGAGAAAATGACGATATCCTGGCCGCATTTGCGACGGGAAATTCGATCAATGATGTATTCGCTCTTTCTGATCGGCTGAAGGAGTCGACGGATAAGATCCGGGAAGAACTCATAGCAAAGGCGAAGGCTGAGAAAGAGGAGAAGGAAAAGCAGGATGCACCTGCGGCAGAAGCTGCGAAAGCAGAGGCGGGTGAGCCTGCGAAGAAAGAGGCGGACAGGAGCGCACAGTCTGCGCAGCCCGCCCCGGAGGCGCCGAAGGAAGAACAGACAGGTTCCTTTACCTTCGAGAAGAAGGAAGAGACGCCGGAGGAGAAAAAAGAGAAGTTCGTAAAGCTCGCCGAGACCTGCAGAAAGCTCCGAATGGATCTTCTGGAGACTGTTAAGAGCCAGCAGGGACCTGTCACGGAGTTTGTACAGGGCGTTTACCAGGGCGTGGTCCTTGACAATAAAGAAAAGCGCAAGACGCCCAAGGCATCCTTCCTGTTCGTGGGTCCTCCCGGCGTCGGAAAGACGCTGCTCGCTGAGACCGCAGCGGACAGTATGGGACTTCCTTACGAAACCTTCAATATGAGCGAGTATTCCTCTTTCCAGGCCCATGAAGGGCTGATCGGCGTATCGGCGCTCTACAACAACGGAAGCCCGGCCAATGAGGGGAAACTGGTCAAGTTCGTGGACGAGAACCCCAGATGTCTGCTCATCTTTGACGAGATTGAGAAGGCGAGCCGGAATACGATCCAGATCTTTTTGCAGATCCTGGACCAGGCCAGCTGTGATAACGTCTTCAAAAAGACAAAGACGAAATTCGATCAGGCGATCATTATCTTTACTTCCAATGCCTGCCGCAGTATCTACGAGGGCAATTACGGAACGATTTCTTCCACTCCGAAATCGGTGATCCTGAGCGCTCTGAAAAATGAGACAAACCCGACGACAGGGGAGAAGGTATTCCCTGAAGCGATCTGCTCCAGGATCGCGGCCGGAAATGTGATCATGTTCAACCATCTGGGCAGCCGCGCGATGGTCTCCATCGTTGAGGAGAAATTCGCCAGGACGGCAGCGCAGGTCGAGGAGACTTACGGCTATAAAGTATCCATGGACGAAAGGCTCTCTTCGCTGTTCATGTTCCATCACGGCGCATCAATGGATGCCAGGATCGCCACAAAGCAGGGCGATAATTTCATAAAGAATGAGCTCTTTGAACTTTCCAGACAGCTCGAAAGTCATCCGGATCTGATGGAGGACGTAAGTGATCTGAGATTTGAACTCGGCATGGACATGGAAGATGTTCCTGAGGAGATCAGAAGGCTTTTTGAGAATCCGGAGAAGCTGGAGATCGGCGTAGTCTGCCGAGAGGAGGACCGTCCTTCCTTTAAACTGCCGGAGGAGAAATATACGGTTCATTTCTTTGACAGTATCGCGCAGGTAAGAGAGATGGTCAGCATGGGGCTCGCTCTCATTCTGATCGATCTTAAGAAGGGCCTTGAAATGGACGGCACAGGCGGCATAAGCCTGGATGACTACCACTCTTTTGGCCTGGATGCTTTCGGCGCGGTCGTGGAAGAAGGAACGAATATTCCGATCTACCTGATCGAAGCAGGAGAAAAGTACCAGGAGACAGACATTGGCCTCTTTATCCAAAGAGGAGCGGAAGGCGTGATCTCTATTGTGGATAACGACGAGGAGACAGTGCGGGAGTCCGTCAGGAAGCTGTCCGATTCGGTGTTCCTTGACCGCCAGAGCAGAGAGTTCTCCAAGCACGGCTATGTGCTGGACTACAATACTGCGCAGGTCGTCTCGGACGGGACACTGGTCATCAGGTATCATGGCTTTAAGAAGAAACAGGCGATTGATGCGGAGAGTGCTTCAACGGTTCTGTCGGATGCAGCCCGGCCCAAGGAGCGATTTGACGACGTGATCGGCGCTGAAAATGCCAAAAAAGAGCTGAAGACCTTCATTCGATTTTTGACAAATCCCAGAAAGTATGTCAGGGAAGGCCGCAAGGCGCCCAAAGGCGTGCTCCTGTACGGACCGCCCGGAACCGGCAAGACCATGCTGGCGAGAGCAATGGCAGGAGAATCCAACGTATCCTTCATTCAGACAAATGCCACAGCATTCCTCAGCAAATGGGTGGGACAGAGTGAGGCAAATATCCGCGCGATCTTTAACAGAGCCAGAAAGTATGCGCCGGCGATCATCTTTATTGACGAGATCGACGCGATCGGCAAGACAAGGACGGGAGAATCTCACACCGAGTCCGCGCTGAATGCGCTGCTCACGGAGATGGACGGTTTTACGGTGGATCTCAACAATCCTGTATTTGTGCTTGCGGCGACCAACTACAATATAGAGCCGTCACAGGGAAGGCCCATGTCGCTGGATCCGGCCCTTGTCCGCAGGTTCGACAACCGAATTCTCGTCGACCTCCCCAACGAGGAGGAGAGAGAAAAGTATCTGAGAATTCTCACAGAGAAAAAGAGATTCGAAGAGATCAGCAAGGATGTCATTCATAATATCGCGACCAGAACGCCGGGAACCAGCCTTGCGATCCTTCAGAACGTGATAGACCTCGCGGTCAGAAACGCGGACAATGACGGCCGCCGGCCGACCGGGGACGATCTTCTGACAGCACTGGAAGAGTTCAATTACGGCGAAAAGAGAGAGTGGAGCGAGGCCTATTACAGGTCGGTATCCGTCCATGAGTCCGGGCACGCCTATATTGCCTGGCTCTCCGGGGAGAGGCCTTCCTATGTCACGATTGAGTCGAGAGGCGATTTCGGCGGCTACATGGCCCACGAGAACAGCGAGAAGAAGCCCAATTTAACCAAGGAAGAGCTGATCTGGAAGATCCGCTGCGCGTTGGGCGGCAGAGCTGCAGAAGAGGTATTCTTCGGCAAGGAGGCGTCCCTCAACACCGGAGCGTCCAGCGACCTTCAGAGCGCCACCAGATACGCCAGCAGCCTTCTGTGTGACTACGGCATGATGAGCGGCCAGATGATCGCACTTCCCTTCAAAATGATCCTGGAGACGCCGCTGGCTTCAGATTACCTGCTCAGGATCAACAACCTGTTGCAGGAGGAGATGGCGGGTACGGTCAGGATGATCGAAGAGGGAAAGGACAAGGTGGAGAAGCTCTCGGCGAAACTGCTGGCAGAGAATCACCTCACAGGCGAAGAGATCATGGAGATTCTGAACAGTTGAGAGAATAAGCGAAAGGGTTATATTGTAATTATGCTGCATAATACGCCGCGGTCCCGAGCGTTTGTCTTGGGGACTGCGGCGTTTGCATCATGTACGCACGGCGGCGCATCTTTCCGGCTGGGAGACAATCTTCCGACACGGAGGAGCAGCGGCGCCTTTATACTACAGGTTTAAAGACAGTCAAAAAGATAAGTGCTATAGTTGGTGTTGTTAAAAAAGAATAGTGTCGCCACTTCTATGGCACGCACAGCAAGGCCTGTACAAGAGAGGAGGAAAGTATGGCAAAAATGGTCTATTTCCCTGTAATCAATCTCAAAGGCACCGGCAGCAACATCGAAAGATGCCGCCGGAAAGCCGGCCTTAGCGTGCGGGACCTCCAGACCTACTTTGGGTTTGAGTACCCGCAGGCCATTTATAAATGGCAGCATGGTGAATGCCTGCCGACTGTTGATAACCTCCTGGCTCTCTCCAGGATCCTGGGGGTGAGAATGGAAGACCTCCTGGTCTATGAAGACCAGGAGGTCTTTCCGTTTACAAGGGATGGTATTCAGAGTTCAGAACCTTACGCTGCTCGTGAAGAAGCGATGAAACGGCCCGCTTAGCGTGCACCGCTGAAAATAAACGGCCGCATGCCGGGCATTGCCGCAAACAAACAGGAGGCTGTCACCGACCGGTGACAGCCTCCTGATATTATTCCACTATTAATTGGCCAATAATCGTTTGGCTGAAAATCAGCTTCAAGCCTTGTTATCGGAACCGAAGATGATGATCTTCTCTTTGACGCAGTCTGTGATTGCCTGTGCGCCGGGAGCGAGAAGCTTACGAGGATCGAAGCCCTTGCCCTGAAGGTCCTTGCCCTCTTCGATGTATTTTCTGGTTGCCTCTGCGAATGCGATCTGGCACTCAGTGTTGACGTTGACCTTGGAAACGCCAAGTTTGATGGCCTTCTGGATCATCTCGGTGGGGATACCGGAACCGCCGTGAAGAACGAGAGGCATGTCGCCTACCTTCTCCTTGATGGCCTCAAGGACGTCGAAACGAAGGCCTGCCCAGTTTGCGGGATATTTGCCGTGGATGTTGCCGATACCGCAGGCAAGGAAATCTACGCCGAGATCAGCGATCATCTTGCACTCGTCGGGATCTGCGCACTCGCCCTGAGAGACAACGCCGTCTTCTTCGCCGCCGATGCCGCCGACTTCTGCCTCGATGGACATGCCGTGCTCGTGAGCAAGAGCTACCAGCTCTTTGGTCTTAGCGATGTTCTCTTCGATGGAGAAATGAGAGCCGTCGAACATGATGCTGGAGAAACCGGCGTCGATGCACTTGAGGCACCCTTCGTATGAGCCGTGGTCAAGGTGAAGCGCTACGGGAACGGTGATGCCCTGGGATGCGATCACGTCGTTAACCATATCGGCAACGGTCTTGTAACCGGCCATGTACTTGCCTGCGCCTTCAGAGCACTGTACAATCACGGGTGCGTTGCACTCCTGAGCAGCCTTCAGAACAGCCTTTGTCCACTCAAGGTTGTTGAGGTTGAAAGCGCCGATGGCATAGTGACCGGCTCTTGCAGCAGCAGTCATTTCTTTTGCAGATACTAACATTTTTATATCCTCCTTGATGTAAGTGGTTAACAGCGGCCCGACTATGTTCAGCCGGGCCGTGGTTACTGACAATTACAGATTATCCATGTACTTGATGTATCCGGGATTCTCTGCGCTTGCGACGATCGTGTTCTCGTGATTGATGGTGACGTACTTGTCAACGACCTGGTTCTCGAGAGTGACATTCTCGCCGATTTTTGTGTAAGCTGCAACGTAGCAGCCCTTGATAACGCTGCCCTTGCCGATCACAACGCCGCGTGCGATGACGGAATCCTCGACAGTTCCGCGGATCTCACAGCCGTTGGAGATGAGGGAGTTCTTGACCTCAGCTTCCTCATAATACTGAGTGGGGCAGGAGTCGTTGGTCCTTGTGTAGATCGGCCAGTCGGGTGTGAAGAGCTCAGCTGCCTTTGCAGGATCCAGAAGCTGCTTGTTGGCGTCATAGTAGCTCTTGAGGCTGGTGATCGGTCCGAAATAACCGAAGTGTTCAACCGCACGGACATCGAGATCGCCAATCTTGGCGTTGATGACGTCGGAGAGGTTGTACATGGAGGAGATCGCTCTTGCCTCGTTGATCAGTTTGATCAGCAGGGATTTCTTCATGACGAAGGACTCCATGGAGATCGCGCGAACGTCCTCATCGCCGTGGTTGCGGCGGATCGCATTGACCTTGCCGTCGACGACATCGAAGATGTGGCAGGTCTCATAGCCGTTCCTTGCATGATGAACGGTGTGATACAGAGCCGTGATGTCAGCGCCGGAAGCGGCGTGGCCCTGAAGGAGGGCGTCATAGTCCTGCTTGAAGACCATGCAGCTGGGAGCGATCACAACGTACTCCTGGGACTGTCTCTTGATGTACTCAAGGTTATCGTACATAGCCCGGATGTTGGTGTTGTAGATATCATTCACCTTCTCCTCTGTGGGAGGAAGAAGCTGCAGTCTTCCGCGCTTGGAGTTGATGTTGTAGTGACGGCCGGTTCCGATGTGTGCGATCATGGAGCGGGCCTTGCTGGCAATATAAACCTGCTGGTTGATAATGCCGCTGTTGCTCAGGTTCGAGATGGGGAAGTCGATGACACGATATCTTCCCAGGAAGGTGAAGCTGCCGATCGGACGATAATCCTGAAGACCTTCAACCTTGTGCTCTGCAGATGAAGTGATAATACCAAAAGCTTTAGCCATTATTGTGCACCCCCTTAAATATCGCTGGCCTGCAGCGTGATCGATTCACTGTCTGCGCTGCCAACCACTGCGCCTGCACTGATCTTGACATCGTCCGCAACCAGTGCGCGGGTAATCACTGCGCCATCTCCGACACATACGCCGGGCATCAGGACGGAATCGATGATCTGTGCGCCCTTTCCTACCTTGGCACCGGTGAAGATAACGGAGTTCTTGATGGTTCCGTCAATGCTCGTGCCCTGTGTGATGTAAGCGCGGTCGATGGAAGCGTTGGGGCCGATATAGGCGGGAAGAGCAACCGCATCCTCGGTATAGATCTTCCATGTGGGATCGTCGAGGTTGAGGTCGCAATTCTCATCGAGAAGGTCCATGTTGGCTTCCCACAGAGAGTCGATGGTTCCGACATCCTTCCAGTATCCTTCGAACTTGAAGGCAACGAGCTTCTCGCCGTTGTTCATCAGTTCCGGAATGATGGTCTTGCCGAAATCATGTGCGGAGTTGGGATCTACCATATCCTTGACCAGGATCTCACGGAGTTTGGGCCAATCAAAGATATAAATACCCATGGAAGCGAGAGTGCTGCGGGGATGTGCGGGCTTTTCTTCGAAATCGATGATCCTGTCGTTCTCGTCGGTGATCATGATACCGAAACGGGATGCTTCCTTCATGGAAACGGGCATAACTGCAATGGTAGCTGCTGCGCCCTGTGCCTTGTGGAAGTCGAGCATCTTGTCATAGTTCATCTTGTAGATGTGGTCGCCCGAAAGAACCAGAAGGTACTGCGGATTGTAGGTGTCGATGAAATCGATATTCTGGGAAATAGCATCAGCTGTTCCGCGGTATACATCGAGGCCTGCGTCAGCCTTTTCACGGGGTGTAAGAACGAAAACACCGCTGTCCTTGGTGTCAAGTCCCCACAGACCGCCCTTCGCAACATAGCTGTTGAGAAGCACGGACTCGTACTGCGTCAGAACACCTACTACGTCAACGCCGCTGTTCGCGCAGTTGCTGAGCGGGAAATCGACGATGCGGTATTTGCCGCCGTAAGCGACAGCCGGCTTTGCTACGTGGTTGGTAAGGTCGAGCAGGCGGCTTCCCCGGCCACCGGCCAGGATCATAGCTAACATTTCAATTTGCTTCATAGAGAACCTCCCTTATTTGTAGTTTCAGTGGTTATTTCGAGGCAACGTGCGTGCGTAAACATTGCCACAAAAATCTAAGTCTATTGTATGCTATTTCGACGTGTCCGTAAATGACTGGAACCAATTTTTTTGGAAAAATTTTATAAAGTGGGGAATAGTAGAATACGAAAGTTGTTGAAAATGACTAAACAATTGCGACGGATTATGCAACAAGAAAGGCCGTTCGCAGTGCAGGCATTGCGAACGGCCGGTTTCTGATAAAGTATATAAGTCAGGTGAGAAATTGAAGGCCGGCGCCGTCAATCTTTTGGCTGCATATAGAAGTTGCCCATGATCTCTCCGGAACTGAAGGTGTTGACGAAAGCGGCAGGATCGATCTCGCGGACGCCTTTCTTGATCCCCCGCACATCGCTCCCGCTGATCACGGAGTAGACCAGGTTGCGCCGGTTGTGCCCGTAACCGCCCTCCCCGTGAAAGATCGTGGCGCCGTGGTGGGTCATGTCATGGATCCCGGCGCAGATCTGCTCCGGTTTGTCGGTGACGATGAGGAAGGTCACTTTCTGGTAGTTTCTGTGCATCAGATGCAGGACCTGCGTGGAGGCGTACTGAAAGATGATGGAATAGAGCGCCTTATCCGGGCCAAAAAAGTAACCGCCGATCAGGAGCAGCACCGCATTGAATCCGAGGATCAGGTTCCAGGATTCCACGCCGTGCATCTGTGAGAGGTAGATCGCGATAAAATCCGTGCCGCCGCTGGTGGCGTCCGCCCGAAGGCACAGACTGATCGCGAAACCGTTGACGATACCGCCGAAAATACTGATCAGGAGAATGTCCTGGGTCAGCGTGTAGGCTGGGATCAGGTCGGTGAGAAAGCCGGAGAGCATGATCATGACGAGGGAAAGCAGGGTGAACTTCTTCCCGATAAAGCGGAATCCGATATAGACCGGGACCGCGTTGAGCAGAAGGTTGACCGGCGTATAGGGGAGGTCGACCGAGAGCAGGAGTTTCGCCAGCCGTTGGATCAGGATCGTCATGCCTGTAGCGCCGCCGGGGATCAGGCCGCCTGTGTGGACGAGGGTCCGGATGTTCAGCGCCATGATCAAGGCTGCGACACAGACCATGAGCAGTCTTTTGCCGTCTTTTACAGGGTCGATCTGTATATTTGTGTTCATAAAAATGTATCTCCTTTAATGAAAGAAAGAACCGCTGAAAAGTGAGTAAAGGATCTCCTCGAGATGCTGCTGCGAGGTGACTGTGCCCGGGCGTGCGTAATTGCGCGCGATCCCCGTGAGGCCGCCGGCAAGAAAATCAGCGGCATAGACCCGGTCCTGGGCGGGGTAGCCGGGTAAGTAATCTTCGCACTCAATGAAGGAGCTGTAAAGACTGTCCTGCAGCAGGTAGAGGATGTCGTTGCGGACGAGGAGGACGATCATATCTCTGCGCTCCGTAATGTACTGGCTGTAGGCGCGGCAAATGTCCTCCAGTGTCATGGAGGAACGGCAGCACTCGTGGTCCTGCGGGCGGAAGCAGTATTTTCGCTCGAGAATGAAGGAGATGACATTGTCCTTGGAGGCAAAGAGAGAGTAGAAGGTCTGGCGGGAGACGCCGGCGCGCTTGCAGATCTCGCTCACGCTGATGCGGGAATAGGGCTTATCCTTCATTAATTCTATGAGCGCTTCGGCGATCGCGGCCTGCGAGGCGATGGCAGTCTTGTTGCATCCTTCGTACATGGTATATCCTCTGTCAATCACGTAATTCTAAAAAGAATATGAACAACCTTGACAACTGTCAAGGCCGATGCTACTATCTATCATATCAAAACATTGACAAGTGTCAAGGAACGGCTTCCCGGTGAAGCCAAATTTTTTACCCTGGAATTAGCACTCAACAACAAAGAGTGCTGACAACAAAGGAGGATTTAATAAGAAATGGTAGTAATTCCTATATACAATCTTTTGCTGGTGCCGGACGCCAACGTCTATCTGAAGTCGGACCAGTACAGGCACCTGGCGCGCCGTTACGCGCAGGTCAACGACCGGGTCGTGCTCTTATCGTGCAAAAAAGAGGAGCACCGCAAGGATATGACCGAGGAGAGTTTCTTCCCCATCGGCGTGACGGGCTATGTGAACGAAGTGAACCCGGAAGGATATGTGGAGATCCGCACAACGGGCAGGGTCCATCTCGACACGATCGGGATCAACCCGGACCACACGATCGAGCTGACGATCTCGCGCTGTGAGGAGATCGAGGATCTGGACGAAGGCGTGGAGAAGGCACATTTCGAGCGTCTCAAAGAGGACCTGAAGGAGAGCTGGCAGGGCTTTGAGTGGGGCGAACAGGCCATGGGCTATCTCAATCAGTTCCACTCGATCAATGAAGTGGCTGTCGCCATGTCCATCTGGTTCAAGATGAGTGCCGAGGAAAAATACGATATTTTGGCACAGGACAGCCACAAGAAGCGGTTTGAGCTTCTCGAGAAGGCGGTCTACGAGTTCATGGAGGTCTCCAAGGTGACCACCAAGGCTGCCAGCGCGCAGCAGGAGGATTACCAGAAGATCTACAGAGAGAACGCGATCAAGAAGCAGATGGAGCTTCTGCAGCGCGAGCTGGACGAGATGCACCCCGAGAAGGTGTCGGACATCCGCAAGTTCGAGCTCAAGATCGAAGAGGCGGGCATGAACGAGACCGCCAAAGGAGAAGCGCTCAAGGTCCTGAACCGGCTCAAACAGGAGAACAACGGCGGGACGGAAGCGGGAATGCTTTACGACTATCTGGATTTTGTCACGGGACTTTCCTGGAAGACGGAGCCGCAGCAGGACATCGACCTGTCGGAGGCGGAGGCGGTGCTCGAGGAGGACCACTTCGGACTGGGCAAAGTCAAGCAGCGCATCATCCAGCAGATCGCCGTCATGAATCTCAAGAAGGAGCAGGCAGGCTCGATCCTGCTATTCGTCGGCGCACCGGGCACCGGCAAGACAAGCATCGGGCAAAGTATCGCCAAAGCCCTTCACAGAGAATATGTGCGCGTGAGCCTGGGCGGCGTGCGCGATGAGGCGGATATCCGCGGCCACCGCAGAACTTACATCGGGGCTATGCCGGGCAGGATCATGGACGGCATCAAGAAGAGCGGCGTCTCCAATCCGGTCATGGTGCTGGACGAGGTGGACAAGCTGGGCGTCTCCTACAACGGAGATCCGGCCGCCGCACTGCTGGAGGTTCTCGATCCGGAGCAGAACAGCACTTTCACGGATCACTACATGAATGTTCCTTATGACCTCAGCAATGTCATGTTCATCTGTACGGCCAACTCGGTGGATACGATCCCCGAGCCGCTGCTCAACCGAATGGAAGTGATCCGCTTCAACGGATACACGGCCTCTGATAAATTCCAGATCGCGCGCAGGCACCTCCTTCCCAAGGCCATGAAGGCCATGGGCGTGACCGAGGAGCAGATTGTGATCTCGGACGACATCATCCGCAAGATCATCGACAATTACACGATGGAATCCGGCGTGCGCGGTCTGCGTAAGCGGCTGGATACGCTGTGCAGGTCGGCGGCGGTGGAGGTTTCCAAGCGGTTTGGTGCGGCTGCGGTGGAGGCGGCGAAGATGGCTGGGGCGGTTGCTTCGGCGGGCGCGGCTGACGGGGCTGCCGCGGAACCGTTGACGGAGACCGCCACGGCGCCGCTTGCGGAGACGGCCGTAGTGAAGATGGAACCCATCGTTGTGAAGGAAGAAGATTTGCGCGAGATGCTCGATGCAAAGCCGGTCAGGCATGACCGCGTTCTGGCAGAAAAGAAGCCCGGCATTGTGACAGGACTTGCCTGGACCGCTGCAGGCGGAGAAATCCTTTTCATTGAGACTTTGTTTACCAAGGGCAGCGGCAAATTTACCGTTACCGGACAGTTGGGCGATGTCATGAAGGAATCCGTGCAGATCGCGGTGAGCCTTGTGAAGTCGATGTTCCCGGATAAGGCTTCTCTCTTCGAGGAGAACGACTTGCATATCCACGTGCCGGAAGGTGCAGTGCCCAAGGATGGCCCTTCTGCAGGTATCACGATGACGACGGCTCTCGCTTCACTTGTTTCTGACAGAGCGGTGGCGCCGACGATCGCCATGACGGGCGAAGTTTCCCTTCGCGGCGTAGTCACTCCGATCGGAGGACTTCCCGAGAAGCTGATGGCGGCTTCAAGGGCAGGAATTCAGACAGTATTTATCCCTAAGGAAAATGAGGATGATCTGGACGAAGTGCCGCAGGAGGTCAGGGACAAGCTTACAATTATCCCGGTCAGCGATGTCACGGAAGTGCTTGAGAAGACAGGAATTCTGGATGGAAGTGAAGAGAAGATAGATTGATGATGTTATACGGGGCAGTCACATTGGATAAATGTGGCTGCCCCGTTTGGTCGTTACTGGGGTGTTCTATTGTGATTCTGACGGTATGGCGGCACTTGGAGTAGCCGTCTAGTGGCACAAGCCATGCACAGTCCGACGAAATGAGAAGAAAGCCGGCTTTCGTCGGACGCCGAAGTCGGCACAAGCTATGCATAGTCCGACGAAATGAGAAGAAAGCCGGCTTTCGTCGGACGCCGAAGTCGGCACAAGCTATACATAGTCCGACGAAATAAGAAAAAAGCCGACTTTCGTCGGTGACCCCAGGCCAGAACAACACGGCACAAGCTATGCATAGTCCGACGAAATGAGAAGAAAGCCGACTTTCGTCGGTCACCGAAGTCGGCACAAGCTATGCATAGTCCGACGAAATAAGAAAAAAGTTGGCTTTCGTTGGTCATCAATCCGCTCGCAACAATCTATTCATGCCCGGCCTGCAAATCCCCCAACAAATCACTCCAACCCTGTCGCCTCATCGATGCCCAGCATGATGTTCATGTTCTGGACGGCGGCGCCGGAGGCGCCTTTGCCAAGGTTGTCGAAGAGGGCGGTGACGCTGGTCTGGTCTTCGTGGCCGCAGACCACTATTTTGAGGTGGTTTGTGCCGGCGAGTTCATTGGCGTAAAGTGTTGTGCCGCTTGTGCCGAAGGGCATGACGCTCACGAAGTGTGCGTCTTTGTAGTAGTCCTGCAGCTTTTCGCAGATGTCCTGCGCGGTGGGAGTGCTGGGCAACAGGCGGTTGTGGAGCATGATGGTAGTCGCCATTCCCTTGTAGTAGTCGTCGACAACAGGAAGGAAAACGGGAGGAGTTTCGAGGCCGCAGACTTTTGACATCTCAGGGATGTGCTTGTGCTTCAGAGTCAGGCCGTAGATACCGGGCGCGAACAGGGACTGCGCCTTGTCGGGGGACTCGTAGTTCGCGATCATCTTCTTGCCGCCGCCGGAGTAGCCGGTCAGGGAGAAGCAGGTGAGCGGATAGGAGGCCGGGACGACGCCCATGCGGATCAGGGGAGCCGCGCAGGAGATGAAGCCGGTTGCGTGGCAGCCGGGATTGGCGACCCTGTGGCTGGAGGCGATGGCGGCGCGCTGGTCCGCGGAGAGCTCCGGAAAGCCGTAGGTCCAGCCGTCAGCAGTGCGGTGCGCGGTGGAAGCGTCGATAACGCGGACATTCGGGTTGTCGATCAGGGAGACGGCCTCGATGGCGCCTGCGTCAGGCAGACACAAAAAGACGATGTCGGCTGCATTGAGGAATTTGCGGCGCTCTTCGTTGTCGTGGCGCTTGTCCTCGTCGATGCGCATCAGTTCCAGGTCGTCTCTGGATCCGATCCTGTCAAAGATCTGGAGGCCGGTAGTGCCGCTCTGTCCGTCTATGTATACTTTTGTTTTGCTCATGCTCAGTTCCTTTCTGTCAGTTACGAAATATCGATGCTAATCATATCATAAAATCTGTGTCAAGGGGACGTATCAAGTGACACATTTTGATATTTGTGACAAAGGGGCGTCGAATTAGACATGCTGTTATGGCGCTGACAGCAGCATTGAATCTGTAGCCGGCAAGCCGGCCTTATCAAACTTAAACGACAGGTTTAGGGAAACCGGTCATTGTCTCTGCTATCATAAGATCATCGACAGGGAACAATAAAGTTCTGAGAAAGAAGCCAGGCAGAGAACAGGCTTGATGGTGAACAAAGGTTTACCGGCCGGATAAAGGCGCATACAGCAGCGCTGTCAGAGGAAAAACCACTGTGCAAGAGAAGGATTTGCAAGCGGTACAGCGTCCGGGCGACGGGATCCATTCTCTGCCAAAATATTCCGAAACAGAGAGGATACCGGATGAACTATTGGGACGAGCTGGCAGAAGAAGCCGATTATACACTTACGCTCAATGGAGCCAAAACGCATGGAAGCAGCGGCGATGCATGTCTGGACTTCTTTGCCGTGGCAGGCGGAATGCGGTATCGCAGCCGTGAGGAGCAGATTAAGCTCTTTGAACGAGCGTACATTGAGAAACCGGATCTTGCGATGAAGCTGCTCTTTTATCTGCGCGATATTCGAGGCGGTATGGGCGAGCGAAAGCTTTTTCGCACACTGCTGCGGCACGTGGCAATCGTCTGGCCGGAATCTGCCGCAAAGAATGTACCTTACATAGCTGAATTTGGAAGATGGGACGATCTGCTTTGTCTTCTGGATACACCGGCCCAGACAGAGATGGTCCGGATGATCAGGAAGCAGCTGGAAGAAGATGAGGATGCGCTGAAACGCCGGAAGGGGGGAGAAGAAAATGCGCACATCTCTCTTTTGGCAAAGTGGATGCCTTCGGATAACACTTCCAGCCCGCGCACACGCAGGAATGCACAGAGACTGATGAGCGCACTGGAGATGGACAAAAAAGAGTATCGGCGGCGGGTGACGGCGCTCCGGGCGCGCATCGGACTGACGGAGTGCCAGCTGACGAAAAAGCAGCCGGACAAGGTCAATTACGAGGCTGTGCCGGCGCAGGCGATGCTGAAGTATCGCAAGGCGTTCAAGCGTCAGGACGGGAAACGCTATGAGGAGTTCCTGACCGGCGTGGGCGCGGGGGAAAAGAAGATCCATGCGGGCACGCTGTTTCCGTATGAAGTGCTGAGGCCTTTCTTTTCCAAGTACTATTTTGAGTTCTCGGCGAATCCCGAGGGGCAGGAGACGTTAGAACTGCTGTGGAAACATCTGCCGGGAGCAGTGGCTGACGCGAATGCCATCAGCGTTGTTGATACATCGGGCTCCATGTATTGTGGCAGGGGGTCGCTGGTGCCCGCTTTGATCTCGCAGTCGATGGGACTGTACTGCGCGGAAAGGTGCAGGGGATATTTCCACAATCGCCTGATCACCTTCGAGAGCACGCCGCACCTTGTTGAAATCAAAGGCGCGAACCTGCGCGACAAACTGAGGTATATCAGTACACTGCCGTGGGGCGGAAGCACGAATCTGGAAGCTGTTTTTGACCTGATCCTGCAAACCGCGGTGAAATTCAACGTGAAGCAGAAAGAACTGCCGTCGGTGATCTATATTTTTTCGGATATGGAATTTAACTGGTGCGTGCATGACGCGAACAGCACAGTGTATGATAACGCCAAAGAGCAGTTTGAAATGAACGGTTATCAGATGCCTGCCATTGTGTTCCACAATGTGAACAGCTGGCAGATGCAGACGCCGGTTAGGGCGGATACGCTGGGAACAGCTTTGTCGAGCGGGGCCTCGACATGTGGAATGGAGCACAGTTATAACGGGAATATTACGCCGATGGAGCACATGCTCCGCGTGCTCGGCAGCGAGCGATATCAAATGATCCGGGCGTGAGTCGGACGAAGGGGCCGTACTCACGGTCCCGGTTTTTTTGTGTCAGGGGGACGTGTCCGCTGACACGTTTTTTTATAAAAAATGTGTCACTTGATACGTCCCCCTGTCACACTCGACGCCTGCGGCGCCGCACGCGGTTGATGTGACGCTCGAAGTCGCCGCTGTCGATCAGCTCTGCCAAGAGGTGCTGGGTGAAGACGGGAACGGTGCAGGAGTAGATGGAGATCTTCTCTAACATGGCAGCACACTGCTCGGCCGGAAGGACCATGTAGCCGACACGGACCGCCGGCGAGATGGTGCGCGTGAAGGTATTCATGTAGATTACGCTTCGCTGCGGCTCGAGGGAGAAGAGGGTATCCTCCGCCTTGGTGGACATGGAGAACTCGGAGTCAAAGTCGTCTTCGATGATAAATCTGTCTTTGGATGAGGCCCATTTGATATAGCCTGCGCGCCTGGAAGCCGTGGCAGTGATGCCACTGGGATAGCTGTTGAAGGGCGTGACGTGCAGGACGGTCGCCTTCGAGCATCGCAGGGCGCTGAGGCGAACGCCTTCGCGGTCCATGGGCAGGAGCTCGCAGTGCACGCCGCTGGCCTCGTAGACGAGCCGGATCTTCTCGTAGGAGGGATCCTCCAGAGCAAAAGTGCGCTCGCGGCCGAGGATCTGGACGATCAGGTTGTAGAGGTATTCGGAACCGGAGCCGATGATGATCTGATCGGGGCTGACATTTATTCTGCGGCTGCGGGCCAGATACCGGGCGATCGCCTCGCGAAGGAGGACAGTTCCGCTGTTGGGCGAGCGCTCCAAAAGGGATTCGCCGTATTCGGACAGGACTTTGCGGGCTTTTCGGGCGAGAATGTTGAAGGGAAACTGTTCCTGCTCCGGGGTGACGATAGGCCCTCGGATGGGAATATCGGTGATCTCATGGAGGTCGGAGAGGGCGCCGTCGTCGGCTGCAGAGGCGCCGGCAGGCGCCGAGCTGCCGCTCGCAGGACGTAGTCCGCCCGTTGCGGAGCCAAGGATCGCCGGGCCAACGTCTCCGGTGGAGGGGGCGACAGGAAACAACTCATTTTCTTTGTAGATGACATAGTACCCGCTGCGCTGGCGGGACTCGATGTAGCCTTCGTCAGCAAGGAGGTCGTAGGCGTGCTCGACCGTGATCACGCTTGTGCCGGTCTCCGAGGCCAGGAATCTTTTGGAAGGGAGCTTGCTGTGGTAGGGACAGATTCCGCTTGTGATGTCATTGCGGATCTGGTTATAGAGCTGCAGGTAGGCAGGCTGTCTGAGGTCGGGATCGATTTTGTACTGGGGCATGGAAGAACTCCTTTGCGGCTGAATGGGACAGTCCTTAAATCTGAACATATTGCTTCTGCATTCAATGAAAGTATTATATATCCAGAACGAAGCGCGGTACAGATGCGCACCGCAATCTTTCTTATTTTTGCCGGAAGATGTATACTTAAATATTATGTACCAGCCTTTCAGACACGGCTCTCCGCCGCTGAAAAGGCGCCCACAAGAAAAACGGAGTGACGCGTGAACGAACAGGATAAAATTCAGAAGAAGATATTTGAAGAGGAGCAGGCCCACCTGACGCAGACGCACGGCAGGCTGCGCGTGATGGAGAGCGAGCTGGAGGAGAGGATCAAGTCGATCTCGGAGAAGGCCGCGCAGGAGAAGAAGGATATAAGGAGCAACCTGTCGCTGAATTTTGACAGCGATACGGACTCCATGGAGACTTATATCGAGTTTGAGGCGATGAGCCACTCCATTGACCAGTACAATATCGAACAGGACGCGGCGAAAGAGAAGCTGGGCAGGGTCAAAAGACTGCTGAAGGCGCCCTATTTTGCCAGAGTGACGCTGCAGTTTGACCCGGAAGAAGAGCCGGAGGACTACTACATTGGAAGCGCGGGAGTGTCGGAGAACGCCTTCGAGCATCTCGTGATCGACTGGCGCTCGCCGATCGCGGAGACCTATTACAACCAGGACAATGGCAGGACTTTCTACATGGTCGAGGGCAGGCGCGTGGACGTGGACCTGCAGCTGCGCAGGCAGTATAACCTGGAAGAGGACAGGCTGTATTCCTTTTTTGACACGCAGGTGGCGATCGAGGACCCGCTGCTTCTGCAGTCGCTGGCCAGCCACCGAACGGACAAGATGAAGGCGATCACCGCGACGATCCAGAAGGAGCAGAACGCGGTTATTCGCTGCAGCGATGTCCCTGTGCTCCTGGTCAATGGAATCGCGGGAAGCGGCAAGACGTCCGTCCTGCTGCAGAGGATCGCCTATCTGTTCTACCGGCAGAGGGAGAACCTGCGGCCGGAGCAGGTCTATCTGCTGACCATCAATCCGGTGTTCCGCCAGTATATCGACCAGGTGCTGCCGGATCTGGGCGAGGAGAATCCCAGGACCATCACCTGGAGGGACTTTGTCCACATCGCCAAGGCGCCCGACAAGGGCCCCTTCGAGCCTGCAAAGGAATCGGATCTGCGCAAAATAGAGAAAAACCTGAAGTCTCTCCGCCTCGAGGAGGAGGATTTCAGGCCCATCATGCAGAAGGGCAGATGCGTCCTCAGCCGCAGAGAGATCGCGAAAGTCGCGGACAGCCTTTCAGAGATCGAGACCGGCGTCCGGCTTCTTCACATTCTCGCTGACCGGCTGTCGGAGATCGCCCGGGTCAAGATCCGCAGGATGGAGCGGGATGAAAACGAAAAGCGCGGCGGCCGCGGAGAAGCCGGCATGGGAGACCTGGGAGGCGCCGGAGAGCAGGCAGGCGCAGCTTTCAACAGCACGGACCCTTACGCGGAGACGGACGAGCCCGGCATGCGGGAGCAGAACCGGATCAGGAACGAATTCGGCGGCGCTTTCAGTGCGATCGAGCATTTTTCGTTTCTTGATATAGAGAAGATCGGCAAGAGGCTCACGAAGAGAAAGAAGCTGAGCAGCGCGGAATGGATCTGGCTCAAAATATTGCTGACCGGAATGGGTGACAAAAACGTGAAATACGTCATGATCGACGAGGTGCAGGACTACACGGCGGCTCAGCTCATGGTGCTGCGGCGATATTTTGACAGAGCGAAGTTTATGATGCTGGGAGACGAGTTCCAGGCGATCCGGCCGGGGACGGTGTCCTTTGAAAAGATCCGGGAACTGTTCGGCGAAGAGGGCCGCGAAGCGGTGGAACTGCCGCTGCTCACGAGCTACAGGTCGTCGCCGGAGATCACGGAGATCTTCACGGGACTTCTGCCGCGGGAGAAGCGGATCAATACGGCTTCGGTGCAGAGACCGGGCACGGCGCCGGTGAAAATGGGCTGCGCGGACAGCGATGACTATCTGCGGAGACTGAAGGCGCTCATTAATGCCGCGGAGGAGGAAGAAGGGCTCACGGCCATCATCTGCGGAAACAGGGGGAGCCTTGAGAAGATCAGGGAACTTCTGGGCGACAAGGCGCCGCAGATAATCAGCCGCAACCAGGCGCTGCCGGGGAAAGGGACTTTTCTGATCACCCTCGATCTGGTGAAAGGACTCGAATTTGACGGCGTGATCCTGCCGGATGCGGACGCGAAGATGTATCCGGACGATCTTCTGGCGAGACACAGGCTGTACACGGCAGTTTCAAGGGCGACCAGGAGGCTGAGCATTCTGTCAAACGGAGAGCTGACGGGGCTGCTTCAGAGTTAAGGCGCACGCGGCGCGGCGGCTCGCCCCGCGAGTTTTGAAGGTAAGGTGCACGGCTGCGCGGCTCGTCCCGCGAGCCATGTACTTCAATAAATCAGGAGGACAACACGATGGTATCCATTGACAAGATTACACAGAAAACAAACAACAAATTTGTCAATCTCTACGACCTGGACGTCACGCACAAGAACGGCAGACAGTCCCATTACTACGTCGCTTCCCGCGCCAAAAACGAGAGCGAGCTCAAGATCCGTACCGGGGAAAATCATCCGGACGGCGTGATCATTTACAGCATCTACGGGCCGGCGCGCGACAAAGTCGTGCTGATCCGCCAGTATCGCTTCTGCATAGGCGACTATGTCTACGAGTTCCCGGCGGGACTTGTGGAGAAAGGGGAGGACTACCGCGAGGCGGCCATCCGGGAGATGCACGAGGAGACCGGCCTGAAGCTGACGCCCCTGGATGTGGATCCCATGTTCGAGGAACCCCGCTTCACGACTGTGGGTCTCACTGATGAGTCCTGCGCGACCGTTTACGGGTACACGGACGGCGAGATCAGCGACCGCTTCATGGAGGCCAGCGAGAATATCGAGATCGTCCTGGCGGACCGCGACGAAGTGCGCAGGATCCTCAAGGAAGAGAAAGTGGCCATCATGTGCGCCTATCAGCTCATGCATTTCCTTGTGGACGAGGAGCCTTTCCGTTTCCTCGGCAAGTAAGTGACGCATGTGTGATCTCTCAGCGGACAAGACGCCGAGAGCCCTCCGGCGGAGTTTTCCGGCAGATAGGGCAACAGAGGAGTAGAAAAGTGGCACAGACAAAATGGTATCAACTGGATAACGCCGCCAAAATAGTGCCCTCCACGACAGGCGGCTCCGACTCGAGAGTTTTCAGAATCACCTGTGAGCTGAAGGAAGAGGTGGACCCGGAGATCCTGCAGGGCGCCGTGACATCCGCGGCGAGGGAGTTTCCTCATTTCAGCAGTATTTTGAAAGAAGGGATGTTCTGGTACTATCTCGACCAGAGTGGTCTGGACGTGGAAGTGACGCCGGACAATCTGCCCGCACTGGATACGATCTACAGAGAGGGGCGCAGAGACCTGCTCTATCGGGTCAACTATTACGGGCGGCGGATCAACCTGGAGATGTTCCATGTTTTGACGGACGGGACAGGGGCCTTTGAATTTCTCAAGGCGATCCTGACGGAGTATATCCGGGTCCGTTACGGGGTGGAGCAGCTGCAGATGGCCGTCAGCAGGGCGGCGGGGAGCGACCGGCAGGACGACGCCTTCGGCAAGTATTACAAAAAAGAGAAGCGAAAACCCGAGGGGCAGAATTCGACTCCGGCCAGGGCTTATCATCTGCGCGGAGATCGGGACGAGAACCTGCAGAATCACCTTCTGGAGGGAACTGTCTCCGTGGCCTCCTTTCTTGCTGCGGCAAGGGAGCGCGGCGCGACGGTGGCGGAGCTGAGCACAGCGCTGTTCATCAAGGCGGCGCTCGGGGAGATGTCAGTGCGCGACAGGAAGCTCCCCATTGTGCTGAGCGTTCCGGTGAACCTGCGCAACTATTTTCCTTCCGAGACGGCGCGCAATTTCTTCGGCGTCATCAACGTGGTCTTCGATCCGGCCCTGTACGACGGGACGCTTGAGAGCATCATCACAGTCGTGCGGGAATCCTTCAGCAAACAGCTGCGGCTGGACCAGATCGAACTGACGATGAATTCCTACGCGGCTTTGGAGCACAACATCGCGGTCAAAGTAGTGCCGCTTCCGATTAAAAATCTGGTCATTTCGGCGATCAACGCAAAGACGCAGCGGGGAATCACCGGAACGATCTCAAATGTGGGAAAGATCTCGGTTCCTGAGGAGATGGAACCTTATATTCAGAAGTTCAGCTGCTTTATGGCAGCGCCCTCGGTGCAGGTCTGCCTGTGCTCTTTCAAAGACGCGCTGGTATTCGGCGTCGCCTCCGCTTTTATCCAGCAGCCGGTCATCCGGGACTTTTTCCGGGAGATGGTGGATATGGGGATCGAGGTCGTGCTGGAGAGCAATGACTTTGACCGGGCTGTGCCGGCTGCGCATGCTGAGGCGGATCCAGCCGGAAAGGAGGCGCCGTAATGCAGTATTGTTCCAAATGCAGGATCAGTATCAAGGGCGACAAGACCGAGTGCCCGCTGTGCGGCGGCAGGCTGACCGGGGATCCCGAGCCGGGCGCCTTTCCAGTCCTGCAGAGAAACAGGTTTACGCACATGTCAGTAGTGAAAGTGGCGACCTTCTGCCTGCTGACTTTCATTATCATAATGCTGGCCCTGGAGCTCCTCTGCAACTTTGATCTGCCGTGGGTTCCGTTTGCGATCCTGGGCGCGCTGATCGCCTGGGGGGATCTGATGGTAGGCATATACTATCGCAACAACCTGATCAAAACATTGACAGTCGAGACGTATCTTGCCATGGCGGTCTGTCTTTTGACAGATGCATTGACAGGCTGGCACGGCTGGTCCGTGGCTTTTGTGCTTCCGATCGGATTTGTCCTGCTGGTCTTTGTTACGATCGCGGTGGGCCGGGGTGCGAAACTGAGGCTGGAAGAGTATATTATATATATTTTTGTGACGATGTTGCTGTCCATGCTGCAGATCATTCCGGTACTGACGAATATGAATCCCGTCAAATTCCCGGCTGTGGCGAGCATGGCGCTTTTGCTAATCGAGGCCTGCGCAGCCGTGATCTTCCGCTTCAGGGATCTCAGGAGCGCGGTACAGAAGCTATTCAACCTTTAACAGGATTGTTTATGGAAAACGGAAAAAACAAAAAGAACTGGATGGTCCGGATCGGAAACCTGGTCGAGGAATCTATTTCCAAAGGAATTTATGAGCTGGGGCAGGAAGCTCCCATTCTGGTGGGCGAGCCCGCCGCGAAAGTGTGGTACAAAGTGCCGATTCCGGAAGGAAAGTGCGCCGACGGATCCGACTATCATATTTATGTGAGGAAGGGAACGACGGATAAGCTCTGCGTCTTTTTCTCGGGCGGAGGCATCGCCATCAACGAATACATGGCGGCCCGGCCCGTTAACGGCGGGAGCGTCGCGGCGTGGCTTCCCAACTATTATTGGAATAATCTCCGGCTCTTTACGCAGGTCATGAACATCAATGTCGGCATCACGAAAAACGGGGGCGATAATCCCTTTGACGACTGGAATTTTGTGATCATTACCTATGCGACCGGCGATATGCACGTGGGAAACAACCGGTTTATCTACCATGTTCTCGAGGACAGCGAAGACGGCTCGGCAAAAAAGGGAGATGAGGCCGTTCTCTATTTTCACGGATATGAGAACTTCATGGCGGCGATGCGATACGGCAAGAAACTCTTTCCCACCGCAGAAAAGCTTCTGATCGCAGGGGAGAGTGCAGGGGCCTTCGCTGTGCCCGCTCTCGCGGAGCAGATCGTCGGCGAATTCTATCCGGCCTGCCGCGATGTGACACTCTTCTCGGACAGCGCCCAGCTCTTGTACAAAAACTGGAAGCACACGCTGCGAGACGTCTGGAATGCAAGGGAGGAATTGTGGAAGGACGTGGGCGGCAAAAATCTGACCCTTGAATGGTATCGCGGCGTCTGCAGGCGCCAGGCCAGCCGGTTTCGGTATTTGTATTCGGGCTCGGTGACGGACTATCTTCTGAGCGCGTTTTACAACGACATGACCAACAAGGTCTACAACACGGATACGCAGATCCAGGAGGACTACTACCGGCAGATGCAGAAAATGATTGCAGAGCTTCGAAAGCTGAGTCCGGAGTTTTCCTTCTTTATTCACGAGTGGCACAGGCCGCTCTCCATGTACAAGGGCGGCACGATCCACACGGCGGTCCGCCAGCCGGAATTTACGCTGCGGACGCAGGACGATGTGACGATGGCGTATTGGCTCAGCGAGTGCGTTGAGGGGAGGGCCTTTGATGTCGGGATGCAGTTGATGTTGCGCGGGTGAGGTGATCTGCACTGCCATTCCAGTCCTGCGCACGGATCGCGCTCCAAATCCAGCCTTGACTTTCAATGGTTATCTATTCAATAATAAATCTATCTCGCCGGTATCCAACGGAGACCGACGTCTGATGCCCGGCCCTGATTGTTTTCAGGGAACGGGCTTCTTCAGAAGCTGCAGAATCTGATCCGCAGCTTCTGTTCATTCCGCTGTTCGCGGACTAATTCGAGGAGTAAGCAATTGAATAAAAATGCTAATGAGAATCGGAGATCTGTGGATCAATTTGAGATTCTCCGGGAGCTTGGTCGCGGCGGTACAAGTATCGTCTATTTAGTGGCCGACAGGGCAGACAGGAAGAATTATGCGATGAAGATTCTGCGCAGGGATGACAGCAGTAAGCCGGAAGACCTGCAAGAAGCTGCAGAACAATTGCGGGCAGAAGCCGCAGTTCTGGAGTTACTTGGCAGGAACTCGCAGAAGCAAGCCGGCAGCGGTGCAGGGAAAAACAGCTTCGAGGAACGAATTCACGGAAAGGGAATCCCAACCTTTATTGAGTGCGTAAGTGATGAAAGCGGAGACTTTGCAGGCTTTGTTATGGAATATGTGGAAGGGCGGTCGCTGCAACAGATCCTGGAGGAAGGGAAACAATTCAGCATCCGCGAAGCGGCGGAAGCAGGCGTGCAGCTGTGTGCCATTCTGGGAAGGCTTCACCGGATGAATCCGCCCATGATCTATCGCGACCTCAAGCCGGCCAATATTTTGGTTCGTTCGGATGGAGCCTTGGTTGTGGTGGATTTTGGCGCAGTCAGAAAATACAGGGAAGGCGCCGGGAAGGACACCAGCCGGCTGGGCACCGAGGGATATGCGGCGCCGGAGCAGTACGGCGGGTGGGAGCAGTCCGATGAGAGAACGGACATTTATGGGATCGGCGCAGTGCTGCACCATATGATCACCGGCCGGCCGCCCCTCGAAACCGGGCTCAGGCCGCTTGAAGAGTTCGGTGGTGCGACCGCAGGAGGGCGGGCCCCCCGCAGCTTCTCTTATATGGCCAAAACATTGCTCCGCTGCTGCAGTGTCGCCCCGTCCATGCGGTACTCGTCCTGCACGGAGTTGGAGAAAGCACTCTACAACGTCATAAGAATGTGTGAGAGAGCAGACGGAACAAGTGCAGGGGTTGTCCATGCAGACACAATGTGGAGAAAATTCACACTTCTGATTGCCTCGGCTGTGATCTTTCTGGTCTGTTCCGGAATGCTGGCCGCATCATCGGCGGAGGCGGGCGAGAGGGAGTATCGAATGCTGATTAGGAATGCGCAGGAAGAACAGGGACTGAGCGAAAAGACAGAAGCCTACAGGCGGGCTGTGAGAGCGCGGCCGGTGGATTCGGAGGCGCATCTGGATTTTCTGAGAGAGCTGATGGGAGACTATGCCATCACGAGGGAGGAAAAAGAGGCGCTGGAGAGTGTTTTCTATACGGCGAACAGTGTCGGCCGAATAAGGGAAAGGAGGCCGGGAGAGTATGCGCGGTTTGAGATGGAGGTGGGGTGGTGCTATTTTGCCTGTTGGGAAGGGGGGATGGAGGCGGCGAGAGCGGCTTTTGAAAATGCGGGGCGGGCGGCAGGTCTGTGGGGGGAAGGGAGGAAGGTGGCGGAGGCCATGGGAGTGGTGCTGAGCGAGACGTGGACGCGGGAGAGGATCGAAGGATGGAGAGGGCTGGAGCGGGTAGCCATCAAGGATGCGCTTGGGTCGGGAGAGGGGATTTTCGCGGCGGCGGTCTGCAGGGCGGCGGTGACGGAAGTGGCGCTTTTTCCGGACCGATTTGAGGAGGTCGAAGCGGATCCGGATGCGATGAAGGAGGTGACAGAGGCGGCAGTGGAATTTATGGATGAATTGGAAAAGGGCCGGGTGCAGGTCCCGGAGCGGATCCGGGAGGAACTGCGGATGGCGATAGATTCCTTGTAGGGCAGGAAACAGAAACAGTAATAAAAGCAAATCGGAGAGGCGAAAATGAGGAGTATGAATGAATATTTGGAGTTATTGGGAAGAAATCAGCAAAGTCATGGCGGTTCTGTGCCTGATCACGGCGGGGGCGGCCATCGTGGCGGCGGGAATTCTTGTGCTTCGCGAGGAACTGGGCGGCAGGCTTCGGAGCACGCTGAAATCTGATGCGGGAAGGCGAAAAGGAATTCTGCTGCTTGCCGCCGCAGGAGTATGGATTTTGGTGATCGGAAAGAGCGTGTCGGCAGCAGAAGCGCCGGCTGCAGAAGTACCGGTTGCAGACGATGGCGCAAATGCAGCCTCGAGTTCCGAAGCGGCGGAGCTCATGGAGCAGGCGGGGGCGGCAGGAACAAATGAAACGGTGGAAAAGGCGCCGGAAGAAGAACCCGGGTCCGAGGAAGATCCGCCTGTTCCGGACGAGAAAGCCCCTGTCGTTTCCATACAGATGACGGAGGAGACAAAGGAAGACGAGGAGGGACTCATTTACTGCAGACAGGACAATGCCGGGATTCGCGTACGGGTCACGGATGACAGGGAGGGCGATACAGGCATCATTTCTTATCAGATTGTGATTGAAGACTCGCAAGGCCGACAGATCCGCAGGGAGTACAGTACAGACGCTGCAGCAGAAGCGGGAGGAGAATCGGAGGCGCCCTCGGGCGAAGCGGAAGAAGAGGAAACTATGGAGGCCCACGCAGGCGAAGCGTCACTGGGAATCACGATCGGAACGGAGGAGATCGCGGAGCTTGCCGACGGCATGATCCATGTTTCTGCCGTGGCCGCCGACGCGGCCGGAAATGAGGGCGAAGCGCAGCTTGGCTTTGTGCTTGACACAAAGCCTCCTGTCATCACGGAAATACGCGCCTTCAGCTGCGAGGGCGAACAGGAGACGGAAATCCCCGCGAAGACGATCTATGACGGGACGGACCTGTACTACAGCGACAAGAGGCAGATCACCCGCGTCAAAATAGAGGACGTCGGTCCGGTTTCCTGGAGTATGGAATACTGTTTTCAGGCGGGGGAAGGAGAGAGTTCTCCTGCCACCAGGCAGATCACGGGACAGGGAGCAGAGGCGGCCGCATCCATTTCGGCGGAGGGAACTTACAGCGGCTGGCTGATATCCGGCGAGGACCTGGCCGGAAATCCGCTCCTGCTCTCTCCGGAGTGCAAATGCACGCAGGATGCGGAAGGAGCGGCTGTGACAGACCGGGGAATAGCTTGGGCGCGACGGAAAATTTTAGATCGGACGGCGCCGGTCGGCGAGATCTGCTACAGAAGTAGTGATGCGAAAGGCTTCCGGTACCGGGAAAGCAGCAGCACACAGACTGCGGCAGAAGGCAGCGGCGAAACCCAGTCAGCGACAGAAGGCAGCGGCGAAATAAAGCCAGCGACGGAGGAAAGCGGTGCCGAGAGCGATAAGAATGCTTACTATTTTGGCGGGGATATTGAGGTGTCGCTGCGCGTGAGCGATAAATGTGCCGACGCGGAAATGACAGTGGATCCGGGACAGTTCAAGCTCATGAGAAAAGAAAACGGAGCCGCGCTTGCGTGCGGAGAAGGGACTTTTCTTGTGGAGGAAGACCGGGCGGTGCAGTTTGGCGCTTTCGGACGGGACAGAGCCGGAAACGCGCTGGTTGTCAGAGAGGTTTTCCTGTCGGCGGTGGAGGACGGAATGACAGGCGCCGACGTGCCGGGGGCAGCACCCGCAGGCGAGCCGGGCCCCGGCGAGCCGGATTCGTCGGGTGCCGGCATAGGTGAAAAGACGGATGGAACCGCGCGGACAGAACAGGCGGACGAGCAAAGCTGCAGTTTCGGATCACGAATCGTGCGGGATACGGTTTCTCCGGTGGCGCAGGCGAGCATAAACAAGCCCATCGGTAACCCGGCGGGGATTGATGCAGAGAAGGACATTGTATATTTTGGAAAAGATTCGGGGCAATACGGGGACGGAGTGCCGGCGATCACGATCACTCTGAGAGTGAGCGACGCCAATTTGGAGCCCGGGAGGATCGAGATGCGGACCGCCTTTTCAGAGGTCCCGGGCGGGAGTTGCTGCGAGGAAGTGATGCCGGGACCCGGCGAAGCTGTCCGGGAAGAGTGCGAGGTGAGGCGCGGGAGCGCCGAAGAAGGCGGCAAAGGCAGTGGAGAAAATTCCGGTGAAAGCAGCGGAGCCAATGAAGAGGGCGAAGGCGCCGAAGAAGGGAACCCGGAAGAAGTTCTTATGACACTGCGGAAGTTTCCGGGCAGAGAGGGAACGCCGGACGGCGTGTACAGGTTCGGATTCGCTGGAACGGATAAGGCAGGAAACCCGCTCGTGTTCGCCGGAGGCGGCGATTCGGACGGATCCGGTGGGGGAACCGAAAGCGGCAATGCGGAAAAAGAGCTGTCGGAATTTGTCTGCGTAAATGCGCAGGAAGGGACTTTTATGTCCGGCCGGAAGGTGGTCGACACGGCGGTTCCGAAGGGAGAAATCAGCATTGCGAATGAAGATGGAGAAATCTACTGCAGAATGGCATCTCACGGCAGGAGATGGGCGTCTTCAGGAGATGGATTTATGCCTTTCCGGAGAGAGCGGGAAGCTGTGATCGAGTACACGGCGTCTGATACTTCTCCGGTCAGCGCTTCCTGCAGACTCTTGTCCACGGCGGGAGAGAAGAATGAGGCGCCGCCGAGTCCGAACAATTTCCGAGGCAATTGTGAGGGTAAGATCCGGATTCACGGAGGGCAGGTTTTCAGGATTGAGAACTGGGTTTTGAGGGACCGCGCCGGAAATGTATCCGCTCTGCTTAAGAGGACGGTGGATTTTTATCTGGATACGCAGCTGCCGGAGGTGGATATTGATGCGCCAGTAGCTGTGGTGCGCGCGGTGGCGCCGGTCAGTTCCCGGACAGCGGACGGAAGAAGCCTGTATAACGGGGCGGTTAATCTGGAGATCCTGGCGGCCGATCCGGACAGGGAGCACGGCGCATCCGGCTTGCGGGAAGTATACTGCGCGGTGAAGATCAACGGAAAAACCGTAAAGGAGGAGGTGCTTTTCTGGGGAGAAGAGGCATCGGCGGGACCGATCAGCGAAGAAAACTCGGCGGAGCCCGCAGAAGGGAAATCGACAGGATTAATCGACGAAGGGGACTCCGCCGCAGATCCGGTTGAATCAGGCCCGGCAGAGTGGACAGATGGAGGCAACTATGCGCCTGTTTATCGGTTCCGCACAGAGATCCGGATTCCGGCGGGAGGCGATTGGGAGAGCAATGACATAGAGGTGACGGTCATCGCAACGGACAATGCGGGGAACCGCTCTGACCCGGGGGATGGCGGGACCATGATGCTGGGGATCGATTCGACCGCACCGGTGGTCCATGTCACTTATGATAACAATGAGGTGCGGAATGGGCACTATTTTGACAGAGCGAGGAAAGCGACGATCGAGGTGCGGGAGCGAGGTTTTGACCCGGGGAAGCTGGTCGTGACGTCGCCCGGAGCACAGCAGGGAGAATGGAAGCGGCGGGGCGGTACAGACCAGTGGGTTAAGGAAGTCCGATTTGCCGCAGACGGGGAGTATACGCTGGAAGTGAGCGGGACGGACGCAGTTGGGAACGCCGCGTCGGTGACCTATGCGGGAGAGGCGCCGCAGGAATTTGTGATCGACCGGATTCCGCCGCGAATCGAGGTGATCTGGGACAACGAAGATGTGAGGAACGGGATGTATTACAACAGGCCGCGCTGCGCGACCGTCCGCATCACGGATCTGTCGCCGGATGAGCGAGCCGTGCAGATTTTCCCGTACGCAAGGGCTCTGCGGAAAGTGGCGCAGGAGTGGGACGGGCGGACGACAGGACCGGTTTCCGTCTACGAGGCGCAGGTGCCCTTTACGGAGGAAGGGAAGTGGTCGCTTCACTGCGCCTGCATGGATCTGGCGGGAAATACTGCAGCGCCCGTCTACGAAGATCCTTTTGTCATTGATATGACGGCGCCGCGGCTCTGTTTTGACAGGGATTCGGTGCGCGAGATGGGCGCCTATGGAAGCGGGATCACGCCGGTACTGCTGTGTGAGGACCAAAATATAGCCCCCGGCTCCCTGTACGCGGCCTGGAGGAATCTTACGGCCGGCGGAGCTCTGATGGAGTGCAGGGACGGGACGTCCGGGGACGACGACGGAAGCGTTATCCTGCCGAATCTGCCGGAAGACAAAGAGGCAGACGGAATCTGCGTGCTGTACGGGACGGCGTGCGATCTCGCCGGAAACCGGAGCCGGGTCCGCAGAAATCTGATCGTGAACAGGTTCGGGTCGGTCTACGATCTTTCGGAAGACGCCGGCACTATGGAGATCGTGAACGGCTATTATACGGATGCGCAGAGTCCTTTTGTCGTTGCCGAGTACAACGTGTCGCCCGTAAAGAGCAGGAAGATCACGCTGTACAAGAATTCCGGCGCGCGGGTCCTTGAAGAAGGCACAGATTACAGGGTCTTGCAGGAGAAGAGCGCGAAAGGCATGAAGTATATCTGCCAGATTGAGCCTTCGGCTTATTGTGAAGAGGGAAAATACAGCATTCTGATCGAGTCGGAGGACGAGGCGGGGAATCTGAGCAGAAGTCCCGGAAGGTTCCGGGGAGGGACGGGGTACTCTCCCACCTGGGCCGTGGACAGGACGCCGCCGCAGGTGCGCCTTGCCGGGGAAGATGTGGACGGGCGCCGGTTTGTGGCCGACAGCCTGGTGGTCAATCTCGTGCCGTCGGACAACATGGAATTGAAAGAGCTGGAGATCCTGATCACGGACGAAAAGGATGCTGTCGTAGAGAAAAAAGTGATGGGCAGGCAGGAGCTGGATGAGATCATGGGCAGAAACGGCGGCCAGGTGCCGGTCACGATCCGGGCCGGAGAGGGCTGGCAGACGCTGCGCGCCGTCGCCATCGACGGAGCCGGCAACCGAAGCAGCGGACTCGCAGGAATAGAGGATAAGGGAGCCGGAGATAAGGGGACCGGAGAAAAGAAAGCAGGCGATAAGAGCGTCGGCGAGAGCGAAAACAGAGATGGCTGCCGAGTGCTGGTCAGCGAGAATCTGATGGTCCATCTGTACCGGAGCGGACTTCTGCCGGCGGTCGCTTTTTTGGCTTTTCTTTCTGCAATTTGGTTCGCGTATAGTGTTTACAAAAGCACTTTAGCGTGATACTATACTACAGTATGCGGCACTTTAGCATGCTATCTCGCTGATACGCTCAAGTGACCTGCCCGGAGGCAGGCGCTTCGCCGCAGGAATTCAGTTTTCATTTTTGGGAGGATTTTGAGATGATGAAAAAGTTTGCAGCAATGCTCCTCACAGGCGTGATGGCGATTTCACTCGCGGCATGCGGCGGATCGACAGGGGCAAGCAGTGACAGTGCGCCGGCAGCGGAAGAGCCCGCAGCAGACGCAGCGGCAGAAGCACCCGCAGCTGATGCAGCGGCAGAAGCGCCCGCAGCGGAAGGCGCGGAAGATACAGAATTTATCGTCGGTTTTGACGCCGAGTATCCGCCTTACGGCTACCTCGACGAGGCGACAGGCGATTACACGGGCTTTGACCTGCAGCTGGCGGAAGAGCTCTGCAAGCGCCGCGGCTGGACGCTGGTCAAGCAGCCCATCAACTGGGACAACAAGGACGCCGAGCTCGACAGCGGCACCATCGACTGCATCTGGAACGGTATGACTTACTCAACCCCGGAGCGTATAAATGCCTATACATGGAGCAAGCCTTATGTCAATAACAGTATTGTTATTGCAGTCGTGGCCGATTCCGATATTCAGACACCGGCAGATCTCGCCGGCAAGGTCGTGATCGCGCAGAGTAACTCCTCCGCGGAGGACGCTCTTAAGAGCGATGAGCTGGCAGAGCTCGCCGGAACATTTGCTGAGCTGCAGAGAAATCCCAGCTACGACACCTGCTTCATGGATCTGAAGGCCGGCGTTGTAGACGCAGTCGCTGTAGATATCGGCGTTGCCCGCTACCAGATGAGGAACAATCCCGATACTTTCCGTATTCTGGACGAGCCCATCTCCACAGAGCAGTACGCAATCGCTTTCAAGCTCGGAAATGAAGCGCTCAGGGACCAGGTCCAGGAGACTTATGATGAGATGCTCGCAGACGGAACCGTCATGAAGATTGCCCAGAACTATGCGGACGACAATCTTCCGGATATGCTTATCACTGAGTAATCGCAAATACGAACCGGCCGCCGGACAGGACCTTAAACAGATCCGTACAAGATCGTAAACAGATCTGAAAAGCAGCCGGGAAGAACAGATACGTTCATTTTGATCGCCTGAGCTCCGGGAAGGAGCGCAGGCGGTCTTTATCTACGAAAAAACACTACCACATGCTAAGGGGGATTTATGGGCCTTTTGACTGTCATTAAGCAGATCGCGTCCGGTTTCGGAGCAACGCTGATCATTTTTTTCTTCACACTGTTGTTTTCGATGCCTCTGGGCATACTGGTGGCGCTGGGGCGGATGAGCAAGTTAAAGCCGCTCTCTATTTTGATCCAGGGAATCATCTCCGTACTACGCGGAACACCTCTGATGCTGCAGCTGATCGTGGTCTTTTACGGCCCTTACTATCTGTTCGGCCTCAAGCTCTCCACGAGCTGGAGACTGTACGCGACGCTGATCGGTTTCTCCATCAACTACGCGGCCTACTTCGCGGAGATCTTCCGCGCGGGAATCCAGAGCATCCCTGTGGGCCAGACGGAGGCCGCCACGGTGCTGGGCTACACGAAGGTGCAGACTTTCCTCAAGATCATCTTCCCGCAGATGATCAAGCGGACGATCCCGCCGGTCACCAACGAAGTCATCACCCTGGTCAAGGATACTTCTCTGGCTTTCGTGCTCGCCTATCAGGAGATGTTCACGTACGCCAAGCAGGTATCCGCGGCTATGTCCAGCCTCATGCCTCTGTTTGTGGCGGGCGTATTCTATTACATCTTCAACCTTGTGGTCACGCTCTTTATGAACTATATTGAGAAGCGGCTGAGCTACTATAACTGACGGAGGGCGGAAATGAGTTTATTTGAGATTAAGAACGTAAGCAAATCTTTCGGCACTCTGAAGGTGCTCAACGATATTACGGTCAGTGTGGAAGAGGGCGAAGTCGTGGCCATCATCGGTCCCTCGGGAAGCGGTAAATCCACCCTTCTTCGCTGCGCGACCATGCTGGAGACCATGGACAGCGGCGAGCTCAGCTATCTGGGAGAAGTCGCCGCACATAACGATGCAGAGGGAAAGACGGTCTACGCGCCGGCTTCGGAGCTGAGGAAGATCAAGAGCTATTTCGGCCTCGTGTTTCAGCAGTTCAACCTGTTTCCCCACTACACCGTGCTCAAGAATCTCTGCGACGCGCCCATTCACGTGCAGAAGAGAAACGCCGCGGAAGTAAAAAAGGAAGCAAAAGAGCTTCTCGTCAAGATGGGCCTGGAAGGCAAGGAAAAATATTACCCGCAGCAGCTCTCCGGCGGCCAGCAGCAGCGTGTCGCCATCGCCAGGGCGCTGTGCATGAACCCGGACATTCTCTTTTTTGACGAGCCGACGTCGGCCCTTGACCCGGAGCTCACCGGAGAGATCCTGAAGGTCATCCGGCAGCTGGCCCAGGAGCACATGACCATGGTCATAGTCACCCACGAGATGGCTTTCGCGAGGGACGTGGCGGACCGCGTGATCTTCATGGACGGCGGGTATATCGTCGAAGAGGGCAAGCCGGAGGACGTCATCTCCAATCCCAAGGAGGAGAGGACAAAGAGGTTCCTGGCCAGATTTTCGGAGAACGGGTAAGGCGTGGGATCTAAAGAAGAGTTCACCAATATAGGCAATCAGCAGAAGGAGTAAGACAGCATGAAGTTTACAGTGGTAATGGCAGATCCGGCAGGCAACAGAACAGCGATCGTGCGAAGCGGCGTTCCGAAATCGGAGCGGGCAAAGGTCGCGGCCGCCATCATGGCGGATCCGTCGCTCAGGGCCGAGCAGGTCGGATTTGAGACCCGCCCGCTCTACGGAAAGAGCCTGGGCAGGCTGGAGATGGCCGGCGGCGAGTTCTGCGGAAACGCGGCGCGGTCATTCGGCTATCTGCTGTGCAGGGAGAAGGACATCGACCATTGCAAAATAGAGATGAGCGGCACGCGCGAGCAGCTGGAAGTGATCTGTGACCTCGACCGGGAGACCAGCGCCGCACAGATGCCTATGCCGGAAATGCTCGAGATGGTGGGCGAGGAGGCGGATCAGCTGTATCCGCTCGTCATATCCCGCGGCATCACGCATATGATCTGCGTGGACAAAGAGTTCGACGAGGCGTTCGCAAGGCGCATGATCGATAAGTTCGGAAAGAACTACAGCGCTTTCGGCGTCCAGTTTGTCAGCGGCGATCGCCTGACCCCTGTCGTCTATGTGGCGGCGTCCGACTCGGTCTGCTGTGAATCCTCCTGCGGGAGCGGTTCGCTGGCCGCGGCCTGGTATCTGAGCCGGGAGAAGGAAGACGGCTTCCACGGTTTCAACTTCGAGGAGCCGGGCGGGACGATCACCGTCAACATTGCCAAGAGGCAGGGGCGGTACGCAGGCACGGTGGGCGGAAAGCTGACACTGGAAGATGCGGTCGAGATGGAAATAGATTAAATCATTAACAAAATAGTGATAAGCACAACGAAACAGGGCTGCCGCATTTGCGGCAGCCCTGTCTTGAAAGGGGGAAATGTAAATCTTGTTAAACATTGAGAGTTTTTAAAGAGGGGGAAATGTTTCTCTCTGTTTACAAGACATACTATACACGATAGATGTTATAAAACTCTTTAGAAAGAATGAAAAACTTCTAAAGTTTTACGAAAAAAAAGAGAAAGTCCTTTCGGACCCCGTAAAACAGCAAAATTGAGTATTTTGGTTAAAAAATGAGTGAAACGACGCGATTTTTTGTGCAAAAGATGCAAAAGCATAGTATAATAACTGATAGAGAGTACATGAACAGTTAATTCGGCTGCGTCGAAAGGCGCGTCCGCAGAACGGAGGTGTTTATGCAGACCTACACAAAGATGAGATCGAGAAAATTTCCGGACGTTATTATGAAAGTCATTCCCGGACATTTTGTAACACCAAACTCCCACATCAACTATTATATCGACATGACGACCATGAAGACCAGGCAGAGTGAGGCCAAGGCTGCGGCGAGAGCGATGGCCAGTACTTATGCGGCGACGACGATCGTGGATACCATCGTCTGCATGGACGGAATGGAAGTCATCGGCGCCTATCTGGCTGATGAGCTGACCCAGGCGGGAATCATGTCCATGAACGCGCACAAGACAATTTATGTCTATTCTCCCGAGTTTGATAATCGAGGCCAGATGATCTTCCGTGAGAATTCCGAGATGATGATCAAGGGTAAGCATGTACTTCTCCTTCTTGCCTCTGCGACCACCGGACAGACGATCCTGCGCGCAGGCGAGAGCATTGATTATTACGGAGGCACGGTGGTAGGAATTACCGCGATCTTCTCGGTGCCTACGAAGATCTTCGGGCAGCAGGTCCATTCCCTGTATAAGATCCAGGACCTTCCGGATTACCGCAGCTACAACGCCACGGAGTGCAAGATGTGCAAGGACCATATTCCGATCGACGCGATCTGCAACAGCTTCGGATATTCCAAACTGAACTGAACTAAACATAGATGAGCATTCCCTGTGAGACCGTCATTCGAAGATGTGAATGGCGGTCTCTGTGCTTAGATTGCCTTTGCAAATTATTCGAAACATAGTATACTTTATACGTAACATTCTCTTAATAATAGGGGGATGTTGTTCATAATAGTTCAATGATTTCGAGGCAAAGGAAATCTGATGGCGGACACAGAGAAGAGAAAAGATCCCGAGAAGATCGGGCGCGGGAGAATGTGGCGCGAATACAGAAATGAAGTCCTTGCCGCTCTGGCCATTATAGTGGTTGTGATCGGCGTCGCTTTCTGGGTCAACAATTTCTTCTACGGATTTGATCCCACGGAAATCGCCATTCGGGACACGACAGTTCAGAACGGTGAGAAGAAGGAACCGGCCAAGGCGGAGTTCAAACAGTCTGATGACTGGAGACTGATCCTGGTCAACAGAGACCACCCGCTGGAAGAGGAGTACAGCGGGGAGCTGACGGAGCTGCGATACGGCCAGTCCGTGGACAGCAGGATCTATCCGGACCTTCAGGCTATGTTTGACGAGATGCGCGCGGACGGGCTCAGCCCGAAAGTGTCGGAAGGATACAGATCGCGCGAGGATCAGGCGCAGAAGCTCAGCGACAAGATCGAGGACTATATCAGTTACGGAAAGAGCAGGGAGGAAGCCACGGAGCTGGCGCTCGCGCGGGTGGAAGAGCCCGGGACCTGCGAACATGAGACCGGGATGTGTGTGGACATTTCCAGCGAGGAAGAAGACAACGAATCGTCGAGCGAAGTGTGGAAATGGATGGATGAAAACGGAAGCCGATACGGCTTCATAAAGCGCTATCCTTATGATAAGTCGGATATCACGGGAATTAAGGGTGAGCCGTGGCATTACCGCTATGTCGGAGCTGAGGCGGCGGAGGAGATCATGGAGAAAGGGATCACGCTGGAGGAGTATCTGGGCGCGGCGCCTCGCTCCGGGCGCTCTGACTGAGCCATACTTTTTTTATTCTCTTAATAGATTGTTTATCCGGTCATCACAAGGAATACACTTTTGTAGGTAGAATAAAAGAAGGTAGAGAAAGAAAGCAGCGATGGTGCTGCAAAGACTCAGATAACTATGGGGAGTCCCATAATGATAAGGAGGATAAAATGGCAGAGTATAAGTTAGGTGACGGAATCAAGAAGTTCTTTCTGGCCGGCGTAGGTGCGGCAGCTATTACTGTGGAGAAAGGCCAGGAGATCATCGGCGAGCTGGTCAAGAAGGGCGAGCTCACTGTCGAGCAGGGTAAGGAGATGAGCAAGGATCTCCAGAGCAGTTTCAAGCAGAATATGGACAAGAGAGGCATCAACATCGACGAGCTGAGCCAGAAGATCTCCAAGATGTCTGAGGAAGAGCTGGCCAAGATTAAAGAGCAGCTGGCAGCCGCGGAGAAGATGGTTTCCGAGAAGCTTAACAGCGCGGAAGAGCAGGCTGCGGAGGCGGCAGCTGATGTTGCGGAGAATGTGGCGGATGCCGCAGAGGACGTCGCAGAGGCAGCGGAGGAAGCAACTGAAGAAGTGAAAGAAGAGCTGAAAGAGGAGTAATCCCGAACAGACCGGCATATGTCAGGGCTCGCGAAGCGAGTCGCCGCCGCGGACTTTCCGTCTGACAAAGCCGCGGCGAATATCGCCTGCCGCTGAAAGCGGCAATAACGCAGAAAAAAGAGGCGTGTGAAGTATCGAACTTCACACGCCTTTTGATGTTATCAGCAATATTTTGGCCTCAGGAAATTCTCACTCTCCATCCTCATTTCCATCCTTCAGGTTCTCGTACGAAAACCGCGTTCCCTCTGCGGTGGGAGCCAGTGGGGTCATGTAATCGCCGGTAGAGGCGGAATCTTCCTGCGTATGGCGGATGTGGACGGAGTCGCTCAGGAAACTGACCCATCCGCGGTCGTTGGTGTACCGGTAGTATTTGCCCGGCTCAAAAGAGGAGATCTGCTCTGTAGTTACACCATAGAGGAAATGTCTGAGTCTGTCTGTGTACCACTCGTTTCGCATTGCTTCTTCCGCGATCTCGCTGTACTCCTCCTCGGAGTTTAGGGCTTCCTCGGCGGAGATGTCGTTCCAGGTGGAGTCCACTTCGTACCACTCCCCGGAGAGCTCGACAAGATTCCAGGAATGGGGACCGGCAGATTCCTCTGTGTCGCCCGCCCGGCCCGCGATGATGGTGCTCCGGATGCCCGCCTTCTGAAGAAGGTATTCGTAGGCGTAGGAATAGCCGTCACAGACAGCGGAGTTGGCGTCGCCGCGGCTGTTGGCGACGAGCGCGCCGTAAGCCGTATGGGCCAGATCCTTGTCCAGCGAGGAGGCCGCTTCTTTGTCATAGCTGACCAGATCGATCAGCTTGTCGTGGATCGCCAGCGCCACATTGGGAGCACTGTCCGCGAGATCGATGTCGGCGAGAAATTCCTCCGCTGCGCTGTCGAGCGCTTTCATCTGCTCGTCCTTGTCGGGAAACGAATCGGAGAGCTGGATCGAGACCGAGTAGCCGCTGTCGTTCATGATCAGGCGCCTGTAGCTGTACCGGAAGGAACTGCTGCTCACGGACAGCCAAAATAGCTCCGGATGGTCGAACAAGAGCGCGTTGTAACATGTGTGGAACATGGTCTTGAACTTGTCCCCGGCCGGGTCATGGCTGATCTGAAATTCGCCGCCCTTTGTCGTTGGATCTTCAGAGAGCGCGCAGGCAAGCAGAGCGTCGTACAGAAGCTGTTCCTCTTCGGAGAGATGCGTTCTGCAATAGTGTACCGCGTCGTCCTGTGCCGGGATGATCTTCCCGGATGGCTCCGCGTAAGCAAACAGCACGGACGTTGTCAGGATCGTGGCAAGTCCCGCAGCTGCGATGGATATTTTCTTCATAAATGGCCTTTCGAAATTAAGCACTGTATTTTGACCGCATAGCAAGTATATCATGACTTGGCAACAAAGATGTTACAAAATTATAAATTTTTCGTAATTATTAGGACGCGGGAGAATGGATCGACCTTCGGGGACACATAATTTTAGCCACAATCCATTGGAAAAAAAGTGAATTTATAGGCGATTTTTCCGTTTTGACCGAAAATGAAACACTGTGTTAAAATATAAGTACCCAAAAAGTGACTGAAGTGAGTACGTTCTGCGCCGCTGTCGCGGGTCCGAATTCCCGCGGCTGTTAAGAAAGGTGGTATAGATGGCGCAAAGAGTTACTGGCGTAGGTGTAAGACGCAGAAGGGCAACAACCAAGAAGCAGAGAGAAGAAGCAGCAAGAGTTGAGATTGAGAAGCTGACCAGACAGGTCGGCCAACTGCGCGGAAGGCTTACAGAGGTTACTGAACAGAGAGAGGCAATGACACTTCCGAACCTGGAAGGAAAGACAGTGGAGCACACGCAGTACGGAGCAGGAACAGTGAGCGAACAGAAAGACGCTGTTCTGACCATCGATTACGCGGGCAGGATCCGCAAGCAGAAGCTCCCGTTTGTGATTGCCAGCGGATGTGTGACAGTGGATGACAGCGAGGCAACGGAGCGCTGCCGCAAGATTTCAGATCTCGAGACCGAACAGTCCAGACTGAAAAAGGAAATCCAGTACCGCGAGAGCTGGATTTCAGACCTGCAGAAACAGAGTACATGATGAAAATGCAGTGAGATATCAGCCAATACACTAAAACTGTGGACACAGACAGCTATGACCGGGCTGCGGGATTATGAATCTCGCAGCTCTTTCTGATTTCGAGAGACTATGGAGCGGGCTTGCGCGCAGGAGAGACGGCAATGTCTATTATTGATGAAATTCGCATATGGATGCGGGATCGCAAGCTGAAGCGGATGCTCGCGGAGGAGGATGCGTGCGCCCGGCGGCTGCAGGAGGTCGTAGAGGCGATCATCGACCGGGCCCGCCGGAACGAGGAGACGGGCGTCAGAAAGGACAAGGTCCTGTTTGCCTTCGAGAGCGATTTCGAGCAGATTTCCGACCGGATCGCCCGGCTGAGGGAAAGCGGAGATAAGGAAACATACAGGGACCTGTACGCAAAACTGTTTGCCTTTGCCGATGAAAAAATGGCGGACAGCTACATGCCGATGTACCTTTTCATTCTGTACCGGTATGCGAACGCTCTGCTGGAGACGGGAGAGGCCGCAGCCGCGACGCAGATGTTCGAGAAGCTCCGCGCGGGCACCGAAAGGCTGATCGGTATCAGAAATACTTACGGGCTCCACTGCCTGGAGCGCCTGATCGAGGCCGCAGTCCGGAGCGGCCAGCCGGAGAAGGCGCTAAAGGCGCTGGATGAGATGAAGGAGATCTCGGCCGCGGAGTTCGGGCCGCACAGCGCTGCGGCTTTGGCGGTGCGCCGCATCGAAGAGCGCGTCAAAAAAGAGATAGAGACGATATGGTAATTGTATTCAAACGGGTTTTGGGATACAATAATGTGGATTGTTGAAACACTTGATCTGTTAGTGTAAAGGTGTTATTGCATGCAGTTTACGGAAAGTGAGATTCAGGAGATTCTTCGCGAAAACCAAATATTGAAGCAGGACCTGAATGATGCCAGGGAAGAGCTGGAAGCTACCGCGCGTCTCTACGACGCGATGGTTGTGGGCACGCGTAATCTCCTTCTTCTGATCGATGAGGGCGGCAGGGGCGCTGTCTATGTATCGCCCAATGTCGAGGAAGTGCTGGGACTGCCCAGAGAGCTCGTCATGAGTGACATCCGCGAGCTGGGACCGAAATCCGGCGACATTCCTTGCAAGGAGATGTTCGACAGCGGCCTGGCGAAGCAGAGCGGCGCAGAGGACAGCGATACGATCCTTCATTCGGAAGCGGAGTGCATCGACAGAAGGACGGGGCTCTCCAAGGCGTATCACAGAAGTGTCGCAAGGCTCGAAGGGATCAGAGGAAACGCCCGCTATCTCGTCGTGTATCTGGACGCGGAGAGCGGAACGGCCGACAACAGCCGCCTGCATGAGATCCTCTATGACGGGACGATCGCGGTGCACAACCGCATGCTTAAGGGCATGTCTCACGACCTGAGAACACCCTTAAATTCCATAGCCGGATTTGTGATGCTTCTGATGAAGAACGCGGAAAACTCCGCCAAAGTCATGGAGTACACGCACAGGATCAGTGTTTCCTGCCAGGACCTGCTCGTGATGATCAACCAGATCATGGAGATGAGCGGGACCGACCAGAACAGTGCGGAGGCCGACAAGAGCGAGTTCGCCCTGGGAAGCACCATAGAGGAAGTCTCCGAGCTGATAAAGACAAAAGCGCAGCTCAAGCATCAGCGCTTTGAAGTCAATACATCCGGAATTGAGCACGACATTTTCCTCGGCGACAAGGTGAGGATCACGGAAGTGCTGATGAACCTGCTCAACAATGCCCTGCAGTACACGCCGGAGGGCGGCGAGATCTCCCTCTCCGTGATCGGCAGGAAAGACGGGGATTCAGGTTACAGAGAAATTTCCTTCGAGATCCGCGACAACGGAATCGGAATGAGCAGTGAACTGCAGAAGAGACTGTTCGACAATGTCGGACGCTTTGATGACATTCCGGGAATGCAGGGATCCGGTCTCGGAATAGCTATAAGCAGGAGGTTTGTCGCGCAGATGGGCGGGACAATCTCCGTACAGAGCACGCTCGGACAGGGCACGACCTTCTTCGTGGGACTTCGCCTTCAGGAATCCGGCCGCGCGGCGGACAACTTCTGGAGCGAGCACGGCGTCCACAGGCTCCTGGTCGTGGGTGAGAACATGAATGAAGCGGCGAGGATCTGCGCGCTGCTCAGAGATACAGGCCTGGATACGGAATACACGGCGAGCGGCTACGGCGCGCTGCAGCTGGCGGAGCAGGCCAACATGGAGGACAGGAATTACGACCTGTTTCTCATGGACCGCGACATTCAGGACAAAGGATACTGGGAGGTCGCGGATGAGATCCGGGCCATGGCCTGGACCAAAGTTCCCGCCATCATCCTCATGTCCGACAAGGCGGAACACTTTACGCAGAACGTACACAAGGCGGGGATCGCGGCGATCATGCCCAAGCCGTTCTTCTTCTCCACCTTCCGCAAAATAGTGGAAGACCTGGGGCTTGACAAACAGGGAGAAGGCGCGGGGATCGAGACGGTCGAGACAAATCCGCTTGCGGGCCTGAGATTCCTCGTCGCAGAGGACAACACGATCAACGCGGACGTTCTCAAGGAACTTCTCGAGGTGGAAGGCGCCCGGTGCGAGATCGCCGGCAACGGCAAGGCGGCCGTGGCCATGTTCCGCAACTCGAGGCCCGGCTATTATGACATGATCCTCATGGACATCCGGATGCCTCTGATGGACGGCTATGAGGCGACGGCGGCAATACGGAGCCTGCCCAAGGAAGATGCGGCGACAGTGCCGATCCTGGCAATGACGGCCGACACTATGGAAGAGGATGTCGAGCGGGCCTTTGCCTGCGGGATGAACGCGCATATTCCGAAGCCCCTCAATATTCAGGTGCTCAATCAGGCTGTACATAAGCTGCGGGAGAAGCGCGGAGAGGCGGTACGATGACTGCAGATCGCAATGAATGGTGAAGAGCCGGCGGATCTGGAATTTTCTTAATTCCGGGTGCGCCGGCTTTTTTATGGCGTCGGGGGTGCATTTGGCTTGTGCCGGGTGTATTTGGGGTGTGGCGGCTGTTCCGGGAGTCAGGGGGACCGACGAAAAGGAAGATTATTTCATATCGTAGGGTTGTGATTGGCTTGTTTTGGCTGCACCGGGAGTCGGGGGACCGACGAAAAGGAAGATTTTCTCATATCGTAGGGTTGTGATTGGCTTGTGCCGGTTGTTCTGGGCGTAGGTAGACCGACGAAAAGGAAGATTTTCTCAAATCGTAGGGTTGTGATTGGCTTGTATCGGCTGTTCCGGGCGGAGGTAGACCGACGAAAAGGGAGTTTTTCCCATATAGTAGGGTCGTGTCAGGTAAGTCCCGGCCAAGAGAGCCAGACAGATAGCAAGCCAACCGGATCCAGTGGGAAAAGCATAGAAAAAAATAGCATCGCTATGTGTTGACACTAATTTTGTATTTCGAAAAAATTACATTTGATGTAAAATATTAGTAATTATTCACTTGACTGACAATATGGGTTATGAACAAGCGGGATACATGGGGGTAATTATGGAGCTCGAGAAAATTGCTGCCGATCTGTACCGTGGATTTCCGAAGAATGCCGAGAAATTATCCAGAGAAATGGAGAGGCTGTCCGGACTTCTGGAAGAGGCCGGAGCGGCGGTCATGATGGAGATCGAGAAGGAAAAATATCGGGGCGACAAGGATCCGGACAAGATCAAGGAATATCGCAGGATCTACCGGAGTATTCGCAAGGAGCTGGACAGCATTGAGACCTGTCAGTCGCAGTTCTCATTGGAGCAGAATCTTCTGAAAGCGCAGAGAGAAAAGAACGCGCAGGAGAAGATCGATTATGACGCCTACCGCGTAGATGAGACGATCCCGTATAGTCTCGCCACTGTATTGACTAATAAGAAACCCTCGGCATTTTCGCTCTACGGCCAGAAGTATGAGGTGGACAGCTGGAAGCAGATGCTGATGCAGACCTGTGCGATCCTCAACAGAATGAATCCCATGCTCTTCACCAGCCTGGAGACGGATCCGGACCTGCAGGGCAGAAAGAGGCCCTATTTTTCGAGAGATGGAGCAGGACTTGACACGCCGGCCAAGATTCCGGATGCCGACCTGTATGTGGAGACGCATGTCAGCGCGCGATATCTCAAAAAAATGATCACAAAACTTCTGGGAAAATACGATATTCCGGAAGAGGAATTTCTGATCTATCTCAAGAAAGATTTTACGGCTCTTCACGAAGAGACATTCCGCGAGAGAAGAGCCGTGCCGGAGGAAGAGGCCGGACGGGAGGAGCCCGCACAGGAGCAGCTCAGCTTTAACTTTGACAGTGAAGGAAACTGGGACGCCTGAGGACAGCGCCGGAAAAGGGCGCTTTAGAAAGGAACTATTATAATATGAACTATTCTGTGTATCTGCGCGGGTGGACGGACGACGGCGAACTGCCAAACATTGACGTCACGGAGCTGACGCCGTCAAACCTGGAGAAACTTATGGCTTCGATCATGCCCGCGCTGCAGACACTGATCTTTAATATCATCGTCGCACTGATCATCTATATTATTGGAAGAAAGCTGATCAGTTTTCTCTTAAAGCTGCTGGACAAGTTCCTGAAGCACACTTCCATCGATGTGGGCGTCTCGAACTTCCTGATGTCAGTCGCGAGAGTGCTCCTGTATGTGTTTCTTGTTTTCATGATCGTCGGACAGCTCGGAGTCAACACGGCTTCGATCGTCACAGTACTGGGCGCGGCCGGCCTGGCGATCAGTATGTCCCTGCAGGGGAGCCTGGCCAATGTGGCGGGCGGTATTCTGATCCTTCTCATGAAGCCCTTCAAAGTGGGGGACTATGTGTCAACTACGTTCGGGGACGGAACGGTGAAGGAGATCGGCCTGGTGTACACGTCCATCACGACGATCGACAACCGGGTCCTGACCATTCCCAACGGGTCGCTCTCCAATTCGGCTGTCTTTGACGCGTCGGCCATGTCCGAGAGACGGCTGGACCTGTCGGTCGGGATCAGTTACGACTCCGACCTGAAAAAGGCCAAGGAAGTTATGGAGCGGGTCTACCTGAGCTGTCCGTCCGTAATCGCCGACAAGGGAGTGGATGTGCACATCAGCAGTCTGGGAGACAGCGCCGTTGTGGTTGAGGCGTTCGGCTGGGTGCCCGGTTCCGAATATCTCAAGGCCAAGTGGTATATCACGGAGGAGATCAAGCTGCAGTTTGACGCGGAAGGCATCAAGATTCCCTATCCGCAGATGGACGTGCATGTCGATTCGGCCGGGGTGGCGGAAGCGGCCAAGTGATCTCGCTTTTCGAAAAAAAGCACAAAGAATCAAGTGAGCAGAGCCGGAAAACGGTCAAAATAGCGACAGTTTATAAACATTCTATGAAATAATCTTAAGAAAAAGCAAAATCCGACATTTTTGATATCTGCATGATAAAATACCTATGTTTTGACTAAGATATGTGAATTGCAGATACAATTTGGAGGATTTATGAAAAAGAGGATACTTTCACTCTGCCTGTCGGCGGCGATTGTGATAACTGTGGGCGGTATGGCTGTCAATGCTTCGGAGACATCCGGAGAAGGGGCCAGCACGGCGCAGGCTGTCGAGATCGAGCAGGAGCAGGCGCAGGAGGAAGCAGTAACGGATGCGGCCGGCAATGTGATCGCGCCGGAGACGGCGCAGGCCATCGACAATGCGGACCTTGGCGTCACCAATATAACGCCGGCGGAAGAATCGGCAGTGGCGGCGGTCGGAGCAGAGGAGGCCATGCAGGCTCCGGAGTCCGGCGACGCCGAGATGACAAAGAGCACGATCGGGGCGGCCTTCGACAGCACCTACCAGTTCATTAAGGAAGACGCGATCGTCTACCTTCTGGATGCGGCTGCGATAAAAGCGGAGCCTTCCGATGACGCGGAAGATCTCATCTCTTTGGAAAAATATTCATCGATCCATCTCACGGGAAGCAGCGACCTGAAGTACTGGGAAGTGACCTACGGCGGGACCATCGGCTATATCGACAGTGGTCTCATCACAAGGGAGCAGGCGCAGATCGAGGCTCTCAAAGCGGACGATATCAGGAAAGAAGAAAACGAAGCGCAGAGCAAGATGGAGCAGGAGGAGACGATCGTAGAGAAGGTCTCCGAGGGCAAAGAAGACTGGGCCCAGGCGGTCAAGGATGAGCGCAGGGCGGAACTCGCAAGCCAGACCAGAAGCATGAACTGGAACGGCCCTGTACTTTCCCGCAGCAAGGGATCTGTGTACGGCCCTTCCGGAAAGGAAACTTATTACAACCTCAATATGAGCGGCTGCGTCAGAAACATGAACCGCCGAGGATATTATTACGAAGTCTGGGTCAGAAATGACGGCTGCAAGATGTTCGGAGACTACATCATGTGCGCCGCGAATCTGGGCGTCCATCCCTTCGGTTCTCTTGTGGAGTGCAGCCTTGGAACGTGTATCGTCGTGGATACGGGCGGATTTGCCGCCGGCAATCCCCATCAGCTCGATATTGCAGTTACATGGTAAAAAGACTTGTTCAAAGAAACACTGAGTGCAGACCGAGGGAGCGCCTGCTGGAAGGGAAATGAATACAGCTTTACGACAGGGCAGTTCGCCAAACTGGACCGCGCCTACAGAAGACATTGCGGGCCGACGGCGATCACGAACCTGGTCTACACGCTGGCCGCGCGAAGCGGAAGAACCATCGCGGATAAGCCGGAGAATGTGTTCCGAAGGATCGCGCGGATCGGAGGGAGGCGCCTGATCTATTTCAACGCCGATTTCATGAAAGTGTTCGGCGGGACGTCCGACCTGCTGGTTCCCTTTATGATCCGAAGGAGCCTGAAGGAATACGGCATCAAGGGCTTTTCGGTGAGCGGTCCCTTTCCCGCGACGACCGGAAGGATCTGCAGAGAACTGGATCGAGGTTCGATCCTGTATATGGAGGTGCACAGACATCCTGTTTACGGAAACCACCACATGCTGTGCTACGGCTACAGCGTGAGAGACGGCAGACTCATGCTCCGAATGGCAGACGGCTGGATCAGCAGAATCCACGACCTGCCGGCAGGAGAAGAATTATTTGCATTTTGTACAGTGATCCGTCAAAAATAAGGGCGAAAAAAAGCTGATCGCAAAGTATTTAAAATTCTTTACAAATTGTTACAAAAATGTTATGATTAGAAACAGTTAAAGAGTAACTGCCAACCGGAGGAAATGTAACATGATGTATACAGAACTCTATAGTTTCGAGGGGACTGCGGCAACGGACGCCGGCAAGACTGCCAGCACGTTGGAAAAAGCCAAACTTGATTCCCGGAAAATGCTGCAGAAGCGCCGCGGCGCGCTAGAGGCTATTGGGAGTATCCTTCAGATTCTGAAACCCGGCGCTCAGAAAAGCGGGAAATGATGGGCTGAAGACATCAAAAGGGCGTCCAATGCCGACGCTCTTTTTTTGTTACTTAATTCAGCACCCCGGAAAATCAGATTGGAGAGACTGAATCATGGAAATGAAGTATTGTATGCACTGCGGCCACAAGCTGGACGACAAATATCTGATGGGAGAGGGGATGGTCCCCTACTGTCCTGAATGCAAAGAGTTCAGATTTCCCGTCTACAACACGGCGGTCAGCATGATCGTCATGAACAAAGAGCTGGATAAGGTACTTCTGATCAAGCAGTACGGAAGGGACTCCTACATCCTTGTGGCGGGATATGTCAACAAGGGAGAAGACGCGGAGGACGCCGTAAAGCGCGAAATTGGAGAAGAGATGGGACTGCAGGTGCTGGAGTGCCATTTTAACAGAAGTCACTATTTTGCTCCGTCCAATACGCTGATGCTGAATTTCACGGCGATCGTGGAAGAAGGGGAGCCCCATCCCAACTCGGAGATCGACGCCTGGAAGTGGTTCAGCGTCGGTGAGGCGCGGGCCAATATCAGGGATAAGTCCCTGGCGCAGGCATTTCTCAATGGATTTTTTGACGGTGTATATAACTTTTAAACGAAAAAATACACCTCTCAGGGAAGGAAACACAAGAGATTTCACCCATTTGGGTTGATAACCCAAAATAATGTGGTATAATTGTGCAGAGATTATTACAAAAAGATTTCATGTGTGAGACGAATCGCTTAAAAATTAGCTCAAACTGATTTGATGTGATGATATTCACTAAACATCCGGTTACACGAACTTGTGCAACTAGATTCTGTATTGCTGGCAAATATTTACATCTTAGGCGGAAGTATAGTTCCATAAAATATGTGTGATCGGACACCGGAGCAAGGGCGCTTCGGAGGTCATGAGTCTCATCACATTTTTTATTTAACGCTTACTATGTAAAAATAGTAAATACAGAACAGAAAGTACAGGTAAAGTGACCGGAAGGTCACTTTTTTTATGGGCAAAGCCGAAATGTAACAGTCACCCGGGACAGAGATCGAGGGAGGCAATTCAAGGTAAAATGCCTTTTTGTATATATAGAAACAACAATCAGTCGCGAGGTCGGATCGGCACAGTTTGACAGATGAAATTTCAGTCTGACAGCGGATCTGTTCATCGCAGACTCACGTAAAGGAGGGAAATATGCTGAGAAAGTCGTTAGGGAGGAGACTTCTGGCAATAGCTCTTGCAGGTGCAATGACTCTTAACTGCAGTTCTGTCACCGCATTTGCCAAGGGCACTGAGTCTGAAGCTGTCCAAATACAGACAGAAGAAGCCGCCCAGGAAGAATCCCTTGAGCAGGAAGAAATCCTGACAGAAGACGCCGGCGAAGCATCCGATGAATCGTCTGAGCAGTCTGACGCTCAGGTCGAAGAAAACGTCGAGGCGGAGGAAGAGGGCTCTGAAAAGGGTTCCGAAGACGACGCTGAGGAAAATGCTGCAGAAGCCGTTTCTGTTTCTGATGCGGAGACAGAGGAGAATGCGGAAGAAGTGTCTTCTGATCACAATACATCCGAAGAATCGACCGTGGCGGATTCGGCTTCTGAAGGAGCCACCGAGGCAGCGGCAGCTGTCGAAGTCCGTGAACAGAAGATATATGATTACGATGACGATGATATTTATGTCGTCGCTGTGCTGGATAATGCGGAAGCAGTCCCGGATGATGCAAAGCTCACAGTAACTCCGGTCTATGCATCTTCTGAGGACTACAATTACAACGCATATATGAAAGCGCTGAATGAAAGTTCAGAGGAGAAAGAGTATACTCCCGAGAATACTCTCTTCTATGACGTGGCGTTCCTGTATGAGGAGAAGGATGCTGAGGGCAATGGTACCGGAAGGATCATTGAGTATCAGCCTGATTTTGGTGCAGTAAAGATTACCTTTTCTTTTAAGCAGAACCAGCTGAGTGACCAGATTGAAACGGATGATGCCGCGGATCAGGATCTCGAGATCCTCCATCTTCCGCTTACAGACTCCGTCAGAGAATCTGTTGATACAACTGCAGACGCAAAAGAGATCAGCAAAGATGACATTCTTGTAGAATCCGTCCAGAATGAGCAGATTGACGTCGACGGCGGAAACGTCGAGTTCAAGGTGAACGGTCTTTCCCTGATCGCGTTGGCAGCGCCGAGGAAGGTGGCTGCGAATGGTCCGGTCAATGGCGAGATCAGGCTGTATGCGAAGAATGAAACAGATCCGGCAAGCGCGCAGGCTATTTCCACCGCTTTTCCCGGCTGGAAGAATTACGGAGTACTTGTCTATATTACAGATAAGGAAGACAAAAGCGTAGCGGGCTGGCAGACTGCAGGAATTAATGCACCTGCTTCTTTCTCAACGCCCTTTACTTTCCCTTCTGAAGGCTTCTATACCTTCAAGGACGATGGAAAGACCATGGATGAGGCAGACAAAACTGCATATGATCCGGAAAAACACAATCTTGTTTTCAGATTGTATGCAAAGGGATGGGGCGCCGAAAATTACTACAATGTAATAAATGGACAGGATGGATATTCTGATACATTTGAAGGCTTCCGATTCCTCGGTACTGCAGAAGAGGACGGCAAGTATGTCATTTCTCTGAAAGAGTCAGAGGACATGACCTATAACGTAAAGGTGCAGTATGATCCCGAGGATACGATTGAAGCGGGAGATAATTACTATGTCCTGGTTGAGGTTAAGCACGCCACAACAGAGACCACCTATGTTTATGAAAAGATCACGCAGACTGAAGCGGATGATCTGTACGAGAACATCGGTACAGATGCAAAACCTTGGAAAACCGCATCCGGAACCAAGGTGGAAAAATTTACCGGGAATGAGAAATGTACAGCTTATCTGATCTATTCTGATAAGGATAACCTTTCTCTTGAGGACGCGATCAATGAAAAAGGGTGTGTTACTTATAAGAAAGAAAGCATTCAGGATAAGACCCCTAGTGCTGATGGCTCAAAATTAACAGTGACACAGCTTATAGATTTTGAAACAATTAAAAAGCCTACCAATGACTATGATATGTTTGATGTGCTTGGCGACGGTATTAACTATGGATTAATTGCCGACTCTATCCATATTAATGCTCACAGCCAGACAAACCTTGCCACAAAGACATTTACCGGGACAGCGAATCTGGATTCAAACCTTACAGGTCCAAACTATGAAAATCCAGGGTTATTCCTTGTTGGAGATATTCCTGAAGGCAGTGAACTAGTAATTGGAGATAAGACAAAACATCCCACTGCTGTTTACGTTGGAGCTGATTCGTTGGATCGTGTGGTAGATGATACGAAAAACAATTATGTTACAAAAGTTTCGGGAGATAAGGCGTCCATTGATTCATCCGTTAATAATTTGATTAGTCATATGCAGCAGATTTCCGCAGAAATGGCTGCAAAAGAGGATACTCTCAATACAGAAAAATACATTGGTCAGGACAAGGTGTATATTGATACGACCATGTTTGCGGACGATGCAACTATTTATCTAAATGCGGATAATCTGCTTAATGCAATTCAGGTAGCGGATGGCCTCAATATAAAGAAGAAAAAAGATCAAATAATAGTATTCAACTTTAAAGAGACATCAACCGTTGAACTGAAACGAATCCGTGTGGATTATGACGGGACAGGATATAAGGATACAAATACTGACTGGACCGGAGAAGATAAACAGAAGAATCTCGAAGCAGATCAGATATCGAGACAAATAGTTTGGAATATGTCCAGCGTGACTAACTTGAAGTCCATGCAAATGGCTGGCGGTATGATGCTTCTACCCAACAGTAATGCAAAAGCAAACGTTGGTGGAACTTCTTGCGGTTGGGTACAAATGGCCGGAGCAATGGAAATGAGTGTGGGTGGAGAATTCCATTCTGTATATGCGGATTTGCCCGCGCTCAATCAACTGGTTATACGCGCAAAAAAGACTGTCGAAAAGAAGACACCAACAAAGAAGCAGGTATTTCAGTTTGGTATCAGAAAATATGATAAAGATACCAAGGAGTTTAAAACTATTAAAACCCTCATCGATGAAGAAGAGAGAGATTTGGTTGTAACAAATAACGGCGGTACCATTACTATTCCCGTTACAGAGTTGAGTGAAGGAAGCAATATTTTTGAACTTTATGAAATTGGCGCGGCTTCTGGAACAGAGGGATCGTATGAAACTAACACTCAGAAGTTCTATGCACAGTGCGACGTTAAAGTTTCTAATAAAGGTGAAAGCGGTGTAGATGTTAAGATACCAGGATCTGTGACTTATTACGCTCAATTCAATGAAGCAACAGGTGAGCCGTCCGAGAAACTGACAAAAGCGGCAACGTTTGATAATACTTTAAAAACAACAAAGTTAATTATCAAAAAGACAGTAAGTGGGACAGACGTTAAAACAGATGAATTCACTTTTATAATTACTCTTGAAGGAGATGCAGTAGACGGTGAATATGATTCAATCGGAGTAGCCGGAATCTCTAAGGTAACATTTGAGGGTAAGAAAGCGACTGTAAAACTTAAGGCAGGAGATACTTTAACTATTAAGGGTATTCCGGAGGGAACAAAATATACAGTAGAAGAAAGTAAGACTTTGCCTAAAGGTTATGAACTGGAGAGCAAAGAAGGTGATAATGGTACAATAACTGCAAAACAAGATTCAACTGCATCATTTGCGAATAAATTTAAAAAAGCAACAATTGATGTCACGGTAACAAAAGCATGGCTGCCTTCTATTCCGAGTGGGGCGACTGTGGTATTTACATTATTCAAGAATAACACTGCTACAAGTAAAACAGTGATACTTGATGGTACAGTAGATAAAGACGGTGAAACTGAACCTTGGAAGGCAACCTTTAAGGATCTTCCGGAAATGGAAGGAACATCGAAAATAAACTATACAGTAAGGGAGACGACCGGATATCCGGGATATACTGCTTCTACAACAGAAGGAGTAGCAGACGGAGGGACGATCACAAATACTCTCAAGACAGTAGACATCAGCGCGAAGAAGGCCTGGGAGCCTTCCGCACCTGAAGGAGCAGAAGTAGTCTTCACGCTGGTCAAGAACGGAGCAGCTACCACGCAGACCGTCACACTGGACGGAACAGTGGATGAAAATGGCGAGAGTGCAGCCTGGACAGCGACATTCAAGAATCTTCCGGAGTATGACGGAGGGGATAAGATTACCTACACTGTCAAGGAGACAAGCGGACCTGCCGGATACACTGCTTCTACAACAGAAGGCGTAGCAGACGGAGGGACGATCACAAATACGCTTAAGACAGTAGACATCAGCGCGAAGAAGGCCTGGGAGCCTTCAGCACCTGAAGGAGCAGAAGTAGTCTTCACGCTGGTCAAGAACGGAGCAGCTACCACGCAGACCGTCACACTGGACGGAACAGTGGATGAAAATGGCGAGAGCGAAGCCTGGACAGCGACATTCAAGAATCTTCCGGAGTATGACGGAGGGGATAAGATTACCTACACTGTCAAGGAGACAAGCGGACCTGCCGGATACACTGTTTCTAAAACAGAAGGCGTTGCAGACGGCGAAACGATCACAAATAAGCAGACGAAGATCAAAGTCAGCAAGAGAGAGATCAATGGTTCAGAGGAACTTCCCGGTGCAGTAATACGGATTCTGAAAGGTGAGGAGGTCATTAAGGAATGGACTTCCGGCACAACCGCTCAGGAGATCACAGGTCTCGAAGTCGGAACAGTGTACACACTGCGTGAGATCACGGCTCCCGATGGATATACACTGGCGGTAGATACTACCTTCAGTATTAATCCGGACGGAACTATAAACACAACAGGAAGTGCAGATGGCGATACATTGCTGATCAATGATGTTAAGACAAAAGTCAAAATCAGCAAGGTAGATGTGACCAGCCAGGAGGAAGTTGCAGGTGCAACGATTCAGATCCTTGATGGCAACGGAAACGTAGTAGTACTTGACGGAGAAGAACTGACTTGGGTTTCAACGGATCAGGGACCTCACATTATCGAGGGGCTTAAGACCGATACTGAGTATACACTGCACGAGAAAACCGCACCTGCCGGCTATACAGTAGCTGCAGATACGAAGTTTACGATCGGAACAGATGGAACAGTCAGGTCTGATGCCACAAAGACTGAGGACGATGTTCTCCTCGTTGAAGATGCTTTAACAGAAGTGAAGATCAGCAAGATTGATATTGCTGACGGTAAGGAAGTTGCAGGAGCAGAGATTCAGATTCTTACTTCTGACGGAAGAGTTGTTGACAGCTGGACATCCGCAGTTGACGATGAGACCACGGAAGATATTAACGAAGCAATTCATGTCATTAAAGGACTCACAACAGGTGTCACCTATACCCTTCGTGAGACCACAGCACCTGACGGTTATACTGTTACCGCTGATACAACCTTTACGATTGATGAACTTGGAAATGTTACATCTACAGGTACAGAGATTCGTGACGGCGTGATTCTGGTAGCAGATGAGAAGACCGTTGTTAAAGTCAGCAAGGTTGACATCGCGGACAGCAAGGAAGTTGCAGGAGCAGAGATTCAGATTCTTACTTCTGACGGAAGAGTTGTTGACAGCTGGACATCCGCAGTTGACGATGAGACCACGGAAGATGTTAATGAAGCAATTCATTTTGTCAGCGGTCTCAAGACCGGTGTGACCTACACGCTTCGCGAGACAGTTGCTCCGGAAGGCTATGCGGTTACCGCAGATACGACCTTTACGATTGATTCGAAAGGAAATGTTACATCCACCGATACAAAGATTGAGGATGGAGTACTTCTGGTTGAGGATACAAAAACATCAGTCAAAGTCAGCAAGGTAGATATCGCGGACAGCAAGGAAGTTGCAGGTGCGCATATTCAGATCATCGAGAAGGATAAAGATGATCAGGAGCATGTTGTTGCGGAGTGGGATTCTACGGCACAGGCTCACGAGGTCGAAGGCCTCAAGACCGGTGTCACCTATACGCTTCGCGAGACAGTTGCTCCGGAAGGTTATGCAGTTACAGCTGACACGACCTTTACAATTGACAAGAACGGAAATGTGTCATCCGAGACCACAAAGATCAAGGATGGAGTACTTCTGGTTGAGGACGCCAAGACCAAGGTTAAGGTGAGCAAGACCGACATTGCAAACGGCAAGGAAGTCGAGGGTGCGACAATCCAGATCCTCGAAAACGGAAATGTTGTTGAGGAGTGGGTATCCGGCAAGGAAGCCCACGAGGTCGAAGGCCTCAAAACCGGAGTAACCTACACACTTCGTGAGACAGTAGCACCGAAAGGCTATAAGATCACGGCCGACACAACCTTTACAATTGACGAACGTGGAAACGTGACGTCCGAGACTACTAAGATCAAAGACGGCGTCCTTCTGGTCGAGGATGAAAAGACATCTGTAAAGGTAAGTAAGGTTGATGTTGCAGACGGCAAGGAAGTTGAAGGCGCTCATATTCAGATCATCCTCAAGAAAGGTATTCTCGATGAGGAAACTATTGTTGCGGAGTGGGATTCCACGGACAAAGCACATGTAGTGGAAGGTCTCGAAGCAGGCGTTACATACATCCTTCGTGAGACAGTGGCTCCCGACGGATACACTGTGGCAACAGAAACAAAATTCAGCATTGATGAAGACGGAAATGTTAAGTCAAGCGGATCTGTATCCGAGGACGGAGTACTTCTGGTTGAAGACGCTAAGACGGTCGTCAAGGTAAGCAAAGTTGACATCGCAGGCGGAAAAGAACTTGAAGGAGCGACGATCCAGATCATTGAGAAAAATGAGGACGGTGCAGAGACAATTGCCGAAGAGTGGATTTCCGGCAAAGATGCGCACGCTGTTGAAGGTCTGAAGACCGGCGTGGAGTACACGCTGCGTGAGACAGTGGCGCCGGATGGCTACGCTGTCACAGCGGACACAACCTTCACGATTGATGAAAAGGGCAAGGTCACGTCCAAAGATACAAAGATCAAGGACGGCGTCCTGCTGGTTGAAGATGCTAAGACAAAGGTTAAAGTAAGCAAGACTGATATCGCGGACGGAAAAGAACTTGAAGGAGCTCATATCCAGGTCATCGATAAGGACGGAAACATTGTTGATGAATGGGATTCCGTAAAGAAAGCCCATGAGATCGAAGGCTTGCTTACAGGTGTAGAATATACACTTCGTGAGACGGTGGCACCGGATGGTTACACTGTTACAACGGATATTAAACTCAGTCTCGACAAGAGTGGAAAGGTAACCTCTTCCGGTCCCGTGACAACAGACGGAATGCTGCTGATCAATGATACCAAGACCAAGATCAGCGTGAGTAAAGTCGATATCGCGGACGGCAATGAGCTTGAAGGTGCCCAGATTCAGATTGTTGAGAAGGATAAAGACGGTCAGGAGACGATCGTTGAGAAGTGGACATCCGGTAAGGAGGCCCATGAGATCGAAGGTCTCAAGACCGGTGTGGAATATATCCTTCGTGAGACAGTTGCGCCGGAAGGTTATACAGTAGCAGCAGAGACAACCTTCACAATCAATGACAAGGGTGAAGTGAAATCTACTGCAACCGTGACAAGTGATGGTGTTATTCTGGTTGAGGATGCTAAGACCAAGATCAGTGTGAGCAAGGTCGATATTGCAGATGCCAAGGAACTCGAGGGTGCCCATATCCAGATCATTGAGAAGGGCGTGCTGAGTGAAAAAGTGATCACTGAGTGGGATTCCACAACGGAACCGCATGTGGTCGAAGGTCTGAAGACTGGTGTTGAGTATATACTTCGTGAGACAGTGGCTCCCGACGGATATACTGTAACTTCAGATACCAGATTCACTATCGACGAAAAAGGAAAAGTAACATCCACAGGAACTATTTCTGAGGATGGCGTACTGTTGGTCGAGGATACAAAGACCAAAGTCAGCGTGAGCAAGACCGATATCGCAGACGGCGAGGAGCTCGAAGGCGCAACAATCCAGATCCTTGAAAAAGGTGAAGTCATTGAAGAGTGGGTTTCCGGTAAAGAGCCGCACGTGATTGAAGGCTTGAAGACCGGCGTGGAATACACGCTGAAAGAGACCGTGGCACCGGATGGATACAGTGTCACGACTAATACAACATTTACCATCGATGAAAACGGTAAGGTTAAGACCACAGGAACGATCTCCGAGGACGGAGTTCTTCTGGTAGAGGATTCCAAGACGAAAGTCAAAGTGAGCAAGACCGATATTGCAGATGGTAAGGAAGTCGAAGGTGCAACGATTCAGATCATCGAAAAGGATGCCGAGGGCAAAGAGAAGGTTGTCGAGGAATGGACATCCGGAAAGAAAGCCCATGAGGTCGAGGGTCTGAAGACAGGTGTGGAGTACACACTGCGTGAGACCGTGGCACCGGAAGGCTACACTGTTACAACTGATACAACTTTCACTATCGATGAGAAAGGAAAAGTAACATCCACAGGAACGATTTCTGAGGATGGAGTGCTGCTGGTCGAGGATGCAAAGACAAAGATCAGCGTGAGCAAGACTGATATCGCAGATGGTAAGGAAGTTGAAGGTGCGAAGATCCGGATCATCGAGAAGGACGAAGAGGGTAACGAGAAGGTTGTCGAGGAATGGACATCCGGAAAAGAAGCCCATGAGATCGAAGGCCTGAAGACCGGCGTGGAGTACACGCTGCGCGAGACAGTGGCACCGGAAGGCTACACTGTCACGACAGACACAACATTCACGATCGATGAGACCGGTAAGGTCACGTCCACAGGAACCATTTCTGAGGACGGAGTGCTTCTGGTCGAAGATGAGAAGACAAAGGTCAGCGTGAGCAAGACTGACGTCGCGGACGGCGAGGAGCTTGAAGGCGCGCACATCCAGATCATCCTGAAGGAAGGCATTTTCGGCAAAGAGACGATAATCGAGGAATGGGATTCCACGAAGGAAGCTCATGTCGTAGAAGGCCTGAAGACAGGCGTCGAATATATCCTTCGCGAAACAGTAGCACCGGACGGATATACTGTTACAACAGATACTAAGTTCAGTATTGATGAGACCGGCAAGGTAACGTCCACAGGAACCGTTACCGAGGACGGCGTTCTCCTGGTTGAGGATACAAAGACAAAGGTCAGCGTGAGCAAGGTCGACATCGCGGACGGCGAGGAGCTTGAAGGCGCACACATCCAGATCCTTGATTCTGAGGGCAATGTGGTCGAAGAGTGGGATTCCACGAAGGAAGCGCACGAGATCGAAGGCCTGAAGACCGGTGAAGAGTATACGCTTCATGAGACAGTAGCACCGGAAGGATATACTGTCACGACAGATACGACGTTCACGATCGACGAGAAGGGCAAGGTCACTTCCACAGGCAGCACGACCACAGATGAAGAGGGAAATACAGTCCTTCTGGTGGAAGATGCGAAGACGAAGGTCAGTGTCAGCAAGACTGATATTGCCGACGGCAAAGAACTTGAAGGCGCACACATCCAGATCCTTGATTCTGAGGGCAATGTGGTCGAAGAGTGGGATTCCACGAAGGAAGCGCACGAGATCGAAGGCCTGAAGACCGGTGTTACATACACACTGAAAGAGACGGTAGCTCCTGACGGTTATACAGTCACTTCAGAGACAACCTTCACGATCGATGAGAAGGGCAAGGTAACCTCCACGGGAAGCCAGACAGAAGACGGAACGCTGCTGATCAATGACGCAAAGACAAGGATCAGCGTGAGCAAGGTCGATATCGCGGACGGCGAGGAGATCGCCGGCGCTACGATCCAGATCGTCGATGCGGAAGGCAATGTCGTCGAGGAATGGGTATCCACAGAGGAAGCTCATGTGATCGAAGGCCTGAAGACCGGCGTGGAGTATACACTGAAAGAGACTGCAGCTCCTGACGGTTATACAGTCGCTGCAGAGACGACCTTCACGATTGATGAGAAGGGCAATGTAACGACAACAGCATCAGTGAGCAGCGATGGCACACTGCTTGTCGAAGATGCAAAGACCAAGATCAGCGTGAGCAAGGTCGACATCGCGGACGGCGAGGAGCTTGAAGGCGCGCACATCCAGATCATCGACAGCGAAGGCAACGTCGTTGAGGAGTGGGATTCCACAAAGGAAGCGCACGAGATCGAAGGCCTGAAGACCGGTGAGGAGTATACACTGAGAGAGACAGTAGCTCCGGAAGGATATACAGTCACGACAGATACGACATTCACGATCGACGAGAAGGGCAATGTCACCTCCACAGGAAGCGTTACGGAAGACGGAGTGCTTCTGGTCGAAGATGAGAAGACGAAGATCAGCGTCAGCAAGGTCGATATCGCCGATGGTGAGGAACTTGAAGGCGCGCACATCCAGATCATCGACAGCGAAGGCAACGTCGTCGAGGAGTGGGATTCCACGAAGGAAGCGCACGAGATCGAAGGCCTGAAGACCGGAGAAGAGTACACACTGAGAGAGACAGTAGCTCCGGAAGGATATACAGTCACTACAGATACGACCTTCACAATTGATGAGAAGGGCAATGTCACCTCCACAGGAAGCGTTACAGAAGACGGCGTGCTGCTGGTCGAAGACGAGAAGACGAAGATCAGCGTGAGCAAGGTCGACATCGCGGACGGCAAGGAACTTGAAGGCGCACATATCCAGATCATCGACAAGGACGGAAACGTCGTCGAGGAGTGGGATTCCACGAAGGAAGCGCACGAGATCGAAGGCCTGAAGACCGGAGAAGAGTACACACTGAGAGAGACAGTGGCACCGGAAGGCTACACTGTCACAACAGACACAACCTTTACAATCGATGAGAAGGGCAAGGTCACATCCACCGGAACCATTTCCGAGGACGGCGTGCTTCTGGTCGAAGATGCCAAGACCAAGGTCAAAGTCAGCAAGGTCGACATCGCAGACGGCAAGGAAGTTGAAGGAGCCAGGATCCAGATCATCGACAAGGACGGTAAGGTTGTCGAGGAGTGGACTTCCACCAAGGAAGCACATGAAATCGAAGGCCTGAAGACCGGAGAGGAGTACACGCTCAGAGAGACAGTGGCTCCCGACGGATACACGGTCACAACCGACACCAAGTTCAGCATTGATGAAAAGGGAGAAGTTACTTCTACAGGAAGCATTTCCGAGAACGGCGTGCTGCTGGTCGAGGATGCCAAGACTGTAGTGAAGGTCAGCAAAGTTGACGTCGCAGACGGCAAGGAACTCGAAGGGGCTCATATCCAGATCATTGTCAAGGAAGGCCTGTTCGGAAAAGAAAGAGTAGTTGAGGAATGGGATTCCACCAAGGAAGCTCATGAAGTGATCGGTCTTAAGACAGGCGTGCAGTATATCCTGCGCGAGACAGTGGCACCGGAGGGCTATGCAGTCACAACGGACACTAAGTTCACGATCGATGAGAATGGTAAAGTCACTTCTACAGGAACTGTATCCGCGGACGGCGTAATGCTGGTCGAGGATGCCAAGACTGTAGTGAAGGTCAGCAAAGTTGATATTGCAGACGGCAAGGAGCTCGAAGGAGCGAAGATCCAGCTTCTTGAAAACGGCGTAGTGATCGATGAGTGGGTATCCGGCAAGGAGCCTCACGTGATCACAGGCCTGAAGACGGAAGTTGAGTACACGCTCAGAGAGACTGTAGCGCCCGAAGGATATGAACTTACGACAGACACGACATTTATCATTGACAAGTACGGCGTAGTTACGGCGACCGGAAGCAAGGTGGAGGATGGAGTTATTCTGATCGAGGATGCTCGCAAGGGCGAGAAGCCTCACAAGAAGACTAAAGACAGTTCTAATACCGGCGACGATGCCAATGCAATGCTTTGGCTGCTGCTGGCACTGGGCGCATCCGGATCCTTGTACTGTGTTGCAAGAAGACGCAGAAGTGCAAAATGATTGACTAGGGCTGGCGCCCTGATTGATCGGAAATAAAAAAGGCGCTGTCGCATTAAGCGAA
>DGWK01000034.1:105222-117325 GCA_002395235.1 Lachnospiraceae bacterium UBA4260 | reverse complement strand
CTCCTGCTGATACGCGGGTCATGCAAGATGTAACGCAGCTGTCCCTGCACGAGCTTAGCCACATCTTCCGCCTTCATGCCGGTCTTGTCTTTTGTGAATTCCGGATCGTCCCAGTTTGCACGGACAAAGATCGAATGATCGGCATAGCCTTTCAATACGGTTTCTACAATCGTGTCCAAAATATCCTGTTTATTGGCAAAGTGGCTGTATAGGGATGCCTTACGGATACCCACCGCGTCGGCGAGCTGCGAAATACTGGTTGCTTCATATCCATTGACAGCGAAGAGATCCAGCGCTGCCTCCAGTATTTCTTCCCGTGTGTTGCTCTTCTCCATACTTTTCGCCCTTTCTCCAAAATGGTAGTAACCCTCAATTTCATCGTCCATTATACCTAACGTTCGTTCGTTAGTCAATAGTCTTTTTCTCGTTCGTTATTCTCTGATATAGTGTATTATACTTTCATACAGAAACCTTCAATTCTGTATCGTCTTCGCCAAAGAGGAAAGCAACGCCACCATCTCCGGATTTCCCAGCACCTTCATCAGAGTCTCCACATCCACCCCGTCTGGTACTGTGATCATTTTCTCAGATCCTGCATCTATCATCTGCGGATTCAGATTTTTCTTCCCGTAAAATGCTTCCTCGAACAATTCCGCATTTCTTTTTTCGGTCCTCATCCAGGATATGGCTGTATACATTGCTTCACGCAAAAAAGAGAGATATTTCCCAAGTATTCTTTGGAAAATATCTCTCTGCGGATTGTGTTCTCCTACAATCGTTATGCGATTTCTAGTTCATGAGTCTATTTACTGCACTGTATCTTGACTCTTATCCTTCATGGTCTTCATAGTCGGAAACAGCAATACATCACGAATCGCTGCGCTATTAGTCAGCAGCATAGTAAGACGGTCAATACCATATCCGATACCGCCCGTAGGAGGCATACCGATTTCCATCGCGTGCAGGAAATCCTCATCCGTGTGCTGCGCCTCGTCGTCACCGGCCTCCGCCAGCGCATCCTGCGCCGCAAATCTCTCTCTCTGATCGATGGGATCATTGAGCTCGGAATAAGCGTTGCACATCTCCCAGCCGTTGATGTACAGCTCGAATCTCTCGACCTTAGTCGGATCGTCGGGCTTTTTCTTGGTCAGCGGGCTGATCTCGATCGGATGATCCATGATGAAAGTAGGCTGGATCATCTTGTCCTCGCAGAACTCGTCGAAGAAGAGGTTTACGATATCGCCCTTGACGTGGCGATCCTCGTATTCAACGTGATGCTCATCCGCGATCTTCTTAGCTTCCTCTGTCGTAGCGACCTGATCAAAGTCAATCCCTGTCTGCTCCTTAATGGCGTCGATCATGGTGAGCTTTCTGAAAGGCTTGCCCAAATCGATCTCCTTGTCGCCATAAACGATGGTCGTTGTGCCGCAGACCTTCTCCGCCAGATAGCGGAACATGCTCTCGGTCAGTTCCATCATTCCGTAGTAGTCTGTATAAGCCTGATACAGCTCCATGAGGGTAAACTCAGGGTTGTGCCTTGTATCTACGCCTTCATTTCTGAACACGCGGCCGATCTCATAGACTCTCTCAAGTCCGCCGATGATCAGTCTCTTGAGGTAGAGCTCAAGGGAAATGCGGAGCTTGACATCCTCGTTCAGGGCGTTGAAATGCGTCTCGAAAGGACGAGCCGCCGCGCCGCCCGCGTTGGAGACCAGCATAGGGGTCTCGACTTCCATGAATCCGCGGCCGTCCAGAAATTTCCTGATCTCGCTGATGATCTTGGATCTCTTGATGAAGGTCTCCTTGGACTCCTCGTTCATGATGAGATCCACGTATCTCTGGCGGTATCTCATGTCGACGTCCTGCAGTCCGTGGAACTTCTCCGGAAGGGGAGAAAGGGACTTAGACAGCAGTGTAAGCTCCTTGGCATGCACGGAGATCTCGCCGGTCTTGGTCTTGAAGACAAAGCCCTTGACGCCGATGATATCGCCGATATCCATGCGCTTGAATTCCTTGTAGGCCTCCTCGCCCAGATCATCTCTTGCTACATAGACCTGGATGCGGCCTTCCTTGTCCTGCACGTTGCAGAACGAGGCCTTGCCCATGACGCGCTTGAACATCATGCGGCCGGCGATGGAAACAGTCTCATTCTCCAGTTTGTCAAAATCACTCTTGATCTGCGCACTGTGATGAGTCTGGTCATATTTTACGATCTGAAAGGGATCCTTTCCCGCCGCCTGCAGCTCCGCGAGCTTCTCTCTTCTGACCTTCTCGAGCTGAGAAACGTCCTGTACTTTCTGCTGATTATTCTGTGCCACTTTCTTCCTCCGTAATACAGCCCGCTGAGCGTGCCCCGTACACAGGGCTCGCAGAGCGAGCAGCCTTTCATTAATCTATCTGTTGGGAGCTGTGATCTCGAGGACCTTGTACTGGCTCTCACCTGCGGGAGAGTGCACGGTCACGACATCTCCGACATGCGCGCCGATCAGAGCCTTGCCCACGGGAGACTCATTGGAGATCTTGCCCTTGATGCTGTTTGCCTCTGTGGAACCGACGATCTTATAGGACAGCTCTTCGTCAAACTCGACGTCATAGATCTTGACACTGCTGCCGATCATGACTCTGTCTGCAGTGACATCTTCATCATCAACAACTTCGACGTTCTTGAGGATCTTCTCAAGCTCTTCGATTCTGGCCTCGATGTCTCTCTGCTCGTCCTTGGCTGCATCGTACTCAGCGTTCTCGGACAGGTCGCCCTGCTCTCTCGCTTCCTTGATCTTCTGCGCAACTTCTTTTCTTCTGACTACCTTGAGTTCGTGAAGTTCATCCTCATATCTTTTGAGGCCTTCTCTTGTCAAAATATTCTTTTTCTCTTCCATTTTCTGCTCCCAATTACACTTTTTCTATACTGATGTAACCGTTTTCCGGTTTTTTCCATTGACACTGAATTATACAAGAGTATCGGTATTATTGTCAATCATTTTACCGCCTTACGCGTACGGATATTCCTTTGCCAAAAGAGCCTGCAGCTCCGCTTTCGTCGTAATCGAATTGACTTTCCCGCGCACTCTTGAAGCGCCGGGAAAACCGCTCAGGTAATTGTGCACATGCCCTCTCATCTCGCGCATGCCCACTTTCTCGCCCTTGCACTCGCACAGCATATCCGCGTGCCGCAGGATCATCCTGACAATGTCCCTTCTCGGCGGTCTCTCCAGGATGGCGCCTCTCTCCAGGTAGGCGTTCACTTCTTTGAAGATCCAGGGATTTCCCTGCGCCGCCCTTGCGATCATGACCGCGTCGCACCCGGTCTCATCCATCATTCTCTTCGCGCTGGGCCCGTCGACGACGTCGCCGTTGCCGATCACGGGTATGGCAAGCGCTTTTTTGACATCCGCAATGGTCGACCAGTCGGCTGTTCCGCTGTACATCTGCTCCCTGGTCCTTCCGTGGACCGCCACGGCGGAGGCTCCGCCCGCCTCGGCTGCCAGCGCGCACTCGACCGCATTGATGTGGTCCGCGTCGAACCCGCGCCGCATCTTCACGGTCACCGGCCGGCTCGTGTTCTCCACACAGGCCCGCACAACTTTCTCGATCAGGCCGGGGTCTCGCATGAGCGCCGATCCCTCCTGGTTTCCCACTATTTTGGGCACCGGGCATCCCATGTTGATGTCCAGTATGTCAAAAGTCTGCTCCTCAAGGATCCGGCAGGCCTCGCCCATCACGTCCGGCTCATGGCCGAAGATCTGGAGCGATACGGGCTTCTCCTCCGGAGCGGTCTCCCAGAGCTCGCCCGTCCTGCGGCTTCTGAAAGTGATCGCCTTGGCGCTGATCATCTCCATGCACACCAGGCCCGCGCCCTGCTCATGGCAGAGCAGACGAAATGGCAGGTCAGAAACGCCTGCCATGGGTGCAAAAACTGTTCTGTTGGGAATCGTCACATTCCCGATCTGAAACGGGGATGCATATCTGTTTTCTTCCACTGTGATCCGGCTCCTTATTCCTCTTCGTCGTCCTGCTCGAGCAGCTCCGCGGCGTTCTGATGCAGGAAAGTGACCTTGAAAAAGATGGACAGCGCTTTGAACATGTCCGCCTTCTTCCTGCGGATCTCCTTCATCAGAAGCTCTGCGCCGATCTCGTCATACAGAAGGTCTTCCTCTTCCTTCTGCGTGTCCATCTCCACTTCTCCGTAAGGCGTAAAGCCGATCGTGAAGATACCGCCCACTTCTTCCGTAAAGAGCACACAGATAATATGCAGTTCTTCCTTTATATTCTCCGGGATCTTGTCGAATTTGTTGTTAAAATAGTACTTCTTCTCGTATGCGTTGGCCCCGCAGAGCACGACGCGGAAGCGGTCCGCATCCGCATTCTCTTCCATTTGTTCTAATATGTTGTCGCTCATTATTCCAGTTTATCTCCGTTTCTTTCAGGTCCTATATGCGCGATCAGCTCACACGTACCCCATCACGCCACGGACCGAGACCTCTCCGGTCCCGACCTGCCTGACTTCCGAGCCGTCATCCGGCTTTACCAGCAGTTCTCCCTCTTCGTTGATCCCGAGTGCGACCCCCTCGTAGGGAGATTCGGGGTCCAGGACTCTCACTTTTTTGCCCCGGTTTACCAGCGCGCGCTCGTAATCCTCCCGAAGAGGCGACAGGCTCCGCGCCTGCTCGAACACTTCGTAGTATTCCTCGAAATATTTCCACACCTCCGCGGTCAGATCCGCTCTGCTCACGGGATGTCCCAGCGCCAGTGCCAGCGATCCGGCCGTCTCGCGGATCTCTTCCGGGAACTCCGCCTGGTTCACGTTGATCCCGATCCCGATTACGATGTCCCGGATCTCCTTCTCTTCCATGCGCATCTCGGTCAAAATACCGCAGATCTTGCGCCAGCTCCCATCCCGCGCGCTGACCACGATGTCGTTGGGCCACTTGATGCCGAACCGGCACGGCTCTGCGTCGCCGGCGCCTTTTCCATACAGCTCCTCGCAGGCCCTGTGCACGGCCAGCGCCATGACCAGCGTCAGCATGGGCGCTGTCTCGGGCTTAAAGTCAGGCCGCAGCAGGATACTCATGTAGACGTTGACGTCGGGCGGAGAGATCCAGGTGCGCCCTCTTCTCCCCTTGCCGGCGGTCTGCTTGGAGGTCACAGCCAGCGTTCCCTGCGGATAATCCTGCTCCGACAGCCGGAATATGTCCGCATTGGTGGATCCGGTCTCCTCGGAAAAGATCAGGGGCCGCCCCGCCCAGCGCGTCTGCAGTCTCCTCTCCAGCTCTTCTTTATTGAAGAGGTCTTTCCCTTCCACAGAAAGAAGGCGGTACCCCTTATTGGTCACCGCCTCGATCGGATATCCGTCCTCTTTCAGTTTTTTTATGATCTTCCAGACCGCCGTTCTGGAGACGCCGAGCGTCTCACAGAGCTGCTGCCCGGATACATAGCTCCCGGTTTCCCGGAGCTGCCGCAAAACTTCCTGTTTTCTGTCCATTGTGCTTTTGTGTGTTCTTTACAGTGTTGCTGCCATCACGGCCTTTATGGTGTGCATGCGGTTCTCGGCTTCCTCAAATACCACCGACTGCGGTCCCTCAAAGACCTCGTGCGTCACTTCGAGCTCCGCCATGCCAAACTCCTTGAAGATCTGCCTTCCGATCCCGGTTCCCTGGTCGTGGAAAGCGGGCAGGCAGTGCATGAACACAGCCTTTTCTCCGGCAAGATCCATCAGTTCCTTTGTGACCTGGTAAGGCTTCATCTCCTGAATTCTCTCCGCCCAGGCTTCCATGGGCTCTCCCATGGATACCCATACGTCGGTGTACAGGACGTCAGCGCCCTTGGCGCCTTCTCTCGCATCCTCTGTCAGAGTGATACTTCCGCCGCTTTCGGCCGCGATCTCCCTGCAGGTCTTCACCAGCTCTTCATTGGGAAAATACTTTTTGTTTGCGCACAGAGTGATGTGCATTCCCATCTTGGCGCCCGCCACCATCCAGCTGTTGGCCATGTTGTAGCGGCAGTCTCCGAAGAAGCTGAGCTTGATCCCCTTCACATAGCCAAAATGCTCCCTGATAGTGAGCATGTCCGCAAGCATCTGCGTGGGATGAAACTCATTGGTGAGGCCGTTCCAGACGGGGACTTTGCTGTATTTTGCCAGCTCCTCGACGATCTCCTGCCCGTACCCGCGGTACTCGATGCCGTCGTACATGCCGGCCAGCACGCGCGCGGTGTCCGCGATGCTCTCCTTCTTGCCGATCTGCGACCCCGAAGGATCCAGATAAGTCGTTCCCATGCCCAGGTCGTGCCCCGCCACTTCAAAAGAGCAGCGCGTCCTGGTGCTGGTCTTCTCGAAGATCAGGGCGATGTTCTTGCCCTCGCAGATCCTGTGGGGGATGCCCTTCTTCTTCTTATCCTTGAGGTCGGCAGCAAGGTCCAGGAAATAGGTGATCTCCTCCTCGCTGAAATCCAGCAGTTTCAAAAAGTCTCTTCCTTTAAGATTCACAGCCATCGGTCTAAAATCCTTTCAAAATATCGTCCAATACTTCTCGGCGGTTTTTCCCAATCAGTTCTGCCCGGCAGTTCCGTCTTCCTTGATCAGTTCCTTGACGGATGCGGCCAGACCCGCGATCCCCTGAATTTCAGAAGGAATGATGATCTTGGTGGCCTTGCCGTTCGCTGCCTGTGTAAAGGCCTCAAGGCTCTTGATTCTGAGAACGGCTTCGTCGGCGCCCGCCTCACGGATCATGCGGATACCGTCTGCGTTAGCCTGCTGCACCTGGCGGATCGCCTCACTGCGGCCTGCCGCCTCCTGGATCATCTTTTCTTTCTCCGCTTCTGCGGCGAGGATGGTCGCTCTCTTGTCAGCTTCCGCCTGCAGGATCAGGGATTCCTTCTTACCTTCTGCAACCAGGATGGCCGACTTCTTCTCACCTTCCGCCTTCAGGATGGACTCACGTCTCTCACGCTCTGCCTTCATCTGCTTCTCCATTGCCTCGCGGATCGCGGTGGGAGGAGTGATGTTCTTGAGCTCGACACGGGTGACCTTGATGCCCCAAGGGTCAGTCGCGACGTCCAGAGAGGCTCTCATCTTGGTGTTGATGATCTCACGGGATGTCAGTGTCTCATCCAGTTCCATGTCACCGATGATATTTCTCAGTGTAGTGGCAGTCAGGTTCTCGATCGCCATGATCGGATTCTCCACGCCGTATGTAAACAGCTTGGCGTCCGTGATCTGGAAGAAGACGATGGAGTCGATCTGCATGGTTACGTTATCCTTGGTGATAACGGGCTGAGGCGGGAAGTCCACGACCTGCTCCTTGAGGTTGACTCTTCTCGCGATCCTCTCAATGAAAGGAACCTTGAAGTGCAGGCCTACGCCCCATGTCGCGCTGTAAGCGCCCAGGCGCTCAACGACATAAGCATGTGCCTGAGGCACGATCTGTATGCAGGATACAGCGATGACCAGTGCGATTACAATAAGTAAACCAATTGCAATGATTCCGGGCATAATAATTACCTCTTTTCTTTCATATAATTGAATGTTTCATGCTCGCCGCCTGTGAAGGCGGGGATTTTTCTCAGTTATTCTTCGGATGTCTCCGGGGTGTCGATCCGCTTTCCGACGATCAGCTTGACGCCCTCGATCGCCCTCACCATGACGATCTCATCTACGTCGATCACGTGCTCCTGGACGACAGAGCGGGCCGTCCACTCCTGTCCGTTGATCTTTACCGCTCCTGTGCTGTGCAGGTTATCAATCTTCTGCGTGACAACGGCTTCCTGCCCAATCAGGCTGTCCGCATTCGTTGCGACGGTTCCCTTGTGCAATATTTTGACAGCCATGGGCCTTGTCAGCAGCAGCAGGATGGCAGATCCCGCGAGAAAGAGCGTTACCTGCAGCCATACCGGTCCGCCCGCCACAGCGCACAAGAGTGCGATCAGAGAACCTCCGGCAAACCAGATCGTCGTCAGCGTTGATGTCGCAAACTCTATAAGCAAAAGCAGTGCTATGGCGATCAGCCAAAATTGTGTCATACTAAGTGACAATAAAACCACCTCCTTTAGCCATAGACAAATCGTCCGGTTGAATGGATTCTGTTTCTTTCCCGAATCATTCAGCAGGCATTTCACGGTAAGCCGGGAATTCATGCTGAATATTTACAATATAGCATATAAAGACGAACTTGCAAGTCAGATTCTTCTCTGCCTGGCTCCCTCAAATAAGAGGATTCCCGCCGCCATCGCCGCGTTAAGAGACTCAATGTTTCCCTGCATGGGAATGTGAACGCGCGCCGTCGCCGCGTCCGCGGCTTCATCGGTCAATCCGTTCCCCTCATTTCCGATCAAAAAAGCACAAGCCCCTCTACAATCAGCCTCATCGTATGGCTTACTCGCCCGCAGGTGCGCCGCGTACACAGCAATGCCGTTTTCTGTTTGAAGCCTTTTAATCTCCCCTACCAGGTCGTCGGTATACAGAAACGGAACTCGAAAGATCGCGCTCATGGTCGCTCTTACCGTCTTGGGATTGAAGAGATCCACTGTATCCCGGCTCATCAGGACGCCGGTTACGCCGGCCGCCTCTGCTGTCCGCATCATGGTGCCGAGATTTCCGGGATCCTGTATATTTTCAAGAATCAGCAGAAGAGGATTTTCTTTCTTCTCGTCGCCCAGCAGATCTTCTCTGTCATAAGAAGGCATCTTCGCAACGCAGAGCACTCCCTGGGGAGTATCCGTATCAGAAATCTTCTGCATGATCTGGGGAGTGATGATCGTGATGTTCTCCTGTGCGGCTCCGCCGAGCTCCTGCGCAGTTCCGCCGAGCTTTTGTTCAAGAAACTCTTCCGTCATGTAGATTTCTTTCAGAAACTCTCTCGGAGTGTCTCTGTAGAGGCGCTCTCCTTCTATTATGAAGGCCTGTTCCTCTCTTCTGCTTTTTGCCTTTTTGCGCAGGGCTGTCAGCCTCTTTATTCTGGGATTTGTCGCTGATGTAATTTTCTCTATCATACTTCCCTCTGTTATCAAAATTGTTAAATCCGGTGCTGCAGGATCAGCTTCTAAAAAACAGGCCGGGCGACTTCTCGCCCGGCCTGCAAATGCTGCATGTTGAAAGATCAGATGCGCTGGCTGATCTGGTACTCGTATTCGGAGATGTTCTTGGTCATTGCGAGCGCTTCCTCGATGTCCAGGTCGACAAACTGGCCGTTTCTGTAGCAGATCACGCGGTTTGTCTTTCCCTGTACCAGGATGTCCGCTGCATACGCGCCCATAACGGAAGCGTAGTAACGGTCCTTACATGTGGGAGATCCGCCTCTCTGCATGTAGCCCAGGATCGTCGCGCGGGTCTCGACGCCGGTCGCGGCCTCGATCCTTCTCGCCATGGAAGTGGAGTGGCCGATACCCTCTGCATTGATGATCAGATGGTGTTTCTTGCCCAGACGTCTTCCGTAGATGATGTGATCGACGATCTTCTGCTCGTCATAGTCATATTTCTCGGGGAGCAGGATGTCCTCCGCGCCGTTGGCGACGCCGCACCAGAGTGCGATGTAGCCCGCATGGCGGCCCATGACCTCGATGATACTGCATCTCTCATGAGAGGAAGAAGTATCCTTGACCTTGTCGATCGCTTGCATAGCGGTGTTGACAGCCGTGTCAAAACCGATCGTGTAATCCGTGCAGGTGATATCAAGGTCGATCGTGCCGGGAATGCCGATCGTGTTGATGCCGTGACGGGAAAGGGCCTGCGCGCCGCGGTAAGAGCCGTCGCCGCCGATGACGACGATGCCGTCAATGCCGTGTTCCCTGCAGATATCCGCAGCCTTCTGCTGTACTTCCTCTTCCTTGAACTCGGGGCATCTTGCCGTACCGAGAATAGTTCCGCCCTGCTGAATGATACCTGCTACGTCGACGGACTTCATTTCCTTGAACTCTTCATTCAGAAGGCCCTTGTATCCTCTCTGAATTCCGATTACTTTGCACTTATTGTACATAGCTTCCCTGGCAACCGCTCGGATCGCCGCATTCATGCCCGGCGAGTCTCCTCCGCTGGTCAATACGCCAATTTTTTTGATTTCTTTAGCCATAGTCGGTGCCTCCGCATCCTCAAGAATTCAATAAAAGATTATCAAACATGTACTTTATTATTTTATCCCATTATCACTTTCAATGCAATTAGTCTTGCTCAGGTGAGGATACATTCTTCTCGCTAAAGCGCGCCGAAAGTCACTCAGGCCAGAATAACATTCTTCTCGCCAAAGCGCGCCGATAGCTTTCTGACAAGAGCCTCGTCGGCCCGTACGCCCTGCCCGGCGGGAAGTTCCTTACGCAGACGGGGGTTGTCTATATAGATCACTACTTTGTCCCGTCCGCCGTGCTCGTCGATGATCCGGCGCAGGTCCGCCGCTCCCTGTTTGTAGTCGTCCATGTTCGCAAAGCGGACCCAGAGCTTTCTGGGCACCGCGTCGAAAGGAATGACCTTCTCGCAGATCAGCTTGCCGTCCCGCTCCTCTTCCAGGGAGACTCTGCCGCTCAGGAATACTTTGCCGTCTTCTGTGAGCTTCTCGCTCTCCTTCTCATAGGTGTTCGGAAAGACGATGACTTCCATGGTGCCGGTCATGTCTTCCACGTCCAGAAACGCCATGACTTTGTTGTTCTTGGTGTATTTCACTTTTTTGCCGGAGATCATGCCTCCGATCACCGCTCTGTTTCCGTCCTGCACCCTGGTCGTGCCCGTCTCCTCGTCCAGGAGGAAGTCGGAGACGCGGTTGGTGATGTGGCTCTTCCACAGGCCCATGTAGTCCTCCAGCGGATGGCCGCTGACATAGATGCCGAGGACCTCTTTCTCGAACGCCAGCTTGAGTTCCGTCGGATACTCCCCTATGTCGGGCATGGCGATGACGTAGTCCTGCTTGTCCTCCTCGTCCGCGAAGTCGAAGAGCGACATCTGCCCCGCCATATCGTTCTTGCGGGAGCTCACAAGATCGTCCATCATCCGCATGTAGACGCTCATCAGCTGCTTGCGGGTCGCCCCAAGGCAGTCCAGCGCGCCGGCCTTGATGAAGTTCTCGATGACCCTCTTGTTGACTTCGCGCTCCCCCAGAATCATGCGCGACAAAAAGTCGTGCAGGTCGCGGAATGCTCCCCGTTCCTTTCTCTCGCGGATCACCGCGTCGATCACGGGCCGTCCCACGCCCTTGATGGCGGTCAGTCCGTAGCGGATGGCGCCGCCCGACACCGAAAATCCCGCCTCTCCCTCGTTGATGTCCGGGGGCAGAAGCTTTATTCCCATACTTCGGCAGGTCAAAATATAGCCCGCCACCTTGTTGGGAAAATCAATGACGGAAGTCATCAGGGCCGCCATGAACTCCGTGGGATAATAATACTTCAGCCAGGCCGTCTGGTAGGCGACCACGGCGTAGCACGCCGCGTGCGACTTGTTGAAGGCGTACTTGGCAAAGTCCATCATTGTGTCATAGATATGGGAGGCCACCGCGGCGTCGATCCCCTTGGAAACGCACCCCGGCACGCCCTCCTCGGGATTGCCGTAGATGAAGTTTTTGCGCTCCTGCTCCATGACCTTCTGCTTCTTTTTGGACATGGCGCGGCGCACCAGGTCGCTCCGTCCCAGCGTGTAGCCGCCCAGGTCCCGCACGATCTGCATGACCTGCTCCTGATACACGATACACCCATATGTGGGCTCGAGAATAGGGACAAGTTCCTTCGCGTCATAGGTGATCTTGCCGGGGTTTTTCTTACCGTATATGTACTTGGGAATGAAATCCATGGGACCCGGCCGGTAGAGCGAAATCCCTGCAATGATGTCCTCAAAGCTCTCAGGGTGAAGTTCCTTCATGAATCCCTGCATGCCGCCGGACTCGAGCTGGAACACGCCATCCGTTCTTCCTGTGGAGATCGAGGCGTAAACCGCCGGATCCGCGTAATCGAGATTGGCCAGATTTACGGGATATCCGATGGGATTTTCCGTCACGCGTGCTCTGTCTCCGCCCAGGGAAGGCTCATAGGAGGGATAGGCGCCGCCCGCCTCCTCGATGGAGCGATTTGCCATATTTACGGCGTTCTGGATGACCGTGAGCGTGCGCAGCCCCAGAAAGTCCATTTTCAGAAG
>DGWK01000034.1:44634-105094 GCA_002395235.1 Lachnospiraceae bacterium UBA4260 | reverse complement strand
AGGGGCACCAGGTCCTCCGCCGGTTCCGAGCAGATGACGACGCCCGCCGCGTGGACGGAGCTGTGCCTGGGCAGTCCCTCCAGCTTCCGGCTCATGTCAATGAGCTTTCCGATCCGATCGTCCTCTTCATAGGCCTTTCTCAGCTCCGGATTCTGCCCCAGGGCCTTATCCAGCGTCATATTCAGCTCTGCGGGCACCATCTTGGAGATGGAGTCCACAAATCCGTAAGGAAGGTCCATGACGCGGCCCACGTCCCTGATCACGCCCTTGGCCGCCAGCGTTCCGAACGTGATGATCTGCGTGACCTTGTCCCGCCCGTACTTGTTCGTGACATAGTCGATGACTTCGCCCCTTCGCTCGAAGCCGAAGTCCACGTCGATATCGGGCATGGAGACGCGCTCCGGGTTCAGGAACCGCTCGAAGAGAAGGTTATATTTGATGGGATCGATGTCCGTGATGTGCAGGCAGTAAGCGACTATGCTTCCCGCCGCGCTCCCTCTTCCGGGGCCGACCATGATGTCGTGCTCCCGCGAGAAATTGATGTAATCCCAGACGATCAGGAAATAGTCCACGTACCCCATCTGGCGGATCGTGTTCAGCTCGTACTCCAGTCTCTGCCTGAGGGTCCCGTCGTCGTCCGGGTACCGCTCCTTCATGCCGTCGTCGCAGAGCTTGTTCAGGTAAGTCCAGGAGTCATAGCCTTCCGGCACCTCGAAGTGCGGGAGCTTGGTGACGCCGAACTCGATCTCCACGTTGCAGCGGTCCGCGATCTTGTGCGTGTTGTCCAGCGCCTCCTGGGCATAGGGAAACAGGGCGCGCATCTCCGACTCGCTCTTTACGAAGAACTGCCCGCCGGGATAGCGCATCCGGTTCTCATCGGACAGCTTCTTGCCCGTCTGAATGCACAGCAAAATATCGTGCGCCTCCACGTCGTCGGCGTACGTGTAGTGGATGTCATTCGTCGCGATCAGAGGAATCCGCAGGCGCCTGCTCATGGCCATGAGCGCCATGTTCACCTTCTGCTGGTCCTGGTATCCGTGGTCCTGCAGCTCCAGGAAGAAATTGCCCTGTCCGAAGATATCCAGATATTTGAGGGCCGCCTTGTCCGCGGCCTGCAGGTCATCCCTGACTATGTTCCTGGCGATCTCGCCGGCCAGACAGGCGCTGGACGCGATGATCCCCTCATGGAACTCGCGCAGCAGCTCCTCGTCGACTCGGGGCTTGTAATAGTACCCTTCCGTGAAGGAGCGGCTCACTATTTTCATCAGGTTGGCGTAGCCCTTGTTGTTCTCCGCCAGAAGAATCAGGTGGTAGTAGCGGTCGTCGCCCGCCCCCTGCTCCCTGTCGAACCTCGATCCGGGCGCCACGTAGACCTCGCAGCCGATGATGGGCTTGATCCCGGCCTCTTTGCAGGCTTTATAAAAATCGATCACGCCGTACATGACGCCGTGATCGGTAATCGCCGCGCTGTCCATGCCGAGTTCCCTGACGCGCTTTACATATTCTTTGATCTTATTGGAGCCGTCCAGCAGCGAATATTCCGTGTGGACGTGCAGATGTGTAAATGCCATACTGCCTCGCTTTCAGCTGCTCACTTCTTCTCTTTCATGTAGGCAAATACGGTGACCAGATCCTCCGGCGAAGTCACCTTGATGTTGCGGTAGGAAGCCATTACCAGCTTGACCTTGTTTCCGGTAAAGGTCTCCGCCACCATGGCGTCGTCCGTGATGATGACGCCCTTTTTCAGCAGCTCGTCGTACTGCTCCACCATCTTCTCGTGGGCCGTCTTGATGAGCTCGAAGTCAAATACCTGCGGCGTCTGCACGATCCAGACGTTCTTTCGCTTGGGCGTCTGCACGACGAAGCCTTCGGTATCCGATATTTTGACCGTGTCCTTGGAGGGAACGGCCGCGACGCAGGCTTTGTTGATGCGGACCTCGTCGTAGAGTCTCTCCATGGTCGACTCCTCGATGAAAGGACGGGCCGTATCGTGAATAAAAGCATAATCGCAGGGCCAGTCCACCGCCTGCAGGGCGTTATGCACGGAAAAGCACCTCTCGCGTCCGCCGACCACGATCTTGCGGACCTTTCCACCAAGCCCGCAGGTGTCGATTGTCTCCCTGCAGTACTCCTGATCGCCTTCCGGCACCGTGATCACAATATCCGTTATGATGTCGCAAGTGTCCATGGTCTGCAGGGAATACGTAAAGAGGGGCATTCCGCTGACGTCCATGAACTGTTTGCGGGTCTCGCCGCCCATGCGCAGTCCCTTGCCGGCCGCCAGGAGGATGGCTGTGCATCGGTCCCCGCGCGCCTTTGTACTCTGCTCCATGTCGGTCTGATTATTCCGGATCGGTTCTTTACTGACTTTTCCTGTCATCTCTCCCCCAATCTAAGCCCGGGCTTTGCATTAAGATCCAGGCCGCTTCGGACTCCTTTTATGTATTCGTAGTATGCCGCGCTCCCGATCATGGCCGCGTTGTCCGTGCATAGGATCGGAGGCGGGCAGAAGAATTCCACATTTCTTTCGGCACAGGTTTTTTTCATGGCCGCTCTGAGCGCGCTGTTGGAGGCCACGCCGCCGGCCAGCGCGAACTTGGTCAGGCGGAACTCGTCCACCGCCCACATGGCGTGGGAGACCAGCACGTCGACCACCGCCTGCTGGAAGGAGGCCGCTACATCCGGCACCGAGATCTGGATGTTCTTCATCTTGCAGGTGTTGAGATAGTTGAGCACCGAGGACTTCATGCCGCTGAAGCTGAAGTCGTAGCGCGAACCGGCCACTTTCCCTCTGGGGAAGTCGATGGCCGCGGGATTTCCCTCTTTGGAGACCTTGTCGATCTTAGGGCCACCCGGGTAGCCCAGCCCGATCTCTCTCGCCACCTTGTCGAAAGCTTCGCCCGCCGCGTCGTCCTGGGTCCTCCCCAGGATCTCATACTCGCCGTAGTCCTTCACCAGGACCAGGTGCGTGTGCCCTCCGGAGACCACCAGGCAGGCGAAAGGCGGCTCCAGATCCTTGTTGGCAATGTAGTTGGCGCTGATATGCCCCTCGATGTGGTGCACGCCGATCAGCGGGATTCCCGTCGCGAAGCTGAGCGCCTTGGCCTCGGATACCCCGATCAGGAGCGGTCCCACCAGCCCGGGCCCGTAGGTCACGGCGATGGCGTCCATGTCCGCCAGCGTCATTCCCGCCTCGGACAGGCCCGCGCGCACCACCTGGTTGATCCGCTCCGTGTGCTTTCTCGAAGCGATCTCCGGCACCACGCCGCCGTACAGTGTGTGTATGTCGATCTGGGAGGAGATCACGTTGGAGCGCACATCCCTCCCGTTCACAACTACAGAAGCGGCTGTCTCGTCACAGCTCGATTCTATAGCCAAAATAGCAATATCCTTATCCATTTTCTTCCTCTTGTTCAAATAGAAGCTCCGTGCTCTTTCCGTCCTTGCCCGGCGCCGCCGCAGGGAAGATCTTCCGAACGGCCGGCATGAATTCATCCGGATGGGTCAGCGACGGACTGTAGTGCGTGAGCCATAATCTGGCCGGTTTTGCCTTTCTCGCGATCTGCGCCGCCTCGCAGAATGTCATATGCTTGTGCTCTTTCGCCTTCGCTATTTTGTCCTCTTCGCCGTACATGCCCTCGCAGATGAAGAGGTCCGCGCCTTCCGCCGCCTTGACGGCGCCTTCGCAGGGGCGGGTGTCTGTGCAGTAGCCGACCTTGAGGCCCTTGCGCGGGGCTCCCAGGACCATGTCCGGCGTCAGCAGTCCGTTTTCCGTCTCAATAGTTTCGCCTCTTTGGAGCCTTCCCCAGTAAGGTTTGGGAAGGTCCAGCGCCATCGCGCGTTTTACGTCGAACTTGCCCGTTCTCTCCAGCGTCATGGCGTAACAGTAGCAGGTCACGTTGTGGTTCACGCGGTAGGCGTGAATGGTAAAATCCTTGTCGCCGGGGAGCTTAAAAGACTCCTCCGGCTCCCGGAGTTCCTTGAACCGGATCTCAAAGGGAATCTCGGGTGCGATGACCCTGAGCGAATTCACCACTCTCTCAAGGCCCTTGGGGCCCACCATCAGGACGGGCTCCGTCCGCTCCGCGTTGCCCATTGTCAGGAGCAGTCCCGGGAGGCCGCTGATGTGATCCGCGTGATAATGCGTGAAAAGGATCACGTCGATGGGCTTGGGGCTCCACCCCTTGCGCTTGAGCGCCACCTGCGTCCCTTCCCCGCAGTCGATCAGGATGCTCCTGCCGTTATAGCGCACCATCAGGGAAGTGAGAAAGCGATAAGGGAGGGGCATCATTCCGCCCGATCCCAGTAAACAAACATCAATCATAAAAAACCTCTTAGTTATGGTTCGCAGAGCGAGTCTCTGCGCCACATTATGAGGGCGTCTTCCACCGGCTTTTCGTAAAAACCGGCTCGGATCCCCTCCGTGCGAAACCCGTATTTTTCATACAGCGCTATGGCCGGCCTGTTGCCCGCCCTCACTTCCAGAGTGAACGCCGTCATTCCTTCTTCCACAGACCGGGCCAAAACAGTGCCCAGCATCCTGGTCGCGACGCCAAATCCCTGCCAGTCCGGGTGGACCGCCACGTTGGTGATCTCCCCTTCTCCGACAATATCTCTCACGCCGCACTCTCCGATGATTCTCCGGCTGCCGCCTTCTTCCGTGATCTCCGCCACGTAGTAGTGGGCGTACGGCAGAAGGAGCGTCGCCGAAAAGACCTCCGCCGACCAGGGGTCGGAGAAACATGCCCTCTCCACGACCAGGACGTTCTCGATATCGTCCGGCGTCATCGGGCGGATCACAATTTCTTCAGGTTTCCGAATCATACGAATACCTTGTAGTTGCGCTTGTCCCCGCGCTCGCGCTCCGCCTGGGGAATCCGCAGATACTCCGGCCTGAAATCGTCCGAGGACACCAGCGCCGCTTCGCCCTTTTCCGCATAGATCTGTGCCGCCCTGACTGCCGTCGCAGCCGCTCTCTGTCTGCTCAGATGCGCGGGGGCCAGCAGATACGGCACTTTCATGAGCTCAGCCAGCGCTTTTTCATTTACGGGCACCCCGTCTCCCAGGAAAACAACTTCTCTGCCGAGACCGTTCAGCTCCTCCGCGATGTCCGCCAGCGCTGTCACGCACTGAGGGCGCAAAACATTGAGGCCGTCTCTGTTTTCATAGATTCCCGTGTAGACCTGCTGCCTGCGGGCGTCCATGAGCGGGCAGATCACCCGGTCCGTCCCGTACAGGTTGCAGGCCAGCGAGTCCACCGTCGGGACGGGCAGCACCGGCTTGTCGAGCGCCAGTCCGAGTCCCTTGACGGTCGCCGCTCCGATCCTGAGTCCCGTGAAAGACCCGGGGCCGGACGTGACGGCAATAAAGTCGATGCTTGACAGCTCAAGATCGACCATCTCTTTCATTTCCTCCAGCATCGGGACCAGGCTCTGGGAGTGCTTTTTCTTATACTGGACGCTGTACTCCGCCGTCAGCGTTCCGTCCTCCCACAGGGCGCACCCTGCCACCGGTCCTGAAGCTTCTATTGCAAGAATTTTCATTACCTGTATCTCTTTCCTAATGTTTCTTTATCTTATGTCTTTTTTAATCGGCTATACCCTTTTCTGAATCCCTTCTTCGGTGGATATTCCACTGAAGAAGGGTTTTAAAAGAGGCATATGCCTCATTTTTTCTCAGGCCGGACCACCGTGATCTTTCTGTAGTCCATCCCCTTCTCCAGGTCCTTTTCGATCACGATATAGATCGTCTCCTCCGGCAGGATCTCCTCGATCCGGTTCGCCCACTCGATCAGGCAGACGCCGTCGCCGTAAATATAGTCGTCAAACCCGACCTCTTCCATCTCTTCGGGCTCTTCGATCCGATAGACATCGAAGTGGTACAGGGGCAGGCGCCCCTCCTCATAAATCTGCAAAATAGTGAAAGTCGGAGAACTCACCGGCTCCTCGATCCCCAGTCCTCTCGCAAATCCCTTGGTAAAGACGGTTTTGCCCACGCCAAGGTCTCCGATCAGTGCGTAGACCTGACCGGGCTGTGCCTTCGACGCCATCTCATAGGCATATTTTGCCGTTTCCTCCATGCAGGAGGTCTCTTTAATTGATTTAATCATTTGCGTATTCATAGACACCATTATTCCACAAATGCTTCTTTAAAACAAGGACACAAAAACAGACCGCCCGCCGCATGCCGCAGCGTTCGGTCTGCTTTAATACTCTGAGTTATTCCGCTGCCTTTACACTCTGCAGCTCAGAATTTCCGTACTTGATGATCGGGCTGATCTTCTTGTAGATCAGCATGGTCAGCGCGGAAATGCCGGTCCCCTTGATGATGTTGATCGGTGCCACCATCAGGATCACGAAATTTGTCAGGTTCGTGACTCTGGGGTTAATGGCCGCGCCCATGCCCAGGATCGCATCCAGCGGCATGCCGAAGAGCCTGGAGAAGGTGGGCAGCAGATAGACGGCGTTGAACCAGGTTCCGAAGATCGTCATGACGATCGTTCCGACGACGCAGCCGATCAGAGCGCTGTGTTTTGATTTATGGAACTGATAGATCACGGACGCGGGAAGCACCAGCATGCAGCCGATCAGGTAGTTGGCCAGGTCGCCGACAAAGGCCGTAGAAGTCGACTTGAGCAGGAGCTTTACGAGCTGCTTGACGAACTCCACCAGGACGCCCGCCACAGGGCCGAACGCGAATCCCGCGATCAGTGCGGGGAGCTCGCTGAAGTCCAGCTTATAGAAAGAGGGCGCGATCGGAATTCCGAAGTCAAAGCAGTAAAGGATGCCGGAGATGGCCCCGAACATGCCGATCATGACTACTTTTCTGGTGGCCAGCACGCGGTCCGTGCTGCCGTTTCTGCGTTTGGCCAGTTTCTCGGCCGCATAGGCGATCAGCGTGATGGCGATCACCGTGATCATGCACACACCCACAAAGCTCGCATTTTCCTTAACTGCTTCAAAGAATCCGTTCATTTTTTTACCTCCTTAAATGACAGTAATTCTTTTCCAAACTATCCGGGTGTAGTGTCAGAAATCCGTGGTCCATAAGCCGCAAAAAGCCCCGCGCGCATACGCACACGGGGCATTTCTTACATCCGACGCCAAAAGAAAACGGAAACCAAAGTTCCACTTTCCCTTGCACATTACCAGAAGTTTGTTCTTCCATCCAGACTATACTGTTGGTCCCGGAGTTTCACCGAGTCAGCCGCCGAAGCGGGTCGCGGACTTTACCGCCAGTAGGGAATTTCACCCTGCCCCGAAAAACATCGTGGTTATTAAGTTGTTACCGGCCACATCCGTGGTCCTTACATCGAACAATTATATACCGTACGGCGGGATCTGTAAATCCCAACTTACCCGACGCGGAACATAAATTTCTTCTTGTCCTCTTCCGTGTCGATCTTCTCGATGTGCGCGCCGATCTTGCGGAGCTTCTCCGGGAAGTCCTCGTAGCCTCTCTCGATGAACTTGATGTCCCGGATCTCGCTGTAGTCGTCCGCCGCGAGGGCTGCGATCACAAGGGCCGCGCCCGCGCGCAGGTCAGGAGAACTGAGCACTGCTCCGGTGTACTGCTCCACGCCGTCGATGATGGCCGTGTTGCCCTCCACCGTGATGCTGGCGCCCATCTTCGTGAGCTCGTCCACATACTTGAAGCGGTTCTCGAAAATGCTCTCGGTGACTATGCTGATTCCTCTGCTCAACCCCAGAACAACGGTGATCTGCGGCTGCATATCGGTGGGGAAACCGGGATAAGGCAATGTTTTGACATTCGTGCGGCCGAGTCTCTTGGTGGCCACTACGCGCACCATGTCGTCCGACTCCTCGACCTGGCAGCCGATCTCAAGGAGCTTCGCGGTCAGAGATTCCAAGTGCTTGGGGATGACATTCTTGATCGTCACGTCGCCTCTGGTGGCCGCCGCCGCGAACATGAATGTTCCCGCCTCGATCTGGTCCGGGATGATCGAATAAGTGGTGCCGTGCAGGCTGCTGACGCCCTTGATGCGGATCACATCCGTTCCGGCGCCCTTGATCCTCGCTCCCATGCTGTTGAGGAAGTTGGCAAGGTCGACCACGTGGGGCTCCTTAGCCGCGTTCTCGATCGTCGTATTTCCCTCTGCCATAACGGCTGCCATGATGATGTTGATCGTGGCGCCGACAGATACTACGTCCATGTAAATATGGGATCCGGTCAGCCTGTCAGCCTTCGCGTCCACACGTCCCGACGCCAGTCTCACGGTCGCGCCCAGCGCGCGGAAGCCCTTGATGTGCTGGTCGATGGGGCGCAGGCCGATGTTGCATCCGCCCGGGAGCGCCACGCTGGCCCTCTTGTACTTGCCGAGAAGAGAACCGATCAGATAGTAAGACCCTCTGATCTTTCTGACGTAATCGTTGTCCACAGGCGTATCCTTGCTGATAGCCGAGCCATTGATCCGGAATGTGTGGCGATCGATCTTCTCCACGTGGCCGCCGATCACCTCGATGGTCTTTAAAATAGCGCGAATGTCGCTGACATCCGGCACATTTTCCACCGTAACGGTCTCATTGGTCATGATCGAAGCCGCCAGGATCGCAAGCGCTGCGTTCTTGGCTCCGGCAATCTCCACTTCTCCGGACAGGGAGTTTCCTCCCTTCACTATATAATGTTCCATACCGTCCCTCGTTGTAATCGCTTTTTTGCAATACCAAGGATAATAGTACCGACGACAGGAAATGTCAATCGGAGATTTGACCCTCTTCCGGACTGCTGCAAGCCGATTTTTGTTAGTTTTTTCCGGAAGATCCTTTCGCAGCGGGGCGCCTCTTGCCGCCCTCGCCCGAACTTCCGGATCCCGCCGTCTCCGGTTTTCTGCGGACTGAATACCCGAATTTCCCGATCTTGTCACCCAGTGCAAAATATTGCCCGTGCGAGTACGCGATCAGGTCCGCTTTCTCCAGTTCCAGCTTCCCGTTTTCGTCGAGATATCGCTCGTCCACGCTCACATTCACAACTTCCGCTATGAACATGTCGTGGCTGCCCAGCCTCAGAATCTGTTTCACTTTGCACTCGAGGACCACAGGACTCTGGGCCACTCCCGGCGCGCCGATCCTGACGGATTCCAAAGGCGTGAGCTTCATTTCTCTGAACTTATCAGTGTTCCTTCCCGACCGCACGCCGCAGTAATCTGTGGCTCTTGCGAGCGACCGGGTCGTAAGACTGATCGTAAATTCACCTGTACTTTCAATTATGGCGTGGGAAAATCGCTCCTTGCGGATCGACACGGACACCATGACGGGATCGCTGCAGATGGTTCCTGCCCAGGCGGCCGTCATCAGGTTGTCCTTTCCCTCTTTGTCCCTGCATCCGATCAGGACTGCCGGCACCGGATAGAGCATGTTGGAAGCTCTCCAGTTCTGCCTGGTCCCCGGGACGGATGCCGCAGGCCTTGCGGCCTTTCTTCTTTTGGGCGCCTCTTTCGCTCCCCGGGTTCTCCCGGCGCTCAATGTACCATGCCCATCAGGAGCGCAATCAGGCCCGCTCCCTCGAGGAGCTGCACCGCCGCGATCGCGATGAGAAGGCCGATCGAGACCTTCTGCACGGTGGCCTGGGACTTGTCCGGCTCGGACTGCTTCTGGATGATGTCGAGCTTCTCATTCAGTTCCTGCGTCTGCTTGGTGAGCTCGGCGATCATGGACGCCTGCACGTTTCTGTAGACGCGCACATTGTCCCTGTGATTAAACTCATTTGCCTCCTGGAAGAGGTCCTGTGCGGCTCCCGAGGACTCCCGGATCGATCCGACGATCTGCTCTCTGGCGTCGCTGATGGCCGCCCGCATCTCGCTCTCGAAAGCCTTGTGGTCCCACGCCTCGAGCTCCGCCAGCTTCTCACTGATCTGCCGGTTGTTGTCCTCGAGGAGGGTCCTGACGCCTTCCGTGGCGTTTCTGTTCATGAACTGAAGCTTCTGCACCAGTTCGTTATTCTTCTCATAAAGCTCGCGAAGTTCGCTCACGACCTGCGCGTAATCTTCCACCTCTGCCTTGAGGCGGTCGGTCTGAGCTGCTTCCGCCGCGCCGTTGGCCCGGATCATCTCATCAGGATTGCTGAAGTCGACCTTGGGCACGGTGTTGCTGTAATTCCATGCTGAGGATGAACTGCTCATTCTTTACCTCTTTGTATTTCAAAATAGAAACCTGTCCCACCAATCATATCATTATCCGATTCCATTTACAATCGTTTCGGGCCCCTGTGGAAGGCCCCTGGATAATGTGAGACTTTTGTCCGAATTTACTAAAAATTTGTAACTGCAGCGTTACTGTAATCCGAGAACCCCCCGAACCTTTTCCGCCGTTCCCGCCAGCCTCAGGCCGTAGTCCCGAAGCGCCTCGAGCCCCGGCACAGCCGGCTTCTCCGCCCTCTCTCCCAGATAGAGGGGATAGACACCGCGCGGGCCGTCCGCCTGCGTCTGCATGTAGAACTCCTCGGGGAGCGTCTGCTTGGTCACCGACATGCCCAGTTCCTGCCGCTCCATGAGCTCCATCTCCGCCTGGAAGCAGAGCATCCTGCCCCTCTCCACGGCGGCTTTCTGAGACGGATCTTCCTTCCGGCCGGGGAGCCGCAGGCCTTTCATCCCGTATTTATACCGGAAATACTCCATGTTGCCGATCCGCAGCTGCTCATAGAAGCTGCTCACCGCCTCGCTCTCCATCTCCCGGCAGGCCGCCCCGGGCTCACAGATATTGCCAAATCCTGCAAGAGTAGCCCTGTACCCCAGGTCCAGGTCCTCCAGCTGACCGTAGAAGCGCTCGTCGAAGATGCCGGTCACTTCCAGATATTCCATCCGGTAGATCGCGGCGTCCATCTGCGCGGCCGTGATCTCCGCTCTTCTCCTGTAGTCGGATGCCTTGCCGCCGGCCCCTCTAATGACCGGATTGGCCTCAAGATCCAGGAGCCAGCCCGCTCCGCTGATGCGGTCCGGGTCTTCGGCGGACAATATTTTGGCCTGGGCGCTCAGAAGATCGCCGTCCCCGTCCAGTGCGCCGCACAGCCGCTCCACACAGTGCTTCCCGACAAGGAGTCCGGGCGACAGAGTCATGACGTAGGGCGTCCTGGTGATATGGATTCCCGTGTTGACCGCGTGGGCCCTGCCCGGGTTCATTCCCATGTCAAAGAATCGGACCTCGGGAAGCCTTTCCCTTGCCGCCGTGAGCGCGTTCGGATCCGCGGTGCAGTCCATCACGATGACCTGCGGCAGCACAGATCCCGACTGCACGGACCGGATGCACCGGATCAGCTTGTCCGGATCCCTGCGCGCCGGAATGATCAATGTCACTTTATCGTTCATTAAAATGTCTGTAACCTCCCTGCGTCAGATCACTGTGATATAGGAGGGATCCCACACGATCAGGTATCCCAGCTCGCGGACACGCGCGCAGAACAAAATGCTCCTTCTGCGAAGTTCGATCGGGTCACTCTGCCAGTCCGTGCTCGTATCGCCGCCGGGGGCCGTCACAAGCTCCTCATAGAGTCCCCGCAGGTCCGGCCGGACCTGCATGCAGCGCGCATCCACCGCAAAAGCATTCTGCACCGACAGCGCGCGGTTCATGGGCCCGCCTTCCGCCTCGTCCCAGCCCTCGTACATGACTTTGCCGTGGGCGTCGAACATGCCGCCTATGACCTTGTGGGTCCTGCTCAGGACTCTCCCTCCGAGAATCCCCACATCGCTGCGGCAGGCGAAGATATTGGGCTTGTAGTTGACCCTGTAAATGCCTTTTCTTCCCGAAAAGCTGACCAGCGCCCGGATCCCGCGCACCCTGAAGTAGTCCTCCAGCGCCGCCTTCTCCGCCGCGATGTCCGCGTCGGGCTCCCGGCCCGCCATTTTCGAGTCCTCCGAGGCGCTGCTCTTGTGATACAGGATCTGCGGCACGTGGCACACCTCGGATTTGGGCGCCCGCAGCATCAGATCGTACGTAAGGGCTCCGTCGAAGGCGTCCCGCAGGCGCAGCGCAAGGAACAGCTCCCGCCTGATCACCATGAGCCTTCGCATATAATTGTTGGATAATAAATAATCTTTGTTGAAGTCCGGCTTTCTGTTAGGCTGGTCAAAGCGGCGCCCTGCGGCGTCGCAGTGGTCCTCATCCGTGTAGAGGATCTCCGCCCCCGTCCGCATGATGCTCAGAAAGACCTCGTAGAGCGCATCCTGTGTCAAAAGATCGCCCACATCCACCGTGCACAGATAATTTCCCTCAGCGAGATGCGCCGCGTCGTTGATCAGCGACGCCTCCCCGCGGTTGCCGGGCACGCTGTAGTAGCGGATCCTCTCGTCGCGGTAGTGATCCAGCGTTTCCCGCACTCCCGAGCTCAGGCTCGTATCCGCGATGATCAGTTCAAATCCCCCATACGTCTGGGACAAAATAGAGATCAGCGTCTGCTCAAAATAGCGGATCACGGGTTCATAGGTCGTCACGATCACGCTGATGATCGGCACATGATGGACCTTGAGCACGCTGACAGCGGCGCCCAGCGCCTCTTCCGGCTTCTCGCCTCCCTTGAGGCGATCCCAGACAGCTCTCTGGTTGAGAAGGACCGACGGCTCGGGCTCGCGGTACTCATATCTGGCCCTTGTGTTTCTGCCGCTCTTCTTTTCCTTCTCCTTGGGACGCAGAGCGGTGACCTGTTTCAGCTTCCCGGGTATTCCCGGCGGGCGGATCGCAGAGCGGGCGCTATTAATTTTTTGACCTAAGTCCTTCCAAATCGACAATTCTGATACCTCATCTGATATCTGACGGGAACGATCCGCGCCTGCAAGGCCGATTTACTTCACCGACGGATCACTGAGATTGATCTTGAACTTCGGCTCCCTGGCGTCCTGCGTCAGATACCTGTGGTAGTAAGGATCGTCTCCCCAGATCTCGGGATGGAGCTCCGCCAGCCGCTTCATCTCGGCGGGCTTGAGAAGTTCCCTCTCCTCCTTGGTCTTGCTGTTCTCCGGCGAATATGACTCGTAATAGAACAGATACATATTGTTGCGGACCACGTTGTAGTAGCCCTTCTCGAAAATCCTCCAGCAGAAATCGATGTCTCCGCCGTAGGCCGGGAAATTCACCTCGTCGAACCCACCCACTTCCGCGAACAGGTCCCTTCGTACCATGATGCACGCGCCGGTCATTGCCAGCATGTTGCGCACCCCTTTATTGAAGTCAAAATAGTAAGCCTCATCATTTCTGCAGTACTGCAGCTTGTAGACGATGCCGCTCTCCACGGACATGATTCCCGCGTGCTGAATGATATTGGAGCTCGGATAGAGCAGCTTCATGCCCACCGCACCCACATAAGGGAGCTTGGCCTTCTCGGACAGGTGGGAGAGCCATCCGCTCTTCTGCACGACGATGTCGTCGTGGACGAACAGAAGCATCTCGCCGTTGGCGTACTGCGCCCCGAGGTTATAGAACGCGGGCATGTTGAACTCCATCCTCTTGAAAATATAGAGGCATCTTCCGTCCTCGTTGACCTCGTTCACCAGCTCCTTCACCTTCCTGCGGTTCATCTCGTTGGAGCCGTTGTCCACGATGATGATCTCGTGGGGCACGGAGGCGTGCTTCTCGATCGAGTGCACGCAGCGCGCCAGCATCTCCGGATTGTCCTTGCTCGGGATGATGATGCTGATGAGCCTCGTATAGGCGGAATCCACGCTGTACCTTCCGGTCAGCGATTCTTTGATCAGGTTGCCGTTCCACAGTTCCACCCTGTGGCGCCCGTGGAAGAGGACCTCCGGCACGTGCCCCACCGGGAATTCGTTCCACTTCTCTTCCCGCCTCTTGGTGTAGCCGCCGTCCGCCTGCGCCAGTTTCAGGCACAGCGTCCCGTAGATCCACGACCTGACCGGGCCGTCATCCTCGTTGTTTCGCGCCCTCTCCTCGTCCAGGCTGTCCTCGCGAAGCGCCGACGCGCTCTCGTAGTAGGACGACTTCCTCTGCCCGGGATTGATCAGTGCGAAGGCCGATGACCGGAACGCGATCACATTGCCAAAATAGAAAGTCGACAGGAAGGTGTCCGGCGCCCATTCCGACTTGAACCAGGGGTCCAGATGCACCCCGTCCTCCGCGACTCTGTCTTCGTCTCCGTAGAGCAGGTTGATCTCCGGATGGGAGGCAAAATAGTCCTTCACCAGCACTTCCGCAAACTCGTCCGGTTCTCCGTCATCGTCACAGGCAATAATGATATCCGCCGCTTCGTGATCCTCCGCGAGCAGATGATTTTTGAGATGCGAATAGCGGACGATTTCCGCGGTGAGCTTCTCTCCTTCTGTGTGGTCCCCGGTCCTGATCTTCTCCGCCAGAGCCTCTTTATGGGCAAGGTACCAGTCATTGTAAGTTCTGATTGCCATGTGCGACGCACTCCTCTCTAAACCGTGTACATACTGTACAACTGTACAAAATAACTTTAGCATCTTTTCCGAATGAACACAAGGCGATGGAGTCCTTGTACACTGTCGCCACAATTGCATGGACAGAAATCGATTCTTAGGATAGATTGACAAGTTATGGCAAAGTTCGTAATATTAATGTTAGGTAGAAATGCCTAAAACAGGTTTATTCTTAAGGGGATGATTTGGCAGATTTCGGTAAATTTTGTGTAAGAGTTCTCTGATTTCTGCAATGATTCCGGCAACATGTTGTTCTTTTGTGCGGTCCGCAAAACCGGTAAAGCGGGCCCACGCATCCGTCTGTGAGGGAGCGCCGCAGACAGGACTGTTTTGACAGCGCTCCGGAATGGAGAGAAACTATGTATCTTGATGATTACAAACGCTGGCTCGCCGCTGATCTTCAGGACCCCGACCTGAATACAGAGCTTCGCAGCATCGAAGGCGATGATGAGGCCATCAAAGAGCGTTTCGCTATTGCCCTTGCATTTGGTACCGCAGGTCTTCGCGGCACTCTCGGCGCAGGCACGAACCGCATGAACATCTGGGTAGTCCGCCAGGCTACACAGGGCGTCGCCAGCTGGGTTCTCACACAGGGCGGCACGCAGACAGTCGCGATCAGCTATGACAGCCGTCTCAAGGGCTGGAATTTTGCTCGTGACGCTGCAGGCGTTCTCGCTGCAAACGGAATCAATGTCCGCATCTATGACGAGCTTATGCCTGTTCCCGCACTGAGCTTTGCTACCCGTTACTACAACTGCAACGCAGGTATCATGATCACAGCATCCCACAACCCTGCCAAGTACAACGGCTTCAAGGCTTATGGTCCCGACGGATGCCAGATGACAGACGACGCTGCAGCAGTAGTTTATGACGCGATCCAGAAGACAGACGTTCTGACCGGCGCCAAGTACATGTCCTTCGCAGAAGGCGTCGAAAAGGGTCTCATCAAGTTCGTCGGCGACGACTGCAAGGAAGCTCTTTACGAAGCGATCGAAGCCCGCCAGGTACGTCCGGGTCTCTGCAAGACCGCAGGCCTCAAGCTGGTCTACTCTCCTCTGAACGGCACAGGCCTCGTTCCCGTAACCCGCGTCCTCAAGGATATGGGCATCACGGACATCACCATCGTTCCCGAGCAGGAGTATCCTAACGGCTACTTCACAACCTGCCCTTATCCGAACCCTGAGATCTTTGAAGCTCTCCGCAAGGGTCTTGAACTGGCCAAGGAAGTCGGCGCCGACCTGATGCTGGCTACTGATCCCGATGCAGACCGTGTCGGTATCGCCATGAAGTGCCCGGACGGCTCCTACGAGCTGGTTTCCGGCAACGAGATGGGCGTCCTCCTTCTGGACTACATCTGCGCAGGCCGCATCGAGAAGGGCACAATGCCCAAGAACCCCGTTGCTGTTATGTCCATCGTTTCCACTCCTCTGGCAGCGAAGGTCGCTGAGCACTACGGCGTAGAGCTCCGTCAGACCCTGACCGGATTCAAGTGGATCGGCGATCAGATCGCACAGCTCGAGGCAGCCGGCGAAGTCGACCGCTTCATCTTCGGTTTCGAAGAGAGCTACGGCTATCTGGCAGGCCCTTATGTACGTGATAAGGACGCTATCATCGGCTCCATGCTCATCTGCGAGATGGCTGCTTACTATCGCAGCATCGGCTCCAGCATCAAGGAGCGCCTTGAGGCGATCTACGCACAGTACGGCCGCTACCTCAACAAGATCGACACTGTCGAGTTCCCCGGCCTCTCCGGCATGGACAAGATGGCAGGCATCATGGCCGGTCTCCGCAAGGATCCGCCGAAGGCATTCGGAACCAAGAAGGTTGCCAGCGTAACCGACTACGCAGATCCTGCAGCCACAGGCCTTCCCAAGGCAAACGTTCTGTCCTTCGTTCTCGAAGACGGCGCCAAGGTCATGGTCAGACCTTCCGGAACCGAGCCCAAGATCAAGGCTTACTACACCACCCTCGGCAAGGACCTCGACGAGGCACAGGCTGAGAAGGACGAGCTGTCCGCAGCGATTAAGCCGATCTTCAGCTGAGCCAGAATAATCGAATGAGAATAAGCTAGCCAAAAAGTCCACAGCTTTTCAGGGGCCGCACCAATTGGTGCGGCCCCTGTTTTTGTCGTTGCAGGACTCTCAGAAAAATCACTGCCTGATATTGCCAAAAAATACCTTTATTTACCGTAAGCGCGAAATTTCTGTATACCCTTATTTTTTTTCCTTCTTCGGTGGATATTCCACTGAAGAAGGGGCACGGAAGAGACCTATATAGCTCTTAGAAGCTCATAGTACCTTTTTCTGAAGCCTTCTTCGGTGGAATAACCACCGAAGAAGGGATTTTAAAAGGCATATAGCCGAAATTTCTGCCATCTCCACATCAACCACCTATACTGGTGGAAATTCCACCAGTATAGGAAAAATGACAGGCAGGTATTGGGAACTGCCGGCCTTTGCTTTGTGAACCAAAATCCCCTCCAGGCAACTGACTAATCAGCTTCTTGAAGGGGACACAGTAATTCTTACCGTCTTTTAATCTCGTTCCATATCATGCTATCTGAAGCAGGATGCCCATAAGACACAGCAGGCCTCCGGCCAGTCCGATCGCCTGATCTGTCCACACGGCTCCGTTGGCTCTGCCGCTGACATAGCCGATCCCTGCGAAAATTCCGCAGAATCCGAATACACTTATAAGGAATCCCATCAAGGGAACCTCAAGCAGTCCGCACGCAATGCCCAGAAGCAGCGCCGACAGGCAGGTCCGCATGGAGAGCAGGACGTCCGTCCTGATGTCGACGCTCTCCATCCTGTGCTCAAGAAATGTCTTCTTTTTAAAGGCCTGCAGCAGCATCATGACTCCGACCATGACAAGCAGGACTCCGGCGAGGACATGTGTCCAGAACACGCTGTGATCTGTACTGATTTCTCTCGCCAGTACCCATCTTCCCATTCCATACCCGGCAAAGGCGGCGGCAAGCGCCAGCACTCCCCAGAGTGCAGACATGATCAAAGTATATCGATCCAATTTTACCAGATTGGCACCTCTCTGCGCCGCGACCCCATAGGTCCCCAGCGCCAGAGCAAGTGATATAACCAGTATCCCGCCCATTGCCTGTTTCACCTCAATTCCTGCAATCTGTTTGCATCGGCGCGTTTATCCGTTCTTCTCAATGCTGTCCGTCTTATAAATGAACTTGACTCTCGTCTTTTCCGGATTGGCCGTACCGCTGAAGGTCTTATAAGATTTTGCCGCATCCTTGAGCAGGCTGACTCTCCTGTCGATGGACTTGACATCCGTCTTGTAGAGATCCGCGAGCTTGCGTACACCTTCCTCGTTGAGCTTGACGCAGCCGTCCTTGAGTTCCAGCGCGCCGGATGAGATCTCAGACATTCCGTCTGCAAGCTTCGCTGCGCCTTCGCTGAGCTGGGATGCGCCATCGTTGAGCTTTCCGCTGTTATTGTCGAGCTTCTGCGTGCCGTCAGCCAGCTGGTCAATGCCGTCATTAAGTTTGGATGCTCCTGCTGATAGCTCTTTAACGCCATCCGTAAGCTTCTCGTTGCTTCCGGCCAGCAGAGAGGTGCCTTCTTTGAGTTTGGTGATCCCGCCTTTCAGCTCATTGCCCTTTTTGTCCAATGTATCCGCTCCTGCAGCAAGTCCGTTAATGCCGCCAACAAGTTCGGAGGCTCCGTCTGAAAGGGCGTTGACGCCGCCCATAAGTTTTCCGTTCTGGGCCGCCAGTTTACCGGTGCCGTCTTTGAGATCCTGTGCTCCCTTTGAAAGTGCCTTCGCACCCTCATCCAGCTTTTGAGATCCTGCGATCAGTTCAGCGGTACTTCCGTTTAGTGTTTTGGCACCGTCCACAAGCTGTTCCACGCCGGCATCAACCTTTCCGACTCCGTCCGTATAGGCCGTCAGTGCCTGAACTAGACCGGGCTTTTCGCTCTCATCAGCAGGTACATGAGAGAGCCCTGCGCTGATTGCTTTAGCGCTGCCGGTAAGTGACCCGGATTGATCTGTCAGCTGTCCCAGCTCTGTATCCAGATCCGAAACGCCTTGCTTGAGGTCGCTGAGCTCATTCAATAGATCGTCTGCTGCCTGAGCCAGATCTGAAGATTTATCACTGATTACACCAGAATCTTTAACAAGATTTGATGCCTCGCCTGCGAGCGCCAACGATTCCTCAACTACACTGTTCAGGTTCGTCTGCAGAGTACTCATCGGTTTCTCGATTCCTCCGATTGCATCGCCTGCGTCTTTGACATCACCGGAAATAGTCGAAAGATCAGCAGAAACTTCTGTCAGACTATCTACAGAATCCGACGCGGTTTCCTTTATATTTGTTAGTATACCTTTTGCTTCATCTGCAGTGCCTTCGGCTGCTGCTGCCGCTGAAGTTCCTGCTGCCATTTTGATCGCCGCGTTTGCGTCATCTTCCATTGTATCCAGCTGATCATTCAGTTCACCGACCTTCTCATTAGCAGCAGCCTGTGCAGCTTCTGCTGCCTTTTTCCTGTCCTCTTCAGGCAGGTTGCTGAGGCTGTCGTAGACAGCTTGATAGACATTGAGAGAGACCTTCGATTCCTCATAGCTGATCATCCCTGCCGTCTCAAGGCCTTCGTTTTTCGCAGCGTCAATTGTGTTCTGGCTTGCTGCGAAATCCTCCATGTTGGCGATTCCCCCTAATGTCTTTGCGTTTTCGTTAATTTGACCGATCGGGTCCGCAATACTGTCAGCAGCCTTATTTACTGTCTCTTCCACATTTTCGATATTAGAGATTTTGTCGTCAAGATCACCGACTGCTTTCTCCACGCCGCTGACTCCATCTGTGATCTTGTCAGCGCTTTCCTCAACCTTCGTGACTGAATTGCTGACCGCGGAATCATAGCCGTATATAGTACCGGCTAAGCTCTCTGCGCTGCTCTCGAGTTTCGAAATCATCCCGTCTTCACCGAGCATCGAAGCAGTTCCCTTTTTTGCCCCGGCGACTCCGTCAGTATACTGCGCCAGCCCTTCGCTGAGCTGCTGCGCACCTGTTGCGAGATACCCGGCTCCGTCTACAAGATCCCCGGAGCTTTCGGAAAGCTGATGCAGGCCGCCTTGTTCAGATGTCCCGTCATGCAGTGCAATAAGGCCTTTTGTCAATCCATCGATGCCTGCGCCAAGCTGGCCCAATCCCCCGCTCAACGCCTCTGTTCCTTCCGTGAGACCGGGAAGCCCCTGTACCAGCCGGTCGGCGCCGTCATTGACCTGCGAAACGCCGTCCGTGTATTGTTTAAGGCCGCCCGCGAGTTCCGGGAGGCTGTCTGTGAGCTGTCCGGCGCCTTCTTTGAGCTGTCCTGCGCCTTTATTCAGTTCCGTGACGCCTCCAGTATACTGAGAGATACCGTCCTTGAGCTGCCCTGCGCCGCTGTCCGCCTGCGCCACGCCATCCGTATAGTCCTTCAGTCCTTTAGTCAGCGTAGGAAGTCCGTCCACAAGAGTCTGAGTGCCGTCACTGATCTGTGAAGCGCCGTCATTGACCTGCGAAACGCCGTCCGTATACTCCCTGATTCCGTCGGCGAGTTGCCCGGCTCCGTCCGCCAGATCATTAGATCCGTCCGCCGCCTCATTAATGCCGTCCGAGAGCTCGCCGGCTCCGTCCGCCAGATCGTTTCCGTCTTTCTCCAGGTCCGCGACCTTCTCGTCCATGTCTTTCAGGAAGCTGTCGTGCTCCTCGTCAATATCTTCATCGTCGTCCAGAAGACCGGAGAACACCATGGTCATGCAGGTGCTCATCTTGAAGTCCGTGGCGTCCATCGTGATGTCGACGCTGTCCGGAATGTCCAGCTCGTCCAGCTTATCTTTGGACTTCTGGCTGGCCTCCGTCTCATCCAGAAGGTGCTCCGCGTCCTCTTTGGCGCCCTTCAGGCTGTCTCCCAGTCCCGGGAAAGCCATGCCGACGACTACCGTGTTCTTGCCCTCGGAAATTACGGAGCCGTTATCGACTTCGACGTTCTTCACATTGTCGTTGGAGAAGATGATGCCGGTCATGGTCGTAAAAGGCACAAAGACCTCGTCATACTTCTCACTGTTCTTATAGTCGATGTGGATCCTGACCTTACCGGATTTGCCGGCCAGGTCTGCGGGTGCGATCTCCTTCTCGTCCAGGTAATAAGTGATCTTCTGGGTGACGGGCGCCGCCTTTTCGGTCGTTCCCTGATAATAGATGTCATTTCCACCCGCATTCCATGTCAAAATATCGCCGCTCTGTGTAAAGGACTCATCACCCTTGACGTTCTCTATATTTTGGAGGATCGAATTGTCGTAGAGCTTGTCCGCCCCCGTCGTATTCTTGAGCCAGCTGGACACCGTCATGCTCTTCTGATTGCCATTTGCATCGGTAAAAACATAGACCGTCTCTTCTTTTTCGGCTCCCTCGGTCTCCTGACCTGTGCCGACCGCTGCCGCGAGTGCCTGCGCCAGATCTTTCTCCGTAATCGTATCCGTCTCCTCAGAGCCCCAGAAAATGCTCCCATGTACGGGCGCAGAAGCAGCCGCAAATGCGGGCATCGACATATTTGCTGCCATCGCCACTGCAAGGAGCAGGGCCAGAACCTGTTTTCTTCTCATGATTATCAACTCCTTTATCCCGACTCTTTTTCGAGTCACTGCAACATCTGTCTTATATAGAATGGGGCAGCTCAGTGCCCTGATCTGTTATACGGAATGGGACAGCTCACTGCCCTGATTTCCCAACTTGTTCTCTTTACTTATAAATCCCCGGCTCGTTCTGATGATAATGGGATCGAACAGAAGCAGAACCGCGGGAAGAGCGAATATTACCGTCACCATACTGATCAGCGCGCCTCTGGCCATCAGCATGCACAGGGAGGAGATGACGGAGATTCCCGAATACATTCCCACCCCGAAGGTCGCCGCGAAGAAGGACATCGCGCTGACGAAGATACTCTGGATCGACGTCTTGTGGGCAATCAGCACTGCTTCGCTCTTGCTCTTTCCGGATCTTCTCTCCACTTGGTAGCGGCTCGTCATCAGGATCGCGTAGTCGACGGTAGATCCCAGCTGGATCGTGCCGATGACAATCGAGGCGATGAAAGGAAGCGACGTTCCCGTGTAATAGGCGAGGCCCATGTTGATGAAGATTGCGCACTCGATGACCAGGACCAGAAGGACCGGCAGGCTCAGTGACGTGAATACGAACAGGATGATCGCCGCGATGATGCCGATGGAAGTCCAGTTGACGACGTTGAAGTCGTGGTTGGAGATCGTGATCAGGTCCTTGGTGCAGGGCGCGTCGCCGATCAGCATCGCTTTGCTGTCATACCGGTGGATAATCTCATTGATGGTATCGATCTGCTGATTCATCTCATCGCTGGCCGTGATATATTCACTGGCCACCAGCATCAGCTGGTATCCGCCTCCGTACAGTTCCTCCTTGGCCGCCTCGGGAAGCATCTCCCTGGGGATGCCTTCGCCCATGAAACTGTCCACGGAGATGACGCTGCTTACGCCGCTCACTTTTTTGATCTCCTGAGACATCTGGTCTCCGGACTTGGCGTCCAGATCCGCGTCCGCAAGGATCATCAGTGTGTTGTTCATGCCGAACGTCTCATCCATCTTCTGATTGGCCACCATGGAAGGAAGTTCCTTGGGAAGCGTCTGGATGATGTCGTAATAGATGTCGTAGTGTGTATAGCCGTAGATCGCGGGGATCCACGCCAGAAGGAATACCAGAAAGACCGCCTTGTTGTGCTTCTGTACAAATTCCGGAATCTTGGAAAACGTAGGAAGAAGAGGCTTGTGCCGTGTCTTCTCAATGGCTTTCTCAAAGATGAGGATCATGGAAGGCAGCACCGTCACGCAGCAGATTACGCCAAGGGCCACGCCCTTCATCATGACCAGTCCGACATCCAGACCGAATCTAAACCGCATAAAGCACAGCGCCGCAAAGCCCGCGATCGTCGTGACGGAAGATCCCACGACGGATTTTAGCGTCTCGTTGATCGCCGTCGCCATGGCTTCCTTGGCATCCTCGTGCGTCAGCTCATTTTCCTTGAAGCTGTTCCACAAAAAGATTGAGTAATCCATTGTGACGCCCAGCTGCAGGACCGCCGCCAGGGCCTTTGTTATATAGGATACTTCACCAAAAAAGTAATTGGAACCCAGATTATAAATGATCGCCATTCCGATCGAAAGCAGGAAGAACACCGGCGCCAGGAAAGTATCCATGCTCAGCGCCAGAATGATGGATGACAGCAGCACTGCCAGTGCCACATAGATAGGTTCCTCCGATTCCGCCAGGTCCTTGGTGTCCGTGATGACCGCGGACATACCCTGCAGGTAGCACCCGCTGTCCAGTACCTTTCGGATCTCCGTCACCGCTCCCATCGTCTCGTCCGAGGACGTCGATGAGTCATAGGTGATCGCCATCATCGTGGCGTTCCCTTTGATGAAGGCGTCTCTGATCTTCTGCGGAAGCATTTCCTTGGGGATCGAGATGTCCGCGAAAGAATCGTACCAGAGCACTTTTTTGACATGCTCCACTTTCTCGATCTCCTGCTTGAGCGCCACGATCTCCTTATCGTCTTTGTCCTCCACGATCAGCATCGTGATGGCGCCCGTTCCGAACTCATTCATCAGGATGTCCTGTCCCTTGATGGTCTCAATGCTGTCCGGCAGATAGGTCAGAATATCGTAATTGACCCTCGTATGCGTATACCCCCAGACCGCCGGGACCAGCAGGATAAAAGCAAGGATCAGGATCAGATGCCTGACTTTAACCACTGCGCTGCCAAAACTTTTCATAACTTAACTCCTACTCCTGTTATTTGTTCTTGCTCTGCCCGCCTTAAGGCCGGCAGGTGCGGGGAAAATCTCTCTCCCTACAGAAAAAGAGTATAAAAAAAGAGACTGAATATGAGAATATTCAATCCCTCCGCGATGTTAAAAACCGATATACAAATCGGCCCGATTGTATATGTGTGTCACGGGGACGTATCTAGTGACACATTTTTTCCGGTTGCGACAGCTCCCCCTTGTCACAGTTCTTCCAGAACATCCCACAGCGAGCGGGTCACCACATATTCATAGATGTTCGCCACTTCCTCCGGTGACACCGTCATGCCGGATTTAATCCAATAGATCACCACATAATTCATGGACCTGGCGTAGTATCTCGCCAGCGAATCGATCGTCAGCCACGGGTGCTTCGTATGCGGTTTTCCGCTGCTTCTTGTGCTGAACAACTCCAGAAGGAGCTTGTAGATGCACTCCTCCGTGATCTCCTCAAACGAATTCTGCCCCTCGATCCGGACAGCCTTTTCATAAAACGCGCTGTCCTTCTTGAGATTTGTGAAAATCAGGGTCAGCGCCTCCTTGTACATATTGTTGCCAAGCAAAATCCCGACAGGTTCCAGGATCTCCTTCTGCACAATATAGGCCAAAAGATCGTACTTGTCCTGAAAGTGATTGTAGAAGGTCACCCGGATCACTCCCGCCCCGTCCGTGATCTTCTTGATCGTTATTTTTTCAAAAGGCATTTTCTGCACCAGCTCCTTGAGGCTTTGCGCCAGAGCCTGCTCGACATCCTTCTTCTCTTCCGTCACGTCTCACACCTCATGCCTCCCGGACCGTCGTCAACGCACTCATGGGATCCGCTCCAGGAACCACTCTCTCTTCCACAGAATAATGACCACAACAACAAACTGAAATACGACCGTGAGCACCGTATACAGCCACTTCCCGCTGATAATGAACTGCCCCGCCAGACAGGACAGCAGGATCTGCAGCCAGCTTCCCATAGCCACAGCCTTCACGTAATCAATCGCCGTGATATCCGTCCTCGCGGCGATATAAGGAATGATACCATTCGGAATGGCCGGCACCATGTTGGCAACCACGACCATAAACTTCGGATTCGTCCCATTCAGCTTCTCCAGGAGCCACTGGGCGGTCCTTCCCATCGACACATCCCGGATCCTGTCGCTTCCCATTTTCCTCGCAAACAGGAAAACGCACAGATTAGAAACCACAAACCCAATATAACACATGAGGAAGCCCTTCAGCCAGCCATAAATCAGGCCTGCTGCCACCTGGATCGCCATTCCCGGCATCACGATGCTCGCTATCTGGACCGCCTGCAGCAAAATAACCGCGATCACACCCTTGATCCCGGTCTCCTGCGCAAGATAATCCGCAATTTTTTGACTGTCGCCCTCCTTGAGCAAGGGAATCAGTCCCGGGATCTTATCGCCGAAAGCAAACCAGATCAAAATAGCAACTGCAATAACAACGAGAACAGGGATCAGCTTCTCTTTGAGCTTATACCAAAAGCTGTTTTCCCTTATTTCCATATATCGATCTCTGTGAGGGCTCTTCCCCGAGTGCTGAATAACTGTACTTTACATAGAATTTACTTAAAGATATGCCTACTATACACTATCCGGCTTTTTTTCTCAAGGATGGGCTTCCTCCCGTCACCGCGTCGCAGAAATAAGAATTACAAACAAGTATAGCACCGGCTGGTGCAAAAGATAGATCAGCAGCGAATTTCTCCCCATAAAGGACAGCGGCTTTATCTCCTGCTTAAAGATCGGTGACTTCAAAGCGCCCTTGTCCCGCAGGATCAGGTTAAACTCATATCCGCACAGATACAGAAAACACCACGGCAGCAATGAGAAATAATCCGTGGAAAAGAAGTTTGCCGGCGGAAATCCAATATATGCCGTCGCCAGATTCCGGTACCAGCCTTCGGGAAGCGGGACCGTCCATTTGGGAATCACAGGCAAAATCCTGTGCAGCATTCCGGTTCCGATCACCCCTGCATTCACATCCTTAAAGAGAACAAACAGCGCCGCGAAGATTATCAGGCAGGCGACGGTAACCCCATTACTCCGGGCTGCTCCGGTTCCGCTCTTTTGCTGCGCGGATGCCGTGGTTTCCGCTGTGAGCGCCGGTTTCGCGCTTTTTTGAACCGGGTCAAGCAATTTCCTCAGAGGCACCATGAGCAGCATGCACGAACCGATCAGCGTGAGCACCCCGAAAATGACCCTGTCCTCGGGCAGAACTATATTTGTGACCAGCATCACAAGCGCCCCCGCGCCAAACACAATCAGACCTCGCCGAAGGAGCCTCTTGGAAAGCGGAACGCAGAAACCGGACAGCAGGATAAATGTCCAGCAGATGCTCTGCTGCCAGATGTAGCCGCCGCGGCTTCCGTACCACGGCCAGTCCGCCCCAAGCATAAAGACGGCATCCCAGCAGGCATGGTACAGGATCATACTGATCAGTGTCAGCCCCCGCAGTGTGTCCAGAAGCGCCAGGCGCCCTTTTCCGCTCTTTTCCATGAAATTATCTCCTTTGACAAATTAATTATGGCTCGCGATGAGTGCTGCTGCGGCACAAGTAGTTGCGGCGCGTGTTGCTGCGGTACTAGTTACTGCGGCGCGGCTTGCCGCTGCGCGAGCCGGCAGACACCCGTTCTTGCAAGTATTACTGGAAATCATACCGGGAATTCGCTAGACTATTGTAAAGTATAGCACAGATCGCCCACCGGGCAGAATTGGATTTCAAAGAGGAGTATTTATCATGGAAATAGAGAGAAAATGGATGGTCACCGGCTGGCCTTCCGAGCAGCTCGGCCTGCAGATGCTCTATGAGCAGAGCATGCGCCAGGGATATGTAAGTGTCCGCCCTACGGTCCGCATCCGCGAGGAGGCTATGACCGGCGGCAGCACAGAGTATGTTCTCTGCTTCAAATCCGGTGCCGGCCTTGTCCGCAAAGAAATCGAAATGGACATCACCAAAGAAAAGTTTCTTGAGCTGGAGGACCTGATCGGCCTTCCTCTCATCCCCAAAGTCCGCCGCACCTACGCCCTGCCGGATGGCCTCAAACTGGAAGTCAATCACGTCGATGAAGGGCTTCCCACTGAATTCTGGTATGCGGAGATCGAGTATTCCACTGTCTCTCAGGCAAAAGAGTGGGACGCCTCGAAGATTTCTCCCCTCCTCGCCGAGTATCTCGACGACGATGTCACTGAGCAGCCCGGACAGACTATGGGGGCCTACTGGATCACGACGAGACTTAAGGATATTTGACAGGCTGAGCGGTCTGAGTTGGATTCTGAGAGGGGGTTTTATCAACCTTGAGGGGTTGTTCAGCCTGAGTTGGATTCTGTGAAAGGGGGAGCACCCTCGCAACCACTCCACCGTCACTATGTAATCAAACAAGACAAAATGACGCCCAAATGGTCGCGGACCACCCTCCGCAACCACTTGGGCGTCACCATAAGATCAACTCAGCCGAAATACCTTCGTTTCCCTCATCCCAGGAAATCATTCATCCCGATCATAATGATATTTCCGCTCTCATCCAGAAGATCTACTTCTCCTTCATTCCCCCAGGAATAGAGCTCCAGCGCATCTCCGGAATCCAGACAGAACAACACCGAATCAATAAATTCCTTATGCCCCTTGAACTGCTCCGCGTAATCTCTGGCCACTACCGGAAAATCCTCCGTGACCTGCACCTCTATAAACACGATGGAAGTTCCGAGCACCCTTGCGAACAGCTTATCCAGCGTATTGAACGTGACTTCCTTCTTTATGGCTTCCAGAGGGATACTGTTGACAGAGAGCCTGAACACAGATTGGTCCTGCATATACATCTCCAGGCGTGTTCCGTCCGTAAACAGGATGATCAGCGGACTTGACAGCGCCGCGAAAGCCGGGATCATTACCTGATCGTCCGGATTTTCCCACTCCGGAAGCTGCACGGATGAATAGTCCAGCAGCCTGAAGCCGTCGATTACCTTGTTCTCGAGCTGCATGTGCACCAGCGCGTGGCGCAGTTCTTCCGTTCCGATATAAACAGGTGCGTCCCAGTCTTCCAGTGTAAATTTGCTCTTATCCTCCATCCCTGAATTATCCCCCCTTTCACCGTTGTCGTTCATCTGTACCTGGCTGCTCTCTTGATGACTTCCATCTTGTCGAAGGCTTTCGGAATCACCAGTTCCCCGCTCTGATGTCCCGTCGACTTTTCAACCACATTTCCGTAAATGATATATTTGGACTTTTTCTCCTCGACTTTCTTGATCTGGGTTGCCACATAGACATTCTCCGCCTTGCTGCTGATGGTCTGGTCAGAGATTTTATGGTACTCAACCACTTTCCTCCCTGCCATTACGTAGCAGTTCTTGAGCGCCCTGTTCCTCCACGACCGGAGCATCCAGACGGTCGGGAACAGAAAAAGCCCGGGAACTATGTAGACTACGACCACTGCGAGAAACAGAATCTTGACAGCCTGCGGCAGATTCGCGAATCCTGTAAAGAGTCCGGAATTGATCGTCATCATGAGCAGTACGCCCAGAATCAGAGAAGGCATCGACGCTCTGCTGAGGATCGTATAGATCCTGCCGGCTCCGGCATCAAACACCTCATAATTAAAAGACAGTTTTTCCATTCCATTTCCTCCCTCACTCACGAAAGTCCCTCTGCAGGCTTCCGATGCTCCGATTATAGCATGACACCCCGTTATAGCGCCATAGTTTCACAGTGGGATCACTTTCGCCGGATTATAATATCTTCACATAACAAGAGGGCCTGCAGCTCCCTGCAGACCCTCTCCATTTACGTTATTCATGACCCGCCCTGCGGGCCCCCGCACCGCATTACGCGATATCGCAGTTCTTTGTTACAATGACATCCACATCGGTGCCGCAGACGCCTTTGATGACGACATCGCCGATCTTAAGCGGTGCCTGCGCGCGGACCTTGTTGATCTCTTCCATGCACTGGAAGATCTTGTCCTTGGGAATGTTCGAACTGGTCTTGACGCTGGTCCTCTCCTTTGCGCCGCCGACTACCACGACTGTGGAAGTGACTGTGCGCTCCGGATGTGTGACCTCCTGGCGGGCATACTTGTCGCCGATCGCGCAGGTATTGCCTGTCACGCTGAAGACTTCCTCGCCTTCAAACTCTACCGTGATCTGGCAGCCCATGGGGCAGCCGATACATGTAAGATTTCTCTTTTCCATATTCTGCCTCCTTATTCCGCCTCAATCTTGATGGTTATAGTCTTCAGATCCGGTTTCTCGGCGATCTTCTTCTTCTGCAGGACTACCTGCTCCATCTCGCCGGGAGCCATGATTCTCTTTTTCTTGTGCATCACGCGCTCGTCGTCAAAATAGACACTGACATAAGAGTCTTTGAAGACTGCGCCGACGCGGAAACGGACGGTGAGCAGATCGTCCATTCTCTCGGGATTGATCGTGCAGGGAACAGTGTAGCGAGCGCCCTCGACAGCCTTGAGCTGGATGATGTTGCCGCCTTCCTGGTCCTTGCAGCCGTTCTGGACATATTTTGCCGCGTTCTCGCCTGCGCGAGTAGCTTCCTCGGATACATAGTCGACCAGGTCATGCACATGAAGGACGTTGCCGCATGCGAAGACGCCGGGAATGCTGGTCTCGAGGATCTCGTTGACGACGGGGCCGTTGGTGACGGGGTTGATGGAGACGCCCGCGTTTCTGGACAGCTCGTTCTCAGGGATCAGACCTGTGGACAGAAGCAGTGTGTCGCAGGTGTATCTCTCTTCCGTTCCGGGGATCGGCTTCATGTCGGGGCCGACTTCGGCGATGGTGACAGCCGTCACGCGCTCCTTGCCCTCGATGTTCACGACGGTGTGGGAGAGCTTAAGCGGAATGCCGTAGTCGTCCAGGCACTGGACGATGTTTCTCTTAAGGCCGCCGGAGTAAGGCATCAGCTCTGCGACTACCTTTACGATGGCGCCTTCAAAGGTCATACGTCTTGCCATGATCAGTCCGATATCACCGGAACCGAGGATGACGACTTCACGGCCGGGCATATAGCCTTCCATGTTGACCAGTCTCTGTGCGGTACCTGCACTGTAGATACCTGCCGGACGATATCCGGGGATGTTCAGGGCTCCTCTGGGCCTCTCTCTGCATCCCATAGCCAGGATCACGGCACCTGCCTTGATCTGGAACATACCGTCTGTGCGGTTCATGGCGGTGACGACCTTATCGGTGGAGATGTCCATGACCATGGTGTCGAGCTTGTACTCGATCTTAAGGTCGTAGACCTGCTGGATGAACCTGTAGGCGTACTCGGGGCCGGTCAGCTCTTCCTTGAAGGTGTGAAGACCGAATCCGTTGTGGATGCACTGGTTCAGGATACCGCCGAGCTCTTTGTCACGCTCAATGATCAGAATGCTGTCTGTTCCTGCCTTTTTGGCAGCTACAGCGGCCGCGAGGCCTGCGGGGCCTCCGCCGACGATTACGATATCATAACTTGTCATGCCTCTACCCCCTTTGTTCTCTCGATCACAAGCTTGGAGTCTCCGCCGCTCTTGGTGATCTCGGTGTAAGGAAGACCAAGTTCACGATTGATGATCTCCATGGTACGAGGTGAGCAGAAACCTGCCTGGCAGCGTCCCATGCCTGCTCTTGTTCTGCGCTTGACGCCGTCGAGGGAGCGTGCACCGAGCGGTCTGTGGATCGCGTCGATGATCTCGCCTTCTGTGACGGACTCGCAACGGCAGATGATGCGGCCGTAAGCGGGATTCTTCTTAATAAGTTCATTTCTCTCTTCGATGGAGAGGTCGGCGGGATTGAGGATGCCCTTGCGGGTTCCTACCCAGTCTTCTTTCTCCTCGGCATTCAGTTTTTCTTTCATCATCTGGCCGATGTACTCGCCGATGGCAGGGCTGGAAGTAAGTCCGGGGGACTCAATGCCCGCGCAGTCGATGAAGTGAGGAGCGTCCTCTACTTCGCCCAGGATGAACTCGTGGTGATCCTCGTGGGCGCGAAGGCCTGCGAAGGATGTGATGACCTGGCGGATAGGCAGGTTGCGAACGTGGTCGCCTGCCTTGGCGATCAGGTCAGCGATGCCTGCTGCCGTCGTGTTGTTGCCTTCCTTGTTCTCGATATCCACTGCGGTAGGACCTACGATCAGGTTGCCGTGGATGGTAGGGGATACAAGGACGCCCTTGCCGAGCTTTGTGGGCTGCGGGAAGATGGTGTGGGACACGTGATTTCCTACTGTCTTGTCGAGCAGGCAGTAGTCGCCGCGCCTGGGAGTGATATGGATCTTCTTCTCGGATACCATATTGTGGAAATAGTCAGCGTAGACGCCTGCCGCGTTGATGACGTAGCGGGTCTTGTACTCGCCGTTGTTGGTGCGGATCTTCCAGATCGGCTGGCCGCATTTCTTGCATGTGTCGGGTGTGAGCTTCTCAACCTTGGTGTTGAAGAAGAAATCAACTCCGTTGACATTGGCGTTCTCCGCCATAGCGATGTTGAGCATGAAGGGGCAGATAATGCCGCTTGTGGGAGCATACAGGGCTGCCACTACTTTGTCGGACAGGTTGGGCTCGATTTCCAGACATTCTTCTCTGTTAAGAATCTTCAGCTCTTTGACGCCGTTTGCGATTCCTCTGTCATAGAGTTCCTTGAGACCGTCTTTCTCGGACTCGTGGATGCAGACGACCATTGCGCCGTTTCTCTTGAACGGGATATCGAGATCTTTTGCCAGATCTCCCATCATTTCATTTCCGCGCACGTTGAAGCGTGCCATCAGGGAGCCTTCTGCAGCATCGAATCCTGCGTGAACGATCGCGCTGTTTGCCTTGGACGTGCCGCAGCAGACATCTTCTTCTTTTTCAAGTACGCAAACGTTGAGTTTGTAGCGGGAGAGTTCTCTTGCTACTGCGGATCCGGTGACGCCGGCTCCGATGATAATTACATCGTATAACACGGACTCATCTCCTTTCCATTTGAGCACAAAGGGAGGGCGGTAGGTGACCACCGCCCTCCCCTCAAGCTAGTTTACATTATCCAGTGCTAAGTTCTATTGACTTATATTTAACTCTGATCAGTGAATTGCCATGTAAAGCAGGGAAGCAACGACTGAGCCGCAGATCGGAGCTACTACCGGAATCCAGCCGTAAGCCCAATCGGGATCCTTCTTGCCAAAGTTAGGAGCAAGAACCTGATAAGCAAGACGAGGAGCAGCATCTCTTGCTGCGTTCATTGCATATCCGGTAAGTCCGCCGAAGGAAGCGCCGCATGCTACGATGACGCCGTATACAAGGATCCAGGAAGCTCCGGAAGCGCCTGCTTCTGCGGGGATGGATGCCAGTGTGAATACGAGAACGAAAGTAGCTACGAACTCAGACAGGAAGTTGTTCACTGTGTTGCGGATGGAAGGGCCTGTAGCGAAGCAGCCGCGAACGGTTGCATCATCAGCAGTAGCCTTGATCTGGTCGCCATAGAGAACGATCAGGATCGCCGCGCCTACAAAGCCGCCCAGCATCTGAGCAACGATATATCCGGGAACCAGGCCCCAGCTCATGCCGCCGCGCATTGCAGCGCCGATGGTAACTGCGGGATTGAAGTGTGCGCCGGACATAGCGCCGAATGAAAATGCGGGAACCATAACTGCCATACCCCAGCCGATAAGGATGTGAACAACGCCACTTCCCTTCATTCCGGAGCCTTCAAGATTGACGTTACAGCAAACGCCGTCACCGAGAAGAACCAGCATAGCTGTTCCGATAAATTCTGCTAAATAAGCCTGCATAATTTTACCCCTTTCTTAAATAAAAACATTAAAAGCTCTATTGATATCCCTCAGTCAGTGACTGAACCGGTTCTGCGGGCCTTCACCCCTGACCCGCAGACCGGGAATATCCATATTCAGTTATGCAATTAGTACTGTTTTGATCAAGTCAAAAAACTGTCTGTTCTCAGTCTTTTGCCCAGCCGAGAGTCTTGCTGACGGCTTTCTTCCACTGCTTGATCTCTTCTGCTCTGGTCGCGTCATCCATCTGAGGCTCGAACTCTCTGTCAAGTGCCCAGTTCTTGATGACGTCGTTCTTGCTGCTCCAGAAGCCAACTGCAAGGCCTGCCAGATAGGAAGCGCCCATAGCGGTTGTCTCAACGCACTGAGGTCTCTGAACCTTGGCATTGATGATGTCGGACTGGAACTGCATGAGGAAGTTGTTCTTGCAGGCGCCGCCGTCGACCTTCAGAGCGCTCAGCTTAACGCCGGAGCCCTCTTCCATAGCTGCCAGAACATCGCTGGTCTGGAATGCCAGGGACTCAAGGGTCGCGCGGATCAGGTGATACTTGTTGACACCACGGGTCAGGCCTACGATTGCTCCGCGTGCGTAAGGATCCCAGTAAGGAGCGCCCAGGCCGGTGAACGCGGGAACGACATAGCAGCCGTTGGTGTTGTCAACTCTGGTTGCGAAGTACTCGGAATCCGGAGACTGATCAACAATCTTCAGCTCGTCGCGCAGCCACTGGATTGCAGCGCCGGCTACGAATACGGAACCTTCGAGTGCGTACTCAACCTTGCCGTCAAGGCCCCATGCGATGGTGGTCAGAAGGCCGTTGTTGGGATACAGAGGCTTATCGCCGATGTTCATCAGCATGAAGCAGCCTGTACCATAGGTGTTCTTTGCTTCGCCGGGTGTGTAGCATGTCTGGCCGAACAGAGCCGCCTGCTGGTCACCTGCAACGCCGCGGATCGGGATCGGGCCGCCGAAGAATTCGGGATCGGACTCGCCGAAGTCACCGCTGGAAGGTCTTGCATCAGGAAGCATGCTCTTCGGGATCTCAAGTCTCTCGCAGAGCTCGTCGTCCCACTCACATGTATTAATGTTGAACAGAAGTGTTCTGGAAGCGTTGGAATAATCGGTTGCGTGTACTCTGCCCTTGGTCAGCTTGTAGATCAGCCAGCTGTCTACGGTACCGAATGCGAGCTCGCCCTTCTCTGCTCTTTCGCGGAGTCCCTCAACATTGTTCAGGATCCAGCGAAGCTTTGTGCCGGAGAAATAAGGGTCGAATACAAGGCCGGTTTTGTGATAAGCGCTGTCAGCGATGTCGGGATATTTCTCCATCAGCTCAGCCTTCATATCAGCGGTTCTGCGGCACTGCCACACGATTGCGTGATAGACGGGCTGCCCTGTCTGCTTATCCCATACGATAACGGTTTCACGCTGGTTAGTAATACCGATGGCGGCAATGTCTTTGTAAGTGGCCCCAACATCCTGCATAGCCTTACGTGCAACGGAGAGCTGTGTCTGCCAGATCTCGCTTGCGTCGTGTTCAACCCAGCCCGGCTGAGGATAATACTGAGTAAACTCCTTCTGAGCCATGCTGCAGATCTCGCCCTTTTCGTTGAAGAGGATACATCTGTTACTGGTCGTGCCTGCATCCAATGCCATTACATATTTTGCCATAAAATACCTCCTTCTAACTTTGCCGTCACGCCCCCAGCATGCCGGCATGTGTCCCCATTACATGAACCAGACTTCAGAGCTTGTTGTAGAGATTGCCGCCGCGCCGCTCGCGAGTGCGTTCAGAACATCTTCCTTCTCCTGGATCAGTCCTCCGCAGATCACCGGAACTCTGCTCATAGCGCAGATCTTCTTGATCATCTTCGGAATTATGATCCCGGGAAGGATCTCGATCATATCAGGCTGGGATTCCCGGCCGGTATGCGACTGTCTCTCGATATTGATGAGAGCCATGCTGTCAAGTACGAAATGACGTAATACTGTCGCGAGGCCGATCTCCTTCGCATGTGTGATCAGGTTGCTCTTCGTCGTGATGATTCCGTCTGCCCTGGTATACTTGCGAATGAACTCCAAGGATATGTCTCTCGGGCTCAGTCCGTTTATAAGATCCATGTGAACCATGGCGATCTTACCGGCGTCCTTTACCCTTGCCACTATATCCGCGATGGTGCAGATGTCTCCGTAAAGGATAAACACCGCATCCACATCCGACTTCAGACACATTTCCAGTCCGGCATCATCTTTGACCGCAGCCACAATAGGCGCTGCTTCGATCGCTTCAACAAATTCTCTTCCCATTTGGTTCCCCATTTTGCATAAAAAAAAGAAAACACGACAATAGCAACAGGATCCCCAATCCCAATTACTGCCATATTCTCTCCTCTCTAGGCAAAACTCATATTTAACTTATCTTTATCTTACCACCATGTTGGTTAATATGCAACATATATTTCAATGATTTTGCGTGATTTTGGTTATATTTACAACAGTGGCGCGGTAAAGGGAGAAATCCTTTTGTAATCGTTTTCACATCGTGGCCGACCGCTCTGTTATCAGGGCCTTCTCTCTGCGCGTCCCGGGACATAAAAACGGTCCGCTGTACCCGAAAAAATACACTTTCGCGGCACAGCGGACCTGTTCCGATCCCTTATTTGATAATCCCCATCTCCTTCTTGATGGCTCCCATCAGCTCGTCAAATTCCTCAAAAGCGGGCAGCTGCGGATAGTCCTGCTTGATCTTCTCCGTGGTCCGGAAGAGATAGCCGGCTTTGCTGGCCAGGATCATATCCAGGTCATTGTAGCTGTCTCCGCTGGCGATCGTGTCGAACCCGATGGACTGCAGCGCCTTTACGGTGCTGAGCTTGGACTGCCGAATGCGCATCTTGTAGCCCGTGATCTCGCCGCTCGGAGCCACTTCCAGGGAATTGCAAAAGAGCGTGGGCCATCCCAGCTTCTCCATGAGGGGCATGGCGAACTCCGTAAAAGTGTCGCTGATGATGATCACCTGCGTGAAGGAGCGAAGCTCATCCAGAAATTCTCTTGCTCCCGGCAGGGGTTCTATTTTGGCAATGACGTCCTGGATCTCCTTGAGGCCGAGGCCGTGCTCTTTGAGGATCCCGATCCTCCACTTCATGAGCTTATCGTAGTCGGGCTCGTCCCTTGTCGTCCTTCTCAGCTCGGGGATTCCGCTCACCTCAGAAAAAGCGATCCAGATCTCGGGTACCAGAACTCCTTCCATATCAAGACAGGTAATGTACATCGTTTCTTCCTTTCTAAGTACGTAATATTTAATTCGACAATATGTCGAACAGTTTCTTTCAGGGCCTGCCGCCCGCGCCGCTCCTCCGGCGGTTGCGGTCAGCTTCCGCTTTCCGCGGCTCTTTCCTTGTCCTCTCTGTAGAGATCGAGGAACTCCTCCAAGGTCAGGTCATGCTCCGTCATGTAGACGGCCGCCTCCACTCCCACATAGCGGAAGTGCCAGGGCTCATAGATGATGCCGGTCACATCTTCCTTTCCCTTGGGAAAGCGGACGATAAAACCGAACTCCGCACAGTGCTCGCTCATCCACTTGTACATGTCCGTGTTCTCGAGGCTTGCGTCCTTCATCTCATAGTAGCGGTCCGTGATGTCGCAGCACAGCCCCGTCTGGTGCTCGCTGGTCCCGGGCCTTGCGACGATGGTCTGCGCCACCGCCTCCCCGTACTGGTCCACTTTCCGGTTAAACAGATAGACCTGCGTCGCATAGCTCCGGTAGCCGGAGGAGAGCACAACGCTGAGCCCCTGTGTTCTGGCAGCCTCCACCATCGCTTTCATCGGCTCTATGATGCGCACATCGAACTTCTGCCCCTCCAGGGACGCAAGTTCCGGCGTGTAATCGCCGATCTCGTTCCACGGATTTGCCAAAATATACATCCAGTCGTTCGGATCTATATCCGGTCGGTCTCTGTAGGGGTCCGCCGCCGCGACGGCCACGTCCTCCCCGATTTTAGCCGCCTGATCCACGACCCTGTCGCCGGCCAGGGCGATCAGTGTTCCTAAAGGACTTCCCGTGTTCTGCACCGCAGCTTGTTCTTTTGCATTCTGCCCTTCCGCAGCCAGTGCGCCGACGCCGGCGAGAAGGGCGATCAGTACCGGCAGAGCCGCCCGGATCATCCTCCTCATCCGAGGGGAATCTCCACGACTTCCGCCATTTTCATGAGGCACTGCTCGATCTGCTCAGAGATCTCGCCCACAAGGCGCTCTGTGATCTCCTCATTCTTTTCCTTCTCAAGGGTCTTGTAGAAGGTGCTCTTTACTTCGTCGCTGATTTTCTCGATGCGGGACATGAAATATCCCCTGGGGACAAGTTTTCTCATGGGACGCGGGATCACCATGTTCATCGCCGCTTCTTCCATCTTTTCTTTTCCCAGGATCAGGATCATCAGCGAGATCGTGGCTCCGGCCACAACGCCCGTGATGCCGCCGGAGATCAGGGCGATGCCGCTGCCGCCGCACAGAAGGCCGATCAGGATGGAGATGATCGTATCGATCATCCATGTGAACTCCTCCACCGCAAAGACTTCCTTGGCGTCTACCTTGATGTCCAGATCTGAGATCGAGAGGAAAGAACTCAGACTCAGGGCCCTGTAAGGCACGCCGTGGCGGATGCAGATGGGCATGGTCATCTCTTCCAGCTCATAGGAGACGGGCTTGAGCCACTGGGCCACAGGGCGGACCAGCATCTCCTGCACCTCCTGCGTGTGCAGATAATTCTCGATCTCCTTCTCCATCTCCTTGTTGATGTCGGAGAGCCGCTCGATCTCGCCCTCTCTCCATCTGTCGAAGACGGGCATTGCCGCGTTTTCCAGAATCGGTCTGACCAGCATGTCGACAGTGCTGCGATAGAGCTCCTCGATGTGGGCTCCCACGATCCTCTCGACCACGCTTGAGCTCACGAGTTCCTTGATCTCCGCCCGGAACTGTCTGAGCTCCTCATCGATCCTGCCGCTCCACGCAAGGCCGCGGCAGACCGAGAACTCCGGTTCTGCGCCCGTGATCACGACAGATTCAGGGAACGCCTCCCTGCACCAGTCTCTGATGGCCGGAAGCCTCGAGACACCGCCCGTCAGAAAGACCAGTTCCGGAAGATCCCCCTGGATCTTCTCGCGGACCTGCTTGAGGCTGGCCATAAAGACATCCTTGAAGCTCTTGCCGCCCAGCTGCCTGATTCCTTCATATAATACCCGGTCCGCCGTGCGTTTGTTCATAAAGAGCTGAAGCCTTACGGGCTTTTCATAGCTGATGATGACCGACTGCAGGCAGTCATTCTCTTTCCAGTACTCTTCGTCGGCAAAATATTTTTCCTTAAGCCGTCTGGCGGCAAACTCGCAGTAGCTCTTCCAGGGAGGGCTCTGCTCGAAGATCTCCCGGATCCTGTTTCCTCTGACCGACGCGTCCAGGGCGCACTCAAGGACCACCTCGTCCATGATGCCGCCTCCCAGCGCCACTTCGCCGGCCGTCTGCAGCTCGACTTCCTTGCCTCCCATGATATAGGCAAAGTCTGTCGTCGACGACCCGATGTCCACCACCAGCACAGGCTTGGACAAAATATCGTAGCCCACCTGGAAATGCTTGGACTGGCAGGCGCTCACCAGCGCGGCGCGGGACTCGGAGATGATGCGAACCGGCGGATATCCCGCCTCCTCGAACAGCTCTCTGTAGCGCTCCCTCGCCGTTTTATCCCAGCCCGCGGGACAGCCCACGTAGAAGCAGACGTCTTCCCCCTTGACCAGGTCTCCGCTCATATACAGTTCTCCGAGCACGCCCGCCGCGAAAGATTTGATGTCCCTGCGGCTTGCCGTGTCGGTCAGAAAGCGGCTCTTAAACCGGATCTTGCGCTCCACCGCTTCGGGGTCGTAACAGGCCGCTTCGCCGATCACCAGCGCGCCGTCCCTGCGCCTGGCATAAGCGGTCACAAAGCTCCCCACTTCCCTCACCGGGATTATGCGCGGAACCGTCACATCACTTTTATTCAAACAGGAGACGGCGCTCTCCGCGTCTCCCAGGTCAAATCCATAATAGCGGTCCATTTTATCTCCTTCACAGCGCCGTCACGGCAAGTCCCTTGCGGATCAGCGTTCCATCCCTCACAAGAGCCGGACGCAGCGTCATGTCCTGCTTTCCGGGAAGCAGCTCAAACCACTCTCTTTTGCCGCCTCCCAGCTCCACCGTCTCCACCTGTCTGCGGTGCAGGTAGTAGCGGGTCGTCGAGATCATCTCTCTCGCGGACATATCGTCGGGGTTTTCCTCCCGCAGGCTGTAGGCAGTTTCCAGCAGAGCCGAGAAGAAGTCGGCTTCCTCGGGCGAGATCCCGTTGCCGGAAGACGGAGGCAGCTGGCTTTTCTCGTACCTGACTGCGTCCGCGGCTTCCCCGAGGCTCTTGTCGATGGACAGGACCACGGCTCTCATGCAGCTGTAGACCTTCTCGGCGCTCACCCTGACCTCGGCCTGCTGCTCGCCCCCGACTGTCTGTGCTTTCCTGTTTCCGGAGAGTCGTCCGGCAAAAAAGAGAAGCACGCCTCCCAGAATGGAGGCCGGTAATCCGCCCAGGATGCCCGGCACGGAAACTCCGTTTCCGGAGAAGGCCGCCGGTCCCACGACAGAACCGATAAGGAACACCGCCCCTGCCGCCAGGCAGAGAATGACCGGAACAGAGAACTCGGTTTTTCCGTCGGACTGCGCGCCCCCGCCGCTCTTCGCCCAGATCTTCACATCGTCCGCCGCGCATAGCATCGGGACCATCATCTTGGCCGCCTGCAGCAGGTATCTCGCCGTGTCTCTGACTTTCTCCTCCATGCACTCCTCATTGTAGCGCAAAAGGAGTCGGTCAAACTCTTTCTCCACCACGCTCTGCGCCTTCTCCGGCGCCGATGCTGCGGCCAGCCCGCTCATCAGCTGCTCTTTGTCAGCCTCCAGAAACTGTATCATTTCCATATCGGATCCCCCGCGTCAAAGCTATTTCAGTCGGAACTAGTAAAATACTATAAAGGCTCGCATAGCGAGCCGCTGCGCCGCGTGCGGGCCGCCTGTAAGGCGGCTTCTTCCTTTCCGCACGCGTGTGCATCCAATAACTCAGTGGGAGACATCTCCCCTGAGTTATTATAACACAGGTAAAAAGATAGTGACAGAAAGCGCGGTGCTTCTGTCACTATGAAGAGTTTGCTGTGGAACGATTGATTATATTGAACTATTGATTTATGAGCGATTGCTTTGCGGTGCTGTCAAAGCGCGCCGCTCAGTCCATATTGGAATATTTACTGAGAATATGTCCGTACAGCGTGCGGACCGCCGGCGCCATCAGCTGCGGATTAATGGCCGCGAGGCCTATGATCCTGGCCGCGTCGGGCTCCATCCTGTACTGGCGCACGTCGTAGGGAATGTCGTTCATGACGAGTTCGGGCATGATGCAGATCCCGAATCCTGCCGCCACCATGACGACAGTGGAGAGGTCGTCCACCACGTGATATCTGGTCTGGATATCCAGGTGATTCTGCTTCATATAATTCTGAATATCCGCGTCCGTGGACTCCCGCTGCACGACAAAGCGCAGCTTTTCCATCTCAGCGATGGACATCTTGTCGCCCGGCAGCTCCTTCTCGAAGTTCTTGGGGACAATGCACAGAAGCGGGTCTCTGTAGAAAGGCCGGATGTTGAGGTCTCCCGCACTGGACGTGGACAGAAAGCCGAAGTCCACGATCCCATTCCGGATCCAGTAGCTCACGTCGTCATAAGTTCCCTGGAAGACCTCGATCTCGATGGCGGGATACGTCTCCCCGAAGGACTTGATGATATCGGGCATCCAGCTCGTGCAGACACTGGAGAACACGCCCACTTTTACAGTTCCCTGTTTGAGGCCGTTGAACTCCGCCACCGCCTGCTGCAGGCTCTCCTCGCTGTTGAGGACCGCGTTCACATAGGGCATCAGGTGCTCTCCGTAGCTCGTCAGCGTGACGCCTGCTTTCTTCCTTGTAAAAACAGAGAAACCGAGCTCCTTTTCCATAGAAGAAACGGCGTGGCTGATGGCGGACGGGGTCAGCCCTATGAGGTCCGCCGCCTTATGAAAGCTTCCCGCCTCCGCGACGGTCTTGAATATCTGATAACTGAGAAGAGTCATTGGTCACCTCCGTATTTACCGGAATCAGCCTCTGGCGCAGCGATACTGAAGATCCTCCCATCTCTTATCCACTTCCTTCTGGAAGAGCTCGATCAGTTCCTCGTTCCCGGGCCTAAACAGATGCTTGAATCTGCCCTGGGGCTTCAGAAAATCTTCGATCGGAAGCTTGTTCTTGGGCTCATAGTTCAGGATCCACTTGCCCTCCACCACTTCGAAGAGCGGCCAGTAGCAGGTCTCCACTGCCAGCCTGCAGATCTCCATGATCTCGCTCATATCGTAGCGCCAGCCTCTGGGGCAGGGCGTCATCATGTTGAGGAAAGCCGCGCCTTCTGTATAGATGGCAGTCTCTGCCTTTCTGTGCAGGTCCTTGAAATCTCTTGTCAAAGTAGTCTGCGCCACATAGGGCACGTAATGCTCCGCGATGATGGCGCTGAGGTCCTTGCGGTACTGTATTTTGCCGTTTGAGACCTTGCCCGCGGGCGTCGTGGTCGTATCCGCGAACATGGGCGTCGCCGACGACCTCTGGATTCCGGTGTTCATATATGCACCATTATCATAACACACATAGACCATATCGTGTCCACGTTCCATCGCGCCGGAGAGCGATTGGAAACCGATATCGTAAGTTCCGCCGTCACCGCCGAAGGTGATGAACTTGAAATTGTCCTTGTCTGTCAGCTTCCCTTTCTTCTTCAGGGCTTTGTAAGCCGTCTCCACTCCGCTGAGCGTCGCGCCCGCATTTTCGAACGCGTTGTGGATGTAGCTGTCCTGCCAGGCGCTGTAGGGATACATATAGGAAGAAACTTCCAGGCATCCCGTCGCGTTGCCGATGACCGCCTGATCCTCTTCGTGAAGCGCGCGCAGCACGGCTCTGACGCCGATCGTGGCGCCGCATCCTGCGCACATGCGGTGACCGGGCGCAAGGCGCTCGGGCTTTTCCATCATTGTCTTAAGGCTGTAATCATTTGCTTTCATATTATCTTATCACTCTCTGAGTCCGATGTATCCGTTATCTTATCACTCTCTGAGCCCGATGTATTTGTGGTTAGGCGCTTCTTTTTCGCCTCTTGCCACTTGCTCAAGCTCCGCAAAGATCTCCCGGACGTGGTCCACCGTGAAGTCTCTGCCCGCCAGTCCGTAGATATAGTTGACCGTATCGACCATGATCTTGCTTCTGTAAAGGCCGGCCGGGATCTCGCTTCCGAGCGGTCCGCTGCATCCGTTGTAGCTCTCGCAGCGGTCCATGATCGCCACGGCCTTGCAGCCGCTTCTCTTGATCGCCTCCGCGATCTCCTTCTCCGGGAAAGGCCTGAACACGCGGAGTTTCAAAACTCCGACCTTGTGTCCTTCCTCCCGCAGCATGTCGACGGCCGCCTTGGCCGTTCCCGCCGCAGAGCCCATGATCACCATCAGGTAGTCCGCATCTTCCGTTCTGTATTCCTCGAAGAACCCGTAGCTCCTTCCGGACATCTGCGCAAAGCACTCCGCCACCTCGAGGATGACCTCCCCGGCGCGCTCCATCGCGGCTTCCTGCGCTTTTTTGGCTTCCATAGCATAAGCGGATATTGAGTAAGGTCCCACTGCAACCGACTTTCCGGGATTGAGCAGGAATTCCTCCGGCTCATAATCGCCCACAAAGGCTTTCACCGGTTCGTCCTCAAGAAGCTCTATATTTTCGACGGCGTGACTTGTGATAAAGCCGTCCTGGCAGATCATGATCGGCAGGTGCACCCTGGGATCTTCGGCGATCGGAAAGGCCTGGATGTAATTGTCATAGGCCTCCTGGTTGTTCTCCGCATAGATCTGGATCCATCCCGTATCCCGCGCGCCCATTCCGTCGGAGTGGTCGCAGTTGATGTTGATCGGGCCGGAAAGTGTGCGGTTGACCAGCGTCAGCGCGATGGGCAGCCTGTTGGAGGCCGCCAGCAGCAGCTCCTCCCACATCAGCGCAAGGCCCGCGGAGGAAGTCGCCGTCATTGTCCTGGCTCCCGCCGATTCCGCGCCGATGGCCGCCGACATGGCCGAGTGTTCGCTCTCCACCGGAATGAACTCCGTGTCGATCTCTCCGTTGGCGATAAAAGTGGATACCATCTGCGGGATCTCCGTGGACGGCGTGATTGGAAACGCCGGCATGACGTCGGGATTCACCTGGCGGATCGCGTAGGACACCGCCTCATTTCCGGACATACGCTCCGGGATCGACCTGCTCTTCATCACATTCTCATTCTTTTTGCTCATGCCTCGATTCCCTCCTTCATCGTGATCGCGCCGAAGGGGCACGCCTTGACGCAGATTCCGCAGCCTTTGCAGTGATCGTAGTCAAAATCCAGCCTCTTTCCGCCCTGCACCGGAATACAGGAATCAGGACAGACAGGCGCGCACAGCAGGCACTGCCTGCACTTGTCCTGATCCAGTACCGGTGTATTCGTTCTCCATTCCCCCGTCTTAAACAGGCGGGAGGTGCCTCCGGCATAGAGCTGAAGCCCTTCGGTGAGATCCGTGTAGGGGGATCTCTCATTTATCTTGGTGATATCGGTTCGCATTGGTTGTTGTCCCTTCTAAATTATTCGGGGTGTACCCTTGAGGTGTTGTCCCCTTGAGAAAAAGAAATCCCCGTCTGAAGACGGGGGTTCCAACTACTCTCGTATTCAAAGTCTTTCGTGATCAGGCGCTCCGCTTCATCTCCTTGGAAGACGCGCCGGACTTCTTTTCAGAGCTGCCGGCTTCCCTGGCCATTTCAATCTCCGCCTTATCATACGCCATTTCAAGCGCCGCCATATTCCCTTTGATCACTTCCGGCTTCTTAGCAAATTTGTGCGCAAAAGAAGCTTCCATTTCCTTCAGGAAATTCTCCCTGGACATAATGCCGGTCACCGCCGCTGTCGCAGCCAGCATAGGCGTGTTGGGGAAATTCTTTCCGAGTGTTTTCTCAGAAATATGTCTTGCGTCTACCGTCAGGACTCTGCCTTCATAGCCGCGCAGTAAAGGCCTGATCTCGTCGGCGCTCTTTGCCGTGTTGACGATGATCGCGCCGTCCTCCTTGAGGCCGTCCGTCACATGGACGGAGTGCAGAAGTGTCTCGTCTACGACGACCACATAGTCGGGATCATAAATGTTGGAATGAACGCGGATCTTGTCCTCGCTGATCCTGTTGAACGCCGTAATGGGAGCTCCCATGCGCTCCGGACCGTACTCCGGAAGTCCCTGTACGCAGCATCCTGTCTTGAATGCCACATCTGCCAGAAGCAGTGCCGCTGTCTTGGCGCCCTGGCCGCCTCTTCCATGCCATCTGATCTCAACCGTGTTTTTCATCGAACGTCCCTCTATTAATGAATTTATTTCATCTTACTGATGAATTCTTTTAACTATTAAGTCACCGACATTCGTTATTATACGCCCTTTCAGTTGAATGTAAATATCTTTTATGATGAATGATTTTCACGAAACCAAAGCCCGGAGAGGGTGGATTTCACATGTTGTGGGTTTCCAGAGAGGCAATTGATTTAGAAGGTACTATTTAAACAGGCAATTTTTGCCGTCAGTGTTCAATTCTCCACCGTTTTCCCATACCTGCAGATATCCTTCAGACAGCACTCCGCGCACCGCGGCCGCCGGGCGACGCAGACCGCGCGCCCGTGCAGCACAAATCTGTGACAGAGGTCGTTCCCCTCCTCCGGGGGTACGATCTTCCACAGCTCGCGCTCTACTTTGGCGGGCTCCTTGATGCCATCCACCAGGCCGATCAGGTTGCAGAGGCGGATGCAGTGGGTGTCCGTGACAATGGCGGGCTTGCCGAAGACGTCGCCCATGATCAGGTTGGCGCTCTTGCGGCCGACGCCGGGCAGCGCGAGAAGCTCCTCGAAGGTCTCCGGCACGTTATCATTGTATTTTTCGTGAAGGACCTTCATGCAGGCCGAGATGTCCCTGGCTTTGCTGGGGCCCAGGCCGCAGGGGCGCACGATCTTCTCGATTTCCTCCGCCGTTGTCTCCGCGAGAGCGGCGACCGAGGGAAACTTCTCATAGAGCTTGGGGGTGATCTGGTCCACCCGCGCGTCCGTGCACTGCGCCGCGAGCCTGACGCTGACCAGCAGCTGCCACGCTTTGTCGTACTCTAACGTGCATTTTGCTTCGGGATATTCCTTTTTGAGGCGTTCGATGACCTCGAGTGTCAGTTTCTTCTTGTCCATAAATAATACTCTCCAAATTTCGCCGTTACTATTTGACTGTAATCCGCCACTGTATTACTATACTAAAGTATACCTTTTCTATTTATTTCTTGAGGGGGAAAAATATGCAAAAGAAAGAATCTAAATTTTCAATCTCACTGATCGCAATGTGTATCGTCGTGGTCCTCATCGTCGCCATGGCTTTCATGACAAATGCGGAGTCCGTGCAGCAGACCGCCTGGTCGCTTGTGCCTCCCGTCATCGCGATCGCACTCGCGCTGATCACCAAGGAAGTTTACAGCTCGCTGTTCATCGGAATCATCTCCGGTGCGCTGCTTTACTCGGGCTATAACTTCGAGGGAACGCTGAATCACATTTTTACTGATGGCGTCATCGCAGTTCTCTCTGACTCCTATAACGTAGGTATCCTTGTCTTCCTGGTCATCCTGGGCGTCATGGTCCAGCTCATGAACCGCACCGGCGGCAGTGCCGCCTTCGGCAACTGGGCTTCCGAGAAGATCACTACCAGAGAAGGCGCTCAGCTGGCTACCATTGCCCTCGGCTGCCTGATCTTCATCGATGACTATTTTAACTGTCTGACCGTCGGCAGCGTCATGCGCCCCGTCACCGACAAGCATAAGATTTCCCGCGCCAAGCTCGCCTACCTGATCGACGCGACCGCAGCTCCTGTCTGCATCATCGCTCCGATCTCCTCCTGGGCGGCCGCCGTTTCCGGATTCGTGGAAGGCGAGAACGGCATCGCGCTTTTCATCAAGTCCATTCCTTATAACTACTACGCCCTGTTCACCATCGCCATGATGGTCCTCATGGTCATTATGAAAATAGAGTACGGCCCCATGTACAGACATGAATATAATGCCGTCAACTATGGCGATCTGTACACCACGGAAGACCGTCCCTATGCAAACGTCGACAACTCCAAGGACAAGGCCGACGGCAAGGTCATTGACATGCTCTTCCCGATCGTCACACTGGTCATCGGCTGTGTCATCGGCATGATCTACACAGGCGGATTCTTCAGCGGAACCAGCTTTATTGAATCTTTTGCCAACTCTGACGCTTCCGTAGGCCTGGTGCTCGGCTCCTTCTGTGCGCTGATCCTGACCATGGGCTTTTACATGATCCGCAAGTCCCTCGACTTCTCCTCCATCATGGAATGCATTCCCGAGGGCTTCAAGCAGATGGTTCCCGCCATCCTGATCCTGACCTTCGCATGGTCTCTCAAGGCCATGACAGACAGCCTCGGCGCCAAGGAATTCGTCGCTTACATTATCCAGAACAAGGCGGCCGGCCTCGCGGGCTTTCTGCCCTTCATCATCTTCCTGATCGCTGTAGGCCTCTCCTTCGCGACCGGCACCAGCTGGGGTACCTTCGGTATCCTGATCCCAATCGTCGTCGCCTGCTTCCAGTCGACTGACTATCAGCTGATGATCATCGCCATGTCCGCCTGCATGGCAGGCGCTGTCTGCGGCGACCACTGCTCCCCTATCTCCGATACGACTATTATGTCCTCGGCCGGCGCGCAGTGCAACCACTTGAATCACGTATCCACGCAGATCCCTTACGCGATGACCTGCGCGGCGATCTCCGCTCTGACATACATCGTGGCAGGCCTTACCAAGAACGTGTTCCTGTCCCTGCTGATCGGTCTCGTGATTCTGATCGCCGTCATGTATGTGCTTTCGAGGAGATCCGCGAAGGCGAACGCACAGTAAAAATATATCAGCCATGATAAAAGGGCTGCACCTGCTGATGAACTTCTCAGCAGGTGCAGCCTTTTTTGCTGCTCATCATTTCCGGCATAGACTGAGAGCCGCCCCGCCGGCATCCCGTACTCCTCACTGCTTCAGCTGTTTCCGGAACCTGTAATAGAGCACCCCCGCCGTAATCGCCGACGTGATCTCCGCAAAGGGCGTCGCCAGCGTGACGCCGTTCAGGCCGATCAGCATCTTGAAGAGAATCATGGCCGGAATGTCTACGACGCCCTTTCTCATGATCGAGAGAATAAGGGAATAGCGCCTCAGTCCCGCCGCCTGGAAGATGGTGTTGGCCATATAGGACAGCGCGCAGAGCGGGGCCGCAAAGGCAATCACGCTAAGAAAACGCGTGCCGAATTCCACGCTGGCCGGCTCGTCGATGAAGAACGTGATCAACTGCGGTGCAAACGTCCGGAACAGGATGGTGCAGCAGATCGTAAAGGCCAGCGCCACGCCGGCCTTGAACTTGATCGTCTTCTCCATGCGCTCGAATTTCCGGGCGCCGTAATTGTAGGCGATGAGCGGCAGAACGCCCTGGGTCAGGCCCATGCAGGTGTTGAAGGCGATCATGTTCACTTTTTTGGCGATGCCCATGCCCGCCACCGCCGCGCTCCCGTACTCCACCACCAGCTTGTTGGCGAAGATGTTGGAGACCATGGCCAGGAAGGTCTGCAGGGCCGCCGCCGACCCGATGGAGAAGACCTCCCCCGGAATGCCCTCCCCGACGGTCAGATCGCCCGGCGAGAAGGTGAACACCGGATTGTCCCGGTGCCTGTACAGATAGATCAAAAAATAGCCCAGCGCAATGGTATTGGACAAACAGGTCGCGATCGCCGCGCCCGTCACTTCCATGCCCCGCGGCAGCAGCACGAACATGAACATCGGATCCAGGATGATGTTGAGCACGCCGCCCAGCGACATGCCAAAGCCGGCCTCCTTCGCCGCGCCGATGGACCGAACCAGGTGCCCGCAGAGCGCGTTGCCCAGCGTCGGGATGGCGCCCACCACCATGGTCCAGAACATGTAGTCGTAGATGTAGGCGTAAGATTCCTCGTTGCCGCCGATCAGCGGAATCAGCCAGGGGCGCACGAAGAACAGGACGATCCCATAGACCACCGCCGCCGCCAGCCCTCCGTACAGGCTGAAAGCGAATATTTTGCGCGCCCGTTCCATCTCCTTTCGGCCCAGTGCCCTGGAGATCGCGCTGGACCCGCCGATTCCGAACAGGTTGGCCAGCGCCATGATGATGACATAGATAGGAAGGCTCACGGAGAGCGCCGCCACCATGGCCGGGCTCCCTGTCCGCCCCACATACCAGGCGTCCGCGAAATTGTAGATGACGTTGATCAGCTGTGTGATGATGGTCGGAACGGCCATGGTGAACACAGCCTGCGGGATCGGGGCCTGTTCAAAGATCCATATTCTGTTCTTGCTGTCCTCTCTGCTCATGTTTGTCTTTCTTCCCGCACTTATTTATGTTTAATGGTCCGAGCCGTACCCCTGCTCGCTCTTTCTGATCATCTCTTCCCGGAACTCCTCGTAGGGATCCCCGTAGAGATAGAGTTCGTCTTCCGTCTCCAGGCGCCTGCGCGCCTCCTCAGCTCTTTTCCGCGCGCCGCGGTGCCCGCCGTAAGAGCCGCCGGCATCCTGTCCGATGGGGCCCTCCGGCTCCTGCTCTTCTTCCGGCAGCTCCATGGCGCCCTTGAACTGCGTCTCGTAGAGCTCCGTGTAGACGCCGCCCGCCTTGACCAGGTCTTTGTGCTTGCCGCGCTCCGCGATCATGCCATCCTTAATCACAAGGATCTCATCCGCTGCCAGAATAGTGGACAGCCTGTGCGCGATCAGAATACTGGTCCTGGAAGAGACCAGCGGGTCGATCGCGTCCTGGATCTTGCGCTCGGAGATGGAATCCAGCGCCGAGGTCGCCTCGTCGAAGATGAGCAGCGCCGGGTCGCGCAAAAGGACCCGCGCGATGGACAGCCTCTGCTTCTCGCCGCCCGAGAGTTTGAGTCCCCGGTTTCCGACCATGGTGTCCAGCCCGTCCGGCTGCCGGGAGATAAAGTCGTAGATATTGGCCCTCTCGCAGGCGTCGATCAGCTCCTCCTCGGAGGCCTCGGGCTTTACATAGAGCAGATTATCGCGGATGGTGCCGTTGAACAGGTAAGTATCCTGGGTCACCACGCCGATATTGCCGCGCAGGAACTTCAGGTCCAGCTTCCTGACATCGATCCCGTCGAAGTCCACTTCGCCGCTCACGGCGTCGTACAGGCGCGGGATCAGGTTCACCAGCGTGCTCTTGCCCGAGCCCGAGGGCCCGACGATCGCGATGCTGTGCCCGGTCTCCAGCTTGAAACTGACGTCCTTCAGGATCTGCCTGGAGGGCTCATAGTGGAAGTTCACATGCTTGAACTCCACATTTCCCTCCGCGTGGTCCGGCGTGATCGCGTCGGGCGCGTTCTTGATCTCCACAGGCATGTCAAAATAGTCAAAGATCCTGGAGAACATGGCCATGGACCGCATCCAGTCGACCTGGATGTTGAGCAGCGAGTTCACGGGGCCGTACATCCTGCCCAGAAGGGCCACTAGCACCGTGATGTCGCCGACCGTGAGATCGGAGTTGTAGCGCAGCATCAGAATGCCGCCCACCAGATACAGCAGCATGGGACCCACACTCGTGATCGTGGACAGCACAACTCGGAACCAGCGGCCCGCCATGCTCTCTTTGATGTTGAGCTCGATCATCTTGCGGTTGGCGGCCTCATAGCGGTTGTACTCGTACTCTTCCTTGCAGAAGAGCTTGACCAGCGTCTGGCCGCTGACGGACATGGTCTCGCCCAGAATGCCGTTGATCTCGTCGTTGCAGGCCTGCGCCTCCCTTGTGAGGCTCCAGCGCTTCTGCCCCGCCTTTCTGGTGGGGATCGTAAAGAGCGGCACAATGATGATGCCCACCGTCGCCAGGATCCAGTTCTTGCGGTACATGGCCACCAGCGCCACGATCAGCGTGATCGAATTGGACAGGATGCTGGTGAAAGTGCCGGAGATCACTGTTTTGACCCCGTCGATGTCGCTGGTCATGCGCGTGATGATGTCGCCCTGGTTGTTGGACGTAAAAAAGCGCTGCGACATGTTCTGCAGATGGCTGTACATCTGGTTTCGCATATCAAACGTGATGTGCTGCGCGATCCAGGTGTTGAGATAGCTCTCCGCCACGCCGATCAGGTTGGCGCCGGCGGTCACCGCCAGGGACAGCACGATATAGAAGATCAGCTTTTCGAAATTCCTGCCGATCAGGCCTTCGTCGATGATCTTACCGGTAAGGATCGACGGCATCAGCGACATGATCGAGGAGAAGACGATGCACAGAAGCGTCAGTGCAAACTGCTTCCAGTAGGGCGCCAGATAGGAAAAGACGCGCTTTAAGAGCGCCGGCGTCACCTGCGGGAGATTTTGCTTTTCTTCCTCGGACATAAAGTTTCTGCTTCCGGGGCCGAACCCCATTCCATGACCTCCAGGGGGCATAAGACACCTCTTTCTGTTTCAGGCTCGCCGCGCGAACCGCTCATAATTATCCGTTATGGCTCGCCAAAAAAGCGAACCGCGCGTGTGCATCATCAGTATTTGTTGATGTGGATCTTACCGTAAGGCAGCGCGTCCAGCGGCGTCGACGGCCACTCCTGCTCGGGCATTCCCAGAGACAGGATCGCCTCCAGTTTGCACTCCGCGGGATACTGCAAAATAGTGCGGGCATATTCTTCCGCCGTCTCCCCGTCCATGGCCATTCTCTCGCGGCACTGGATCCAGCAGCTGGCTACGCCCAGCGCGCTCGCCATCAGGTGCATATTTTCCATGACGCAGCAGCAGTCCTCGATCCAGACGTCGGACTTCTCCTCATCTCCCACGACCGCAATGGCCAGATCCGCTCCCGCCAGCATTCTGGCGGCTCCGCCCATCCGGCTGCTCGACAGATCGATCAGCTTCTGTTTGTCCCTGACGACGATCAGCTCCCAGGGGCGGATGGCCCGGCCGGACGGCGCCAGCATGCCCGCCTGCAGGATCAGGTTCAGTTTCTCCATGGGCACCGGCTCGCCGGAATAGCTGCGGACGCTCCGTCTTCTCTGCATAATTTCCAGTAATTCTTCACCGCTCATATTATTTTGACACCTCTCAATCTTTCTTTTGTAAATGGGTTTTCTCCTTTATATTCTACCAGACCTTTGTATTCTACCAAATAAGCGCTGCAGAAATAAATTCCGCAGCGCTCATAACTTTTACATTTTATGTGCAGCTTCCCGGCGATAGGATCTTCGAAAAGCCGATTGTGTTCCTGTCGTGTGCTTTACAGTACGCCCTTGTTGGCGTTCTTGAGCACGGGAATCTCCGTCTCATCCTTGTCGTTGATGTGCGAGCCGCTGTACTTCTTGGTCTCAGCAGCAATGACATTACTCAGGAGCAGTACCGCGAAGATGTTGGGGATGGCCATCAGACCGTTGAGCAGGTCCGCCAGATCCCAGATCAGGTTCAGCTCCACCAGGGAACCGACGAAAATACCGATTACCCAGAGGATCTTGTAGAGCATGATGACCTTCTCGCCGAACAGGTAGACGGCGCATCTCTCGCCGTAGTAGTACCAGCCCAGGATCGTCGAGAACGCGAATGTGATCAGGCCTACGACCAGGATCGGAACTCCGATGTAAGGGATCATGCCAAAAGCCAGACTGGTCAGCTCACTTCCGTTTCCGGAGAGGCCGTCGATGCTGGGGTGCTTGATGATACTGGAGACCAGGACAAGGCCGGTCATAAGGCAGATGACAACCGTATCCCAGAAAGTGCCGGTCATGGAGACCAGAGCCTGTCTCTTGGGATTGCGGGTCTGTGCCGCGGAGGCGACCAGAGGAGCGGAACCCATACCGGACTCATTGGAGAAGAGTCCGCGCGCGAAGCCGTAACGGCAGGCGCTCGCGATGGTGCTTCCCACGAAACCGCCGCCGACTGCCTTGGTCGTGAAGGCGGAAGAGATGATGACGCCGATGGCCTGTCCCAGGACATCCGCGTTCATGACCAGGATGACCAGACATCCCAGTACATAGAAAGCCGCCATAAAGGGAACCAGTTTCTCGGACACTCTGGTGATGGACTGAATGCCGCCGATGATGACCAGCGCCACGATCGCGCTCAGGATCACCGCCACGATAATCGGATTGACACTGAAATTCGTCGTGATATTGGCTACGACAGCATTTGCCTGAACGGTGCAGCCGATACCGAAGGCGCACAGCGCCGCGAGACTTGAGAACAGAATGCCCGCCCACTTGGCGTGCAGGCCGCGGTCCAGCGCGTACATGGCGCCGCCGATCATGGTTCCGTTCTCACTCTTTACTCTGTATTTTACGCCGATGAGGGTCTCCGCGTATTTTGTCGCGATGCCGAAGATACCGGTCATCCACATCCAGAAGACCGATCCCGGTCCGCCCATGGCGATCGCCGTGCCGACGCCGATAATGTTGCCGGTTCCGATCGTAGAAGAAAGCGCGGTTGTCAGTGCGCCGAACTGAGAGACATCGCCCTCCGAGTCCTCGTCAGCTGTGACAGACATCTTGATCGCCTTGAAAATGTCCTTCTGAATGAATCCCGTCCGGATCGTCATGAAGATATGCGTGCCGAACAGCAGAATGATCAGCGGCCATCCCCACAGGAAACTGTCAATGGTGCTAATGAGTTGTGCAAACATCTTTTCCCCTTCCTTCGCCGAGTCGGGCGCTTCTTTCGCTTTCCCAGATCCCCCGAAACGAAAAGCGCAAATATACGCCGTCACTTCAGCGTGCTAAATATAATTCGAATACAACTTTACCACATCATAGGGCGAAAGTAAAACAAAAAAAGCTGTGAAGAATGCCCGGCACTCTTCACAGCCTCCGATTCGATTACGTATTTTTCTTACCGATTACTTCTTGGTCCTCTTCTGCAGTTCCTTGACAACTTTCGCAAGAGCGCGGAGCGCGTCATATATCTCGTCTTCCGTCGCGTCATCGCTGACCAGGGTCGCGTAAATCTTCACAAGCTTCAGATGAGACTTGTTCTTGATCGTCTCGCCCATGCTCAGAAGTTTAATATTGCCGTCTCCGTTCTGGTCGATATAAGCGGTATCCGGGAAATCATTATCGTTTGTATCATCCAGGAACAGATTGAATTTGCCGTCTCCCGTCAGGTCGAGAGCGAGCAGATCCGGCGCGCCGTTTCCTGTTGTGTCAATGAGAGCCGCATCCGCTATTTTGTTGCCGTTCAGGTCGATGAGAATGCGGTCATCCTCGATCGCAAGAACACTGATCTTCGCTGCGTTGATCGCGCTTGTAAATTTTTTCTTTGTCTGCTTTAAAGTTGCCATGTTGAGCCCCCTCCGATTATTGTCGTTCTGAATAAAGCAGCTGCTCAGCCGCCTGTCTTGGGATTTGAACAGTATATATAGTATATATATTTAGTATATTCCAAATCGAGTTCAAATCAAGCGTTCACCTCACTGTAACGCGTGCAAAAATGAAACAAACATCACATTTCCTTCAATGTATATTTTGTCACGTTAATTTTAGCGGCGCCGCTGCAGACAAAGGAGATTCCGTCTGCCGCCGCATCCGTATAGATGGTGGCTGTGAGCACCTTCTCCCCGTCGTTCACAAAGATCTCGGCGCTGAATCTGTCCAGGATCAGCCGCAGCTTTAACCTGCCGCTGTCGTGGCTGACTTCCGCCCGTCTCTGGTGAATAATCGCCCTGCGCGAGCCCGAGAATTTCCGGTCTATTTTGACCGTGGATTCATAGGGGCGGAAACTCACGCCCGTATGGAATGTCTCATTTTGCGCAAAGCGCATGGCGAACTTCCTGTAGATCTCCTTGCCCTCCACGGGCTCCACTTCCAGCTCCAGGTCGATGAGACGGCCGCTCACGTCCGCCAGGGTGACTTCGCCGTCCTCTACGAGGACGTCTCTGTAGCGGACCGGCTCGGTCCGCAGCGCTTCCAGCTCCCGCACCGGCTTCTGATAGAGCCGCCCGTTTACTACCGACAGTTCCCTCGGTATGCTCATCTGCCCGAACCAGGGCGTGGACTTGGTGTGCAGGTTGCAGGTATCCCAGTTCTGCATCCAGCCGATCATGACGCGCCTTCCGTCGGGCGTCAGGATGGTCTGAGGCGCATAGAAGTCGATCCCGTAGTCGATGGCGTGATCTCTCTCCGGCTTGAAATCGCAGGTCTCCCTGTTATAGCTGCCGATCATGCAGAAAGTGCCGTTCCCGTTGTGATACTCCAGCCCGGAAGGCAGCATATCCTGGGCGCTGGCCAAAAGCACGTACTTGCCGTCGAGCTCGAAGAAGGCCGGACACTCCCACATCTGTCCCAGTTTGTGGTCGTCCTTGATCAGAGGCTTCACAAAGGACCAGTGGACGCCGTCCTCGCTCCTGTAGAGCAGGATCTGGCCGCCGTGGTGGACGTCCTGGTTGGCCAGGACCGCGCGAAATGTGCCATCCTCCTCCGTCCAGACCATAGGATCGCGGAAGGCGTAGGGATTTCCTCCCTCCGGGAGATCCTTGCCTGTGATCACCGGATTTCTGGCGTACTTTACATAGTTGTCGCCGTCGCCGAACGCAAGGTTCTGCGTCTGCACTTCCTGCTCTACCCCGTCTTCATCGATGATCAGGGTCCGTCCGGTGTACATGAGCATCTGTCTGCCGTCCTCGAGCGTTATCGCGCTTCCGGAATAGCAGCCGTCCCGGTCGTAAGGCCGGTCAGGCGCCATGGCTGCCGGCAGGTAGCTCCAGTGGATCAGGTCCTCGCTCACCGCGTGTCCCCAGTGCATCGGTCCCCAGTGGGAGTCGTATGGATGGTACTGATAAAACATGTGATACTGCCCGTCGTAACAGGAGAATCCGTTCGGGTCGTTCATCCAGCCCACTCTGGCGCTTAAATGGAAGGCCGGACGGTCTTCGGCCTTGATCAATTTCTCTTTTTCTTCTTCGTATCTTCTGGCGTCTCTTAAAACCTGACTCATTTTCTATCCTTCCCGGTCAGAATAAAGGAGCATGAAGCCATTCGCCCCATGCTCCTGCTTCTTGTTATATGATATGAATTTTAAATCTCATCAAATCTCGTCCTTCATGCTGTCCTCAAGCGCGTCCACGATCGTCTCCACCACTTTCGTCGCCTTCTTCTGCACGCTCTCCGGCGCGTAAGGGAAGGTATAGGAGACGTCGGAGGCCTCAAGGAGCGGCAGGTCGTTGACGGAATCGCCGATTCCGTACAGCTTGATCTCTCCGTAAGTCTCTCTCATGTACTCGCGCAGGAACTCAACGCCCTTGCCCTTGGAGCATCCCTTGGGCGCGATGTCGATCTCGATGACGTTCTGGAACGCGTTTACGCTCTCGCCCCAGATCTCGTTGATCTCCGCGGCCATTCTCTCCGCCTCGTCCAGGCTCTCCGTGTGGATGCTGACCTGATGGATCAGCCCCTTGGGGCAGTCCGCGACGCTCTTGACGACATAGTACTTGCCCGGATAATCCATGGGGGCAAATACGCAGATATCGCCTTCGACGTCCAGCGTGAACCTGTAATTCTCGATGCCGTACTTATCAAGGATCTCCTGGGCCACGACCGGATCCACGCCGCGCTTTCTGATCTCTTTCAGGTCCTTGTCCACGATGTTGGCGCCGCTGCTGGTGATAAAGAAATCCGGCTCCACAAATCCTGTAATGAAGGGGGTCAGGCCGCCCACCTGTCTGCCGGTGCACAGTCCGAAGAGATGTCCGGCCTTCTGGTACTCGCGGATCTTCTCCACGTTCTCGGCGGGGAGCTTGCGGTCGTCCTCCGCCTTGTAGAAATACAGTGTCCCATCAAAATCACTTGCAAAAACCTTCTTCATGATTCTGGTCTCCTTTCAGGTTCCGGGCCTCAGACTACGAAATCATCCTTGACAGACGCTTTGAGCTTCCATATTTTGACCTGTACGTCGCCCTGGGCCGCGTAATTGAACTCTTCGGATGTCGGATAGCTGTGGGCCGTGAACGTCGCTTCTCCGTCGTTGGCAAAATATTCCACGGAGCTTCTGTCAACGAAGATCTCCAGTTTTCTCAGGCCTTTCTCAAGAGGCATCTCCAGCACTTCGCCGACCTGCTCGTTGCAGCGGTTGGTCATGCCCCTCTTGTCGAAGGTGCAGACGCCCCTGGCCGCATCGTAGTGCATGGTCAGGCCGCCGCTTCCGTCCGCCTTTGTGAACAGGTTGAAATCCGCGTCTCCGTCTCCGAAGAGCACCTGAATCTCGCAGGCCGCAGGGATCATGCCGTTTGCGGGGAGCTCCCCGTCGCGCAGATCGTAGACGCCGGGTACCGGAGTCTGGATGAGCTTTCCGTCAATGATGCGAAGCTCTCTGGGCAGGCTCATGCTGCCCTCCCAGTCCTCGGGCTCCGTGCAGTAGTGGTTGTCCGGAAGTCCGATCCAGCCGATCAGGATGGCCTTGTCGGGATCGCCCACGTTGGAAGCGCCCTGGGCCGCATAGAAGTCAAAGCCGAAGTCCAGATACTGATAATCGCCGTCCGGCGTGAAGGTCAGCGTGTCATAGTCCATCGTTCCGATCAGATAGACGTTGTGGTTTGTGCTCTCGGCCCTGCCCGGAAGTTTCGTGTACTGAGGGGAGAAGATCAGCAGGTCCTTGCCGCTGATATTGACGATGTAAGGGCACTCCCACATGCCGCCGAAGCTCTCATAGCCCGGCACATGGAGCTGTCCGGCGAAGCTCCATCCGCTCAGAAGCTCCTTGGATTTATAGATCAGGATCGTTCCTTTTTTGTCCAAGGTCTGTGCGCCGATCAGGATGTAATACATCTGCTTCTCTTCGTTGTAGATGACCTTGGGATCTCTCTGATGCTCGCTGTAGTCGTCGCGGGGACCGAACAGAGGCTCGGGGAGTTTGACCGGCTTGCCGTCCTCACCCAGATAGGCGGCGCAGGTCCAGGGCGTGCGTACCCAGTTCTCGTCCCTGTGATTTCCCGTGTAGAAGAAATACAGATCGTCTCCTGCCGAGATCGCGGAACCGGAGTGTGTACCCTTGTTGTCGTAGTCGCGGTCGGGTTTGAGGCCGACGCCCGCGTTCTTCCAGTGCACGAGGTCCTCGCTGGTCACGTGGTACCAGTACTTAAGTCCGTGGACGGCTCCCCAGGGGCACCACTGGTAGAACAGGTGCCATACCCCTTTGTGATAAGTAAATCCGTTCGGATCGCTGGACAGGCCTGTCACGGGCTGCACGTGGTACAGCTGCCGGTAGACCGATTTCGATATTCTTTCGTGAAGATCCCTGATCTCATCCGCGCTCTGAAGCACTCTGTAGCGCTCGTCTCTGCTCCATTCCCTCATAGGTAACCTCCCTGAATACAATATGGAAAATATCTATACTACTTTCTATTTTACCATAGTGCTTCCGATATTGGTAACTATTCAGGCCTGCGGCTTGTAGATATAGTAATAGGCGGCGGGAACGATCAGGCCTCCGCCGATGATATTTCCGACTGTGACAGGGATCAGATTTCCGATCAGCATCTGTCCCGCGTTCACGGAAGCTCCCAGCATCATTCCGAGGGGAATGTAAGTCATGTTGGCCACGCTGTGCTCAAAGCCCGCAAAGACAAACATGGCAATGGGGAACCAGATGGCCAGGATCTTTCCGGTCAAATCCTTCGCTCCCGCCTGCATCCAGCAGGCCAGAACGACCAGAATATTGCAGAGGACGCCTCGGATCAGGCCCTCCCCGAAGCTCAACGCCACTTTGGAAGTCGCCACAGCTACCGCTCTCTCTCCGAGCGCGCCGCCGTACAGGCCGCTCCCGGCCAGAAGGGCGGACAGAAACAGTGCGCCCGCAAAGTTACCCAGGTAGACCACCACCCAGTTGGTCAGCATCTGCTTCACGGAAATCTTTTTATCCGCCAGCGCCAGCGTCAGCAGACAGTTTCCCGTAAACAGCTCCGCCCCGCACAGGATGACCATCATAAGTCCCGCGGGAAAGAGAGACGCTCCCACGAGCTTGCCCATCATCTGCTCGAATCCCGTCTCCGCGCCCGCCGTGGCGATCAGAAATACATGCGAGCCCAGCCCGATATAGATGCCGGCGGCAATTCCCAGCAAAAACATTTTGGCGATCGGCAGATTTGCCTTTTTAGTTCCGTTTCCGATCCAGATCTGCAGAATCTCGGCCGGTGAATTTGTTCCCATAGCAATTCCTCCATTACAGCAATTCTCTATAAGTAAAAAGCGCGCCTGCGGGTTGTCCCGCAGACGCGCCGACGCTTGCATTATACAAGTGGACTGGCCGTAATAGAAGTACTAAAACCACTAAAATACTGACTATTTACGGCTCATTCATGTAATTTTTATCCCAAAATCCGAGTTATGCCATAGCAGCCGTGATGATAGCCATGGAATAAACCTCGATCGCGTTGCAGCCGCGGGAGAGGTCGTTGATCTGAGCGTTCAGACCCAGGAGGATCGGGCCGTAAGCTTCGAAGTTACCCATACGCTGAGCGATCTTGTAACCGATGTTGCCTGCGTTGATGTCAGGGAAGATGAAGGTGTTGGCATAGCCTGCAACCTTGGAGCCGGGCTTCTTCTGCTGGCCTACGCTGGGTGCAACAGCTGCGTCGAACTGCATCTCGCCGTCGATCGGAAGATCAGGATACTTCGCCTGAGCCTTCTTTGTGGCATTCTGCATCTTGGTTACGGAATCATCCTTAGCGGATCCTGCTGTGGAGAAGGAAAGGAAAGCGACCTTGGGATCGATACCGAATACCTTCGCGCACTCAGCGGTCTCGCCGCAGATCTCGACCAGATCATCCTCGGTGGGATTGATGTTGATCGCGCAGTCGCCCATGGCGATAACTTCTCTTTCACCGGTAGCCGCGCCGCGGACCAGAATGAAGCAGGAAGAAACGATGCTGTTGCCGGGTTTCGTCTTGATGATCTGCAGAGCAGGACGAACCGTGTCAGCTGTGGAATAGGTCGCGCCGCCAAGCAGGCAGTCCGCAATACCCATCTTTACGAGCATGGTTCCGAAATAGTTGGGCTGAGAGAGGATCGGTCTGGCCTTCTCGGGGGTCATTCCCTTGCTCTTTCTCAGTTCGCAGAAAACATCAACCATCTCGTCAAAGCGATCATACTTGAGAGGATCGATGATCTGTGCTCCGCGGATGTTGTAGCCTTCCTCTTCCGCTGCATCCGTAATCTCGTCTACGTTGCCGACCAGAATAGGGGTCAGGAAATTGCTTGCCAGAAGACGGGAAGCCGCCTCAAGGATTCTTGCATCTGTTCCCTCTGTGAAGACAATCGTCTTGGGATTTGCTTTCAGTTTTTTAATCATTCCGCCAAAGCCATAAGCACTCATTTGTAATACCTCCTAAATAAATGTTGTAATCATCCTTGAACACAATATATCACAAAAAACGACCAAGAGACCAACTTAATTGTTTATCTTTGAGGACAATTGGATAGTTATTTTTTTGACATGGTTTTTTTTGCCCCGGCTGTTTCCGGCATAATTATTCTTTTGTCAGGCGAAGGCTCCTGTAGCGGTTCACACAGCTGTAAATCTCCTGAATCCTGGGCATGGCCATGGCCGGAATGTTATACCTGCTGTCCGAAAGAGACGTCAATCCGCCCTTTTCGATCTTTTGGCGCAACAGTTCAAGCGCCTCCGAGACCGTGCGCTTTCCGTCAAAGCACTCGGCCTCCAGGACCTTCAGGCACTGTGCCAGCGCCTGCACCTGTTCCCTGTCCACGATCTGCTCGACGCCCCTCAGGTCAACGCTCTCCCTGTTCAGGCTGAAGCTGTCCTTGCCGGTCACTTTGGACTTGACGCGGCCTCCGTGGCTTTCCGGTCGTCTTCCCGGCATTGGCTTTCTGTCAAAAGACGGCCTGCCCGGATACGCGGCGGAGATCTTCTCCGCGCCCCGGCTGTCAAACTCCTGCGCCGCGGCCTTCGCCTTGCCGGTGATTTCAAAGGGCACGTACTCGTCCATCTGGATCACCCTGTCCGCCACATGGAAATAGGCGCCCGAGCTGCCCGCCACCAGCACAGTGGAAATCCCCTCCTTCTCGTACAGGGCGCGCACCTTGGCGATAAAGGGCGTGATCGGCTCCTTGTCCCCCGCCACGACGCTCGCCATCAGCTCGTCGCGCAGCATGAAGTTGGTCGCGCAGGTGTCCTCGTCGATCAAAAAAGTCCGGCAGCCGGCCTCAATCGCTTCCACCGTTCCGGCCGCCTGGGAAGTGCTCCCGCTCGCATTCTCGGAGTAGAAATGGCTGCAGTCCGCCCCGCTGGGCAGGTTATTGATGAACATGGAGATATCCGTCCCGCAGATCCTCCTGCCGTCTTCCGCGCGCAGCTTTACCGCAGTCTCCTCCGTGATCACCAGCTCTCTTCCGTCGCCTCCCACATGGTTGTAGACGCCCCGCTCCAGCGCCTGCAGCAGCGTCGACTTCCCGTGATAGCCGCCGCCCACGATCAGCGTGATTCCCTTGGGTATCCCCATTCCGGTCACGTCTCCCCGGTTCGGGAGCGGGATCGTCACCCGCATCTCCTCCGGCGACCGGAAAGGCACGGCGTTTCTCATGGGCTTCTGCGAGACTCCGCTCTCCCTGGGCAGGATCGCCCCGTCGGCGACAAAAGCAACCAGCCCGTTTTCTTTCAGAAACCTGCGCACGGCAGCCTGGTCGTCTGCCAATCCCGCTGCTGCGGTAAACCTTTCCTCATCTTCCTTGTGCCAAAAAAGTGCCCTCTCCACAATCCTCGGCAAAAAATCGAACAGGATCTTGATCAGTTCCCCCGCGTTGACTGACCTCCCGTTTGCCGGAAAGCCGATCTCCAGGCGCAGCAAAATATCCCCGTTCGCCTGTTCTACTTCGCAGGACGTCCTCTTCAGGATCTCCTGCCCCGGCCTCGAGCACTCGATCAGCCCGCTCTTTCCGGAGCCGGACGCTTTGAAGGAATATTTTGACGCCTCTGCCGCAAAAGCTCTCAGAAGCCCGTCCTCAAAGGCCGTTTTCCTCACTTCGCTCCTGTACAGGGCGTGCGGAAATCCGCTCCTGTCTCCCCGCACCTTCACACTCACTTTGGAAGGCGCCGCGAAGGGATCTCCCTGCACGTGGTCGATGCTGAGGTCGAAGGCTCTGAATTTCCAGCCGCCCGCCAGGCCCTTGTAGGCCGGATAGCCCCTGCGATCGATCTTCTGAATTTCCTGCCTGAGGTCTGTATCTGTTTTCATGATGTTCTCCTTTGAGTTTTTACTAAACTTGCCCTACACAGCCATACGATTGGGAAAACAATTGTTTTTCGTCGGTC
>DGWK01000034.1:0-44470 GCA_002395235.1 Lachnospiraceae bacterium UBA4260 | reverse complement strand
TCCCTGCTCAGCCATACGATATGGATAATAATTCTTGTTCGTCGGGCTCCTCCGGCCGGAACCAGTCTGGCACTTGCTCTGCTCAGCCATACGATATGGAAAATAATTCTTATTCGTCGGTCACCCCTGACCAGAACCAGCCCGGCACTTGCCCTGCTCAGCCATACGATATGGAAAATAATTACTTTTCGTCGGGCTCCTCTGGCTATAACCAGCCCGGCACTTACTATCGGCACACCGACGAGATAAGAATATTTCCTGTTCGTCGGTCCCTCCGGCTTACGCGATAGAAGAATCTCCTTACTGGCATCCTTAATACTTCTATGATATACTGTGTCAAAGTGTTAAAGCGTACTTTAACATGAAAGTATTGTGCCGTCGAATAGTGGCGGCGGAATGGAGAATTATTATGAAGATCAGCGAAATCCTTAAATCTGAACCGATAACCATTTCCATGGAGGTATTTCCTCCCAAATCCGATGTTAAGCTTGATTCCGTGCGCGCCACTGTACGTGAGATCGCCCGTCTGAAGCCCGCCTTCGTCAGCTGTACTTATGGAGCAGGCGGCGGCACCAGCCGCTACACTGTCGAGATCTCACAGGATATTATGGAAGAAGGAGTGGCTTCTATGGCCCACCTTACCTGCATCAGTTCAACCAGAGACAGTGTCCACGAGCAGATTGCCAGAATAAAAGAGGCAGGAATACAAAACATACTCGCTCTCAGAGGCGACATCCCGGCCGGGATGGATTTTCCCAGCCCCCGCTACTACGAACACGCCATACAGCTTGTCGAGGAAATCCGAAAAGACTATCCGGAGGCCTGCATCGGAGGTGCCTGCTACCCCGAGAAACATCCTGACGCCTTCAATAAAGATGAGGACATCAGGCACATCAAAGAAAAAGTGGACGCAGGCTGCGACTTTCTGACAACGCAGATGTTCTTCAACAACTCAATCTATTACAATTACCTCTATCGTCTCAGAGAAGCGGGCGTCACCGTTCCGATCCTTGCCGGTATCATGCCCGTCACCAGCCGCCGTCAGATGGAGCGCTCGATCCAGCTTTCCGGCTGTGTGATCCCGCCCGAGCTCACCGCTCTGGCGGACCGCTTCGGGGACTCTCCCGAGGCTATGCAGCAGGCAGGAATCCTGTACGCCTCCCACCAGATTATTGATCTGATTGCCAACGGCTGCGGACATATCCATGTCTATACAATGAATAAGCCTGAAGTCGCCGCAGGAATTCTTAACAATCTGAAAGGAATTCTGTGATACCGGATCATCTGCGATTCCAGGTGATGCTAACATGATTTTACAGCAAAAACCGGACTTTGGAGTCCGGTTTTTTGTGTGCAAAACTCGCAGGGTGTGCCGCAGGACATACCTCCTGCGGCACCTGATCAGCAGTGTGTCACCTGATACGTCCCCTTGACACACCATATCAAATTATTCTCTCCTAAGCGCATCAATAGGATTAAGATTAGCCGCCTTAACGGACGGCAGAAACCCGAAGATCACGCCGATGGCCATCGAGAACAGCACACTCAATATGATGGCAGGTATGCTGATCGCGACCGGCGTGCCGGCTGCCTTGGAGATCACTTCCGCCAGAATGATGCCCGATATGACGCCCATGATGCCGCCCAGGCTTGTGAGCACCACAGCCTCGGTAAGAAACTGGGCCAGAATCCGGCTGTTTCTTGCCCCGAGGGCCTTTTTGAGTCCGATCTCATTTGTTCTCTCTGTCACAGAGACCAGCATGATGTTCATGACGCCGATTCCGCCGACCAGAAGAGCGATACTGGCGATCCAGATCAGCAGGCTGTTGGTGCTGTTGGCCAGTTCCTGCTTGTTGCGCGCCTTCTCCAGAAGATCCTCTGCCTTATAGGTGATCGCGTCTTCTCCCGAGCTGCTGCCGCCGACAGATCTTTTCATGATCTGTTCGACCTGCCTGCCCACATCACTCATCTTTTCCGTAGATACGGCCCTCACAACGCAGTCCTGCGGCTCATCGTAGTTGTACAGGATCGGCCAGTCCGCGTCGGGGATCAGGACCATCCCGTATTCCTCCCGGGTGTATGTCTCATAATCCTTAATCGTCTCGATCACCGGCTGGAAATTGTCCGCCTTTCTGATCAGTCCCACCACAATGAAGGGTTCTCCCAGAAGGTCAACCGTCCGCCCGACCGGGTCTTTCCCGGGAAACAAAAGCTGTGCGGCCTTCTCATCCAGAAGCGCCACTTTGCGGAATTTCTTATAATCCGATTCCACAAAAGGCCTTCCCCGGTAAACGATGTATCCGACTGTCGATAAGTAGTGGGAATCCACTCCGAAGAGACTTCCTCCCGTAAGAGCATTGACGCCCGCCGTGATCTCGGACGCGTATTTTCTCTTGAGGTAGAAAGACGCGTCGGCCACTCCGTTCAGTTCACGGATTTCTTCGACCTGCGAATCCGTGACGGGAATCACATTGCCCGGCATCCCCGCATCCATCCAGTATTCCGATTCTCCCTGCCGCAGAGAGATCGTCACGTTATTATTTCCTGCGCCGATCAGATTCTGCATGATCTGCTCATTCGTCCCCTTGATCGTTGAGACGATGGCGATGATCGATGCAATACCGATGATCACACCCAGCATGGTCAGAAAAGATCTCAGCTTATGTGACCAGATTCCTTTCAGCGCAAGCCTTATATTTTCGCTCATGTCCGTACTCCTCATGTCTGTCCACGGATCAAAAAAGATTTAAGGCTCGCCCTGCGAGCCGCCCCCTCTCACTCATACAGCTCTCTCAGCGTCGCCTCCCTGGTCTTCGCCCCCTCTTTCACAGTTTTGCCGTAAGGGAACGCGACCCAGTCGCTCGCGCTCAGCCCGTCCAGTACTTCATATCCGTTATCGCTCAGCGTCCCGGTGATGATGTACTGCTTCGTGAGCTTTCCGTTTTCATCCCGCTTATAGACATATTTTTTGCTGCCTTCTTCTCTGACAAAAGCTTTCAGCACTGTCAAAGTATTGCTCGTCCCACTGCCAACGGAAGACGTGTAAGAGACCTCGACCCACTCGCCGTTCGTCATCTGGGCGTTCCGGTCGTTCACGACGGCCGTAAAGGGATAATAGGTTTCCGTGCCGCTGCCGTCAAACATGCCCGTGCTGTCGGGATAAGGAGAAATGCTCTTGATCTGCGCCTCATACTGCCCGCCGTACCGCCAGGAAGTCACCATGACGGTGTCTCCTTCCTTGATCGTTCCCAGCTTGCTCTCTTTGACGCCGCTCTTGACATAGAGTCCCTCTGTCCCGGAGACCGTGATAAAAGCGCTTCCGTCCGTCGGCGGCGCCTCCGGATCTCCGACCGTCTTGATGACGCCGTCCATGTTTGCGGTGACCACGCCCTTATCCAGCGCGTTCTGGGCTTTCTCGATCTTGATCTCAGACTCCTTGAGGTCCACCTCCAGGTCTCTGAGCTTATTCTGGGCTTCCCGTCTTGCTTTTGTCAGCTCATCACTCGTGTAGCTGATATCGCCCGACAGGATCTGGCTTCCCGATCCTGTCCCCGTACCTGTGCCGGGCGCCGGGGCTGTCATGGGAACCGACTCTCCGCCGGCTGCGTTCTCATCCTGCGCCTGCTCCTCCTCAGGCACCTGTGCCGGCTCTTCAGGCTCATTCTGCGGCTCAGGGGTGGTCCCGGCACCTTCCTGTGAGCCGGGATCGTCAGCATTTCCGGAATCTCCCGCATTTCCGCCGTCTCCGGTGTCTGCCTCTCCGGTATTTCCACCGTCGGTCTTGCCGGCGTCACCGGTGTTTCCGCCGTCGGTCTTACCGGCGTCGTCTGCGCCGCCCTGCGCACTGCTGCCGGAATCTCCTGATCCCGCAGCTGAGGAGCCTTCTCCCGGCTTGCCGCCGGCCTCTTCCTGCTTCTGAGCCTCCTCTGCCTCTTTCAGCAGTCTCTCGATATCGTCACGTCTTTCCTCGATCAGCATCTTGAGCTGTTCTTCTGTGAGCCTGTCAAAAAATTGCTTCATCTCACTCGCATCCAGCCCGCCGATCTGTTCCGGCGTCATCTCATTAAAGAGTCTGACCAGGAACGCATCATCCAGCCCCTGAATCTGCTCCGTACTTAACCCGGACAGGATCGCCGAAATGACCTCCGGATCCAGCTCCGCGATCTGCTCCGCCGTGAGCTTCTGCAGAAATGCGGACAGCACCACCGGGTCGATCGCCTTGATCTGTTCCTCCGAGGCGTTTTCCAGGAGCATCGTCAGCATAGCGGCCAGTGAATCCACGTCGATCCCTTCGACCTGCTCCGTTGTCAGGTTCTCCGAGAGGCTCTCAAACATGAGGGAGAGCGTCTCCCCGTCCATGAGGGCCGCCGCAGCCGCAAACTCGGCCGCAAAATTCTCCTTGTAAAGGTCATTCCCACACAGCTCGCCAAGCATCCCCGCAAGCAGCGCTCCGCGCTCCGCCAGCTGCTCTTCCTTTTTATCGGATTCCGGTGTAATCAGGAGCTTATCCATGAGAGCCGCCAGCCATGCGCCGCGCTCCTCCTCCGGGACATCCGTCAGGATCTTCCTCAGAAGCTGCGCCAGTTCTTCCGGCTTGTTCATGGCGGCATAGCTTGTTTTTCCCGTCGCCGTGTCCACTTCGATGTCGTACAGAGGATCCAGAAGCATGACATCCGTGATCCACGCTTTCTGCAGCGCCTGGGCGCTGTCTCTGACCTGCAGAGCTATGTAGAGATGTTTTGCCTTTTTCTTTGCCGCCTCTTTCTGCCATTTTTTGATAAAGTCCCTGGTGATCACGACCGATTCGCCCTTGCACAGAAAGACATAGGGCGTTTCCTCCGATCCCAGGAAGATGTCCTGAGGATCGTCACTGACAGGCTTTGCGTCTGCCTTGAGGATGTGCTCGTGCACCTGCGCCTTGCTGAGTGTGTCCACCTGGTCAAATTCGCCGAAATCCCAGGAAAGGTCAAAATCTCCCCCGTCGGAAGTCGGTGAAGTATTCTCCAGCGTCTTGATATTTTCCTTGGCGACCGTGATCGCCAGCTCTATTTTCTCACGATGGAGCTTTTCCTTCTCGAGCCGGAGCTCGGTGCCCCTGGTGTCGTAGCGAAGGAGCACGTCGCCTTTGTGGACGGCCTGCCCTTCCTGCACCAGCACTTCCTCCACCTTCTCCGTGTCGGACAGATAGACATTCTGCTCGGCCTCCGTGGTGATCATGCCGGTCACGCTGTTCTGCCAGTCCAGATAATTGCCGTAATTGAGGTCGGCGACCGGCACCACTGCCACCGTTGAAGAAGTGGTCGAGCGCACCGCCGCCGCGATCCCCGCGATGATCGCGCCCACAAGGACCAGCGAGACCGCTGTTATCACTGCTTTCTTTGTATTGCCTTTGAGGTTGTTAAACACTTTCAGTTCTCCTCCGGATCAGTTCTTTTGCGCGAAGTACTTTCTGTTTTTTGCCTGTACGCTGCTTAATCTTCTTCCACGCGTCCCAGTTCTCCGTCTCTGATCTCCACTCTGTTCCTGGCCCGCCCGGCGATTCCCTGGTCATGCGTGATCATCAGTACGGTCACGCCTTCCGCGTTGAGCTCTTCGAACAGGTCCATGACCTGGGCTCCCGAGTGGGAGTCCAGCGCTCCCGTCGGCTCGTCCGCAAGGACGATCCTGGGGTTATTGACGAGCGCTCTCGCGATCGCCACTCTCTGTTTCTGTCCTCCCGACAGCTGATTGGGAAGAAAGTCCATTCTGTCCGTAAGGCCTACCCGGGCCAGCGCCTGCTCGGCCCTCTCTCTTCTTATTTTCCGCGATACATCCGCGTAGGTCAGCGGCAATTCCACGTTCTCAAGGGCCGTCTGTCCGCCCAGAAGCTGGAAGTTCTGGAAAACAAACCCGATCTTCTCAAGCCGAAGGTCCGCCAGTTCATTCTCTGTCAGGCTCCCCACCTCTCTCTCATCGATCAAAAGAGAGCCGCTCGTGGCCTTGTCCAGACAGCCGATCAGGTTCATCAGCGTGGACTTGCCGGATCCGGAAGGACCGATAATGGCCGTGTAGTCCCCTTCTTCCATAACAAAATTTATATTCTTAAGTACAGGGACCTCTATTTTGCCCTGGTAATAGTTCTTATAGAGATTTCTGCACTCCACGATCTTCTTCATTACTGCCCTCCGACCATATCAAGAACTCCGGAGCCGGCTGAAATGTCCTCCTGGAGATCCCCTGCTGCCTCCGAGGCGCCTTCTCCTTCAGACGAGCCTTCTGTTCCGGCAGGTGCTTCTCCTCCTTCAGGCATTCCTTCTTCGCCGGCCGGCACCTCTCCCGCTTCGGGTGAGCCTTCCATCTCTTCCGGGAATTCCCCGGTCTGCGCAGGTGCCTCTTCGGCGGGCTCATTCATCTCTTCGCCCCCGTCGCCTGACTCCTCCGCCGCCTCTGCAGGCTTCTCGCTCATCGGCGCTGTCTTCATGCCGACGCTCAGCGCAGGATCGGGAATGCAGATAGCGTCCTCGAGCGAAAGTCCGTCTGAGATCTTCACTTTATCCAGTTCCTCCCTGACTTCCGAGATCATGACTTCCTGTTTGACCAGTTTTCCGTGAGAATCCTTCCAGACAAAGGGATGATCCGGATCTGTCTGGTCCACCATATAGGAAGGGAGCCAGATTCCTTCCGCCATGCCCTCTTCTCCCTGTTCCAGGTCAGGCTCCACGTAGACGTGCTGTCCCATGATCAGGCCTTCGCTGTTTTCAAGTTCCACATAAAAAGGATAGCGGGTGCTCTTGTTGCTGTCGGAGTTCATGCCCATGAAACTTCCGCCGTCTGATGTGACGGCGTTCTCTGTGTCGATCTTGGTGATCGTCCCCTTCCAGGTATTGTCATTCACCCTTGAGTAAACGATGACGGGCGCGTCCACGTACAGATCGCCGATATTTTGTTCATTTACGGTTCCCTTTACCCTGTAGTTGCCCACTTTCATCACTGTGATGAAGCTGTTGTCGGTAGAGCCCGTGTTAGAGGAGCCGCCCTCGTTGATGCTCTTCACGACGCCGTCGATCCCGCTCTTTACTTCCGCGTTCTCAATATTGTCCTCAAGCTTTTCGATCTCGGCCTCTTTCATCTCAATATCCAGTTCCTTGTCCTTGAGGGAGAGGTTCTGTTCCTTGATCTGGACCGTGTAGTTGGCCTGCTCCGAAGAGGAGGCCTCCTTCTTTTCTTTCTCCAGCTGCGCGATCGCCTCTACTGTGCTGTCATATTCATTGTTCAGCCGCTCCAGGTCGATCTCGGCCTGCCTCAGGTCTTCCTCGTACTTGGTCGTATCATAGATAAAGAGGACGTCGCCCTCTTTCACCTCATCTCCTTCCGAGACATAGATCTCCTTGACATCGACGTCGCTGTTCTTGGACACCGACCAGGTTCCCTGGGGCTCGATGACGCCCGAATAGCGGTTGATCATGCCCAGGGACGCGTTCTGTCCCGTCAGGTTCTCGACCGTCTCCACATAGGCTGTTCCTTCATTCAGACTGCCCTGTCCTGCCTGCCTGAAGATCAGCACCGCAGCTATGATCAGTGCCGCAGCTGCGATCGCGATCCATTTCTTATTCTTCTGAATAAATTCAACCATATCTTTTACTCTTTTCCTTGTATTTACAAAAAATCATTTACTGCCCTCCGCCTGCGCCGGCGGGAGACATCTCTCTAGTGTTATACGACATGAGAGCGCAAAATCCAACATTCCTGTTCAAAATCTGTTGTCACTCCTTTTATCAGTATAAATCGATTCGTCTGTGCTTTTGTGTTTTATTTGTGAAAGGAAGCTGACTGACGGCAAAATAAAAGCTCCGCACACCTCCGGGTGTGCGAAGCTCTTCTGATCACAGATACATGGCACGGCTCACTGCGTGAGCCGCCTCATGCGGTCATTCCACGATTCTGATCGTGTCGATGACCTGGTCCTCATAAGGCCTGTTGTTCCACCTGTTCGTGGGAACGGAGGCGATCTTGTCGACGACTTCGATTCCCTTTACGACTCTGCCGAACGCCGCGTACTGGCCATCCAGATAGGCCGCGTCCGCATGCATGATAAAGAACTGGCTGCCTGCGCTGTTGGGGTCCTGCGCCCTTGCCATGCTGATCACGCCCCTGGTGTGGCCGATCGGATTGTTCCATCCGTTGGCCGCGAACTCACCTTTGATGTGCCAGCCGGGGCCGCCCATTCCGGTTCCCTCGGGGTCTCCGCCCTGGATCATGAATCCCGGGATGACCCGGTGAAAAATAAGTCCGTCGTAGAACCCTTCCTTCACGAGCTTTTCAAAGTTCTCCACTGTGATCGGCGCCGCTTTTTTGTCAAGTTCCAGGTCGATCACTCCGCCGTCCTTCATAGTAATTCGAATCATATTGAATCCGTTCCTTTCTGTGACAGGCTCCGCCTGCCTGTTTTTTCCATTTCCTTACAGTCCGAGTCTGACGATCACCGCGCGCTTGTCCAGCTCCGCATGCCGCTTCACTGCGGTCATCCTGGAGTAGTGAGCGGCGCCTTCCGTCTTCATAGGGTCGTTAAAGATCAGTTCGTTGACATCGCTGCCGATCAGGAGCATACACTGCGCCCCGTCGATCCACCGGACTGTCCTGCCGTCCTTCTTGCATACCCAGCTGTATCCGGGATGGGTTGGCTTCATTCCTTCGCTCGCCCAGTAAATGACCGGAACTCCTTTGTTTATGCCTTCGGCCAGAAGCTCGTCGGTCGATTTTCCCGTCGCGTCTTCCGCCCTGTAAGGCAGCCCCTTCTGCGCGAAGCAGTCGTTCATCGCCTTGATGAGCACCCCCGGATAGCATCCGTAGGAATTCCTGTCGTAAGGACTGCCGGCAAATTCCATATCCGGATCGGGGCCGCTCAGCTGCCCCTCCTTGCGCCTCATCTGACCCTGCGGCAAAAAGAAGTCTACAAATTCATTCACGTTGATCCTGATTCCGAGATATCGCAGAAGCATCACTGCGCACAGGCATTCATCGCCTGCCGGCCATTCATCTGTCTGCTCTATATGCGGAACCTTCAGAATAGTTCCCACAACAGCCTCCTTGTCATGGCCCGCCTTACGAGCCGCTGCTTTGGTCTCCTACTGATTGGCACCGGACATGTGCTTTTCGTAGAATTCGTTAATCTTTTCGTAAGTATTCTCGTCGATTACATGTTCAATGCGGCACGCCTCTTCTGCGGCAGTCTCTTCATCGACTCCCATCGCTACAAGTACTTTTTCCAGAAGCTGATGTCTTCTGTAGGTCCTCTGCGCGATCTCTTCTCCCAGCGGAGTCAGAGTGATATACCCGTTCAGGTCCATCTCCACCATGCCCTCGGATTTAAGTTTCTTCATGGCAATGCTGATGCTGGGCTTAGAATAGTTCATCTCATTGACGATATCGATCGATCTGACATTTCCTTTTCTCTCGCGGAGAATCAGGATAGTCTCCAGATAATCTTCCGCCGACTCATGACTCTTTTTCATATCTGCAACCTCTTATAATGAAAATTCAAAAATAACCGCTCCGTAAGCCGGAAGATCAAACTCGATATACTGATCCCGTCCATCGCACTCACCCTTCTGGGCCTTGAGTACTTCCGGAACACTCGTCTCACCGTCGCCGCCGAATACAAGCTCTGTGCTGTTGAGGATGCACTTGTACTGCTTGCGCACCGGAACGCCCACTCTGTAGCCTTCGCGCTTCATGGGCGTCATGTTCAGGATAAACAGAAGGCTCTTCTTCTGGGAAGGGCACTTGCGGAAGAAGGAATAGATGCTTCTGTCCGCGTCGTCCGCGTTGATCCACTCAAAGCCCGCCCAGTCGTCGTCGATCTCGAACAGGCACTTGTGGCTTCTGTAGATCTCCAGAAGTCTCTGAACGTAATACTTCATCCCGATGTTGAGATAGTTGTCGCCCTTGCCTTCTTCCAGTCTCCACCACTCGAGCTCCGTCGCTTCGTTCCACTCGTGCTCCTGTCCGAATTCCTGTCCCATGAACAGCAATTTTTTGCCCTCGTGGCCGAACATGAAGGTGTAGCCCACGCGCAGGTTCGCGTACTTGTCCACCTTGTAGCCGGGCATCTTGTTGACCATGGAGCACTTCAGGTGCACGACCTCGTCGTGGGACAGAGGCAAAATATACTTCTCCGCGCTGTTGTAGCTCATCGCGAAGGTAAGTCCGTTGTGATCGCCCTTTCTCATGATCGGGTCGAGCTTCATGTACTCGCAGAAATCGTGCATCCAGCCCATGTTCCACTTAAACGTAAAGCCAAGGCCGCCGTCTTCGGGAGCTGCCGTAACCTTCGGCCATGCGGTGGATTCCTCCGCGATCGTACAAACCCCGGGATAGGAGCCGCGTACCACGGAATTTAAATGCTTGAAAAATTCAATCGCTTCAAGGTTTTCATTTCCGCCGTATTTATTGGCAACCCAGGCGCCGTCCTGTTTACCGTAGTCCAAATAAAGCATGGAAGCAACCGCATCCACTCTGAGTCCATCGATGTGGAACTCTCTTACCCAGTAAAGAGCGTTGGCAATCAAGAAATTCTTGACTTCGCTCATTCCGTAATTGAAAATCTTGGTGCCCCAGTCAGGATGCTCACCGAGTCTGGTATCGGGATGCTCGAATAAAGGCTGTCCGTCAAAATTGGCAAGGCCGTGCGCATCTCTCGGGAAATGAGCCGGTACCCAGTCCAGGATGATTCCGATGCCGTTTCTGTGCATTAAATCCACCAGATATCTGAAATCATCCGGCGTTCCGTAACGGGAAGTCGGTGCATAATATCCGGTTACCTGATATCCCCAGGATCCGTCNNATCCAGCCCATGTTCCACTTGAAGGAGAATCCCAGTCCTCCGTCCTCGGGCTTTGCCGTGATCTTGGGCCATGCCGTGGACTCTTCGGCAATAGTAAGGAATCCCGGATACTCGCCTTTGATCACCGAGTTGAGGTGCTTGAAGAACTCGATCGCGTCGAGGTTCTCGTTTCCGCCGTACTTGTTGGGAAGCCACTGTCCTTCCTTCTTGCCGTAGTCCAGATAGAGCATGGAAGCCACTGCGTCGACGCGGATTCCGTCGATGTGGTACTCGTTGATCCAGTAGCGCACGTTTGCGATCAGGAAGTTGGAGACTTCATGTTTTGCCAGGTTGAAGATCCTTGTGCCCCAGTCGGGATGCTGGCCGCGGCGCGGATCGGGATCTTCATAGATGCAGGTGCCGTCGAATTCAGCCAGGCCGAAATCATCGGGGCAGAAGTGAGCGGGCACCCAGTCGAGGATGACGCCGATATTGTTCTTGTGCAGAGTGTCCACCAGGTACATGAAATCCTTCGGATGTCCGTATCTGGATGTGGGAGCATAGTAGCCCGTCACCTGATAGCCCCAGGATCCGTCAAAAGGATGCTCGGAAATGCCCATGAGCTCCACATGGGTAAATTTCATGACCTTGAGATAATCGACCAGGCGGTCTGCGAACTCTCTGTAGTTGTAGAAACCGTCTGCCGTTCCGTCGGGATGCTTCATCCAGGAGCCGATATGGCACTCGTAAACAGCCAGAGGCTCGCGGTTGGGATCCTTCCCCTTGCGGGCGTTCATCCAGCGGGTGTCTCCCCACTTATAACCCGAAATATCCACGGTGCGCGACGCGTTTCCGGGGCGAAGTTCTGACCAGTTCGCATAAGGATCTGCCTTGTACTTCTTGCTGCCGTTAGCGGTCGTGATGCAGTATTTGTACAGTTCTCCCTCACCGATGCCGGGAATGAACAGCGTCCAGATTCCGCCCGCGTTGAATTCCTTCATCGGATACTGTTCCTCGTTCCAGCCGTTGAAGGTGCCGATCACGTGGACAGCCTTGGCGTTGGGCGCCCAGACCGCAAAGAACATGCCCTTCTCGCCGTTCTCCTCAGACGGATGGGAACCAAGTTTTTTGTAGATCTGATAGTGTGTGCCGTTGCCGAACCAATAGGCGTCATCATTGGAAATGAACACTCTGTTGTCCTTGGGTTCCTTGAGGGCGGCCGGCTTCTTTGCCGCTTTTGCTGCTGCTCCCCCGCTCTTAGCCGCCGTCGCCTTCGTTTTCTTCGCTGCCGTACTGCTCTTCGTAGTTGTAGCTGCTTTCCTGACTGCCATAATACCCTACCTCCTGATCCTGATTTTGCGTCCCTTTCTCCCGCGTCTTTCCCGCGCCGGATCCCGGGTGCCTGCTGCGCCCCGCCAAAAGTCAGACCCAAATCCGCTTCTTGGGCGGGCGCCGGTATTTATGTAACTCAATAATGAAGGAAATCCTTATCCCTCAGAATAATTCTCTGTGCTCCTCCCTTTCTGCGGGAGAAGGAATCCACAAGGCTGGAGATCGTCTTGCGGCTTGCGTAGTAGATGGCCTCGTCGACAATATCCCGGATGTCTTCGAGTGTGACGCTGTGCTCTACCGTCTGCATGGACAGGATCCTGCTCTGCAGGGCACTGATCCCGTACTCATCGATCTCACACTGCTGCTTGCCTGCATACTCCCTGGCGTATCCCAGAAGCGTATCCACGCTCAGCGCCGCTATATCCACCCTGGCCGGGAACATGTCCCTGAGCCTATGGTGATCGCTCAGGAATGCGTCCATGACGCCCTTTCTGTCGATCATGATGACCAGAATGCTGCGCTCCGGGACGGCCAGCATCTCGCACAGAGCCGCCGCGCCCTCTTCGGACATCTGCGCGGCTCTCTCTATGATCAGCGCGCCGAAGGGCATTCTGGGGATTACGCGCACCACGTTCTCCCTGGTGATGTATCTGCCTTCCGATTTGGCGATCTGCCCGACAAAATTGGGATTGATCTGCCGGTACCTGAGCACCAGTTCTCTCGAGAGGCTCAGCGTTCCCGCGCCTTCGTCTCCGGTGATCACGACATTTCCTCTGCCGCCTTCCAGGAAGATCCTTCCCAAAGCGTCCGTCAGCTGCCGGATGGAGTCCTCGGAGTGAAGATACATCTGTCCGGTCGGCTTGCGTTTTCTGTCAGCCGTCGTGAGCGTCATCTGTTCAACAGTGAACTCTTCCGGGAAATCTCCCCCGCCTTCCGTGACAAAGAGGCTGGTGTCATATCCCGCGTTTCCTTCGTCGTTATCTCTGATCTGGAGCGCCTTATGGACTTCTCTGGGATCCCAGGACTTGGTTCCCGACGAGGCGGATCTGTTCTCACCGGATCCCGAAGCGCCCTTCATAGGCGGCACTTTTACCGTCTGCTCCGCCGGCTCCTCGGGCTCGTCCGCGTCAAGACCGTTGGATTCATAGAAATCCCTCTTGACCTTCTCCCACTCCTGCATGATCTCCTCGAGACTGAGCTGTCCCGTGATCTGCTTGTCGGGCCTGGGCTCCTCCTGCATGACCATGGCGTACTGTCCGTCGGTCTCCTGCATGAGGACCGTGTCGTAGTTTTCGAGGTCCCGCAGTCCCTTGGCGACCGTCTCCTGCATCTTCTCCTGGGAGAACATAGGCTCGTCCATGCCGCCCACTTCAAAGTCATAATCCTCAAACACCGCATGGTCCGGTGCGGCCGGGCCGGCAGCGGCTCTTTCGGGCGCCTGCGCCCTGTGCCTGCTCTTTTTGGACGGGGAATCCTGCCTGCGGCTTCTTCCCCGGTCCCTGTCTGCCGTCTTCTTTCTCTTCAGCTCTCTGGGGCTGACCTCATATTCCTCGTATTCCCAGGGGATCTCCGCTGTCTCCGGTTCCCTGTTGAGAGCGGGAATAGATTCCGCCGGCTGCTCCGCCGGCTCTCCGGAGAGTTCATGCTCCGCGGGCTCCGATCCCTGCCCGTCCTGACTCTGCTGCGCCCCGGTCCGGCCGTCTGCCTCTGCGGCGCCTTCCCCGGACAGCCCGCTGCCGGACTCTGCCGGGCCTTCTGCGGATCTTCCGCTGTCAGAATCTGCTTCCTGCTGTGCTGCGGCGGTCCCCCCGGACTCCTCTTCCGCACTGCCGTCTTCCGTCCGGGCGCTCCCGGCCGATTCCCCGAGAAACTCCTCCCGGCCTGCCTCGGGATTCTCCTGTCCGGCTCCTTCAGGGACTTCTCCCTGAGGATCACCTTCCTGCGCTCCCGCATGCTCCGCTTCGTTCTCCGGCTCCGGCGCACTCTCTGTCTCCGGGATCTCCTCCTCTTCTCCGTTCATCTTTCTGTAAAGCGCTTTCTGCTTCACAGTCAGCTCCGTAAAGGAGGCCTTGAGCTGCAGTGCCTTGTACACATATTTGCCGTATCCGAAGAAAGCAATGATCTCGTCGCACTCGGAGGCGCACAGCGTTCTCTCACCTGCTTCCAGATAGAGCTTCGCCAGTTCATACGCCCATTTGTCCCTGAAATCATATCTCGCCATCTCCTCGAGGACGGCGATCCTCTCGTTTATGCTCACGTTCTGGGCCTTGTACAGCTTGTACTGCAGCACATAGCGGTCCGCGTCTCTGGGCGCCACGTTGATGTACTCGTTATAGAGCTGCAGCGCTCTCACATAATTCCCCAGTTTCAGTTCGAGCTCACACAATGAGAAAATGATCTGTCTTCCGTAAGGGCTCTTGGCGTAAGCCAGTTCCAGAACCCTCTTGCTGTCATGATATCTTTTATTTATTTTATAGACGTCGCTGATCCTGCAGAGTGTCCTTACATTCTTCACTCTGCGCCAGTCCACCGAATCAGCCACCTGCGCCGCATCCTTAAAACGACGCCTTGCGATCAGTGAATCTATTTCACTGATCGTAACTTTAAGTTCATATTTATCCAACTTTAGCCCTCGGTCAGTTACTCGTCACAATTTACTACAAACCGGCCCTCACCTGTCAAAAAACAGGGCAAATTTACTAATTTCAGTTTATCATACGCCTATGGCAATGTCAAAAACAATGCCCCTTCAGTTACCTCAATTGCCCGTCAATTGCCAGCCCGCTCGGGGTCCATAAGGAGCGAGAGCTGCGCAAACTGCTCCAGCGACAGGGCTTCTCCCCTGACGGTCGCCGGCAGTCCCATCTTCTCCAGCGCCTGCGTCACCTCTTCCCGGGTGTACTGCTTTCCGCCCAGCGTATAGCCGTGCGAGATCGCGTTGGCCAGCGTCTTGCGCCTCTGGTTGAAAGCCGCCCGGATCAGGGCGAACATCACCTTCTCGCTGCACTCCACCGGCGGCTCCTTATACGCCTTCAGGCACAGGACGCAGCTGTCCACGCCCGGCCGCGGGATGAAATTGGAAGGGCTCACCATCAGTGCCAGCTCCGGCTCGGCAAAATATTGCACCGCCAGCGACAGCGCCCCGTACTCCTTGCTTCCCGGGCCCGACCGGATCCTGTCCGCCACTTCCTTCTGCACCATGACCGTGATGCTTGTGAACACATTTTTCTGTTCCAGAAGCTGCATCAGGATCGGCGTGGTCACATAGTAAGGAAGATTTGCCACCACCTTGAGCGGCTTTCCTCCGTTATAATCCTCACAGATCTGCCGCAGGTCCGTCTTCAGAATGTCCTGCCACAATATTTTGACATTGTCGCAGTCCTCCAGCGTCTCCGCCAGCACCGGCCGCAGGCTCTCGTCGATCTCGACGCAGATCACCTTTCCGGCCGCCCTCGAGAGCAGCTGCGTCATGCTGCCGATTCCCGGCCCGATCTCCAGGACGCAGTCCTCCTCCGTGATCTGCGCAGCGTCTATGATCCCTCTGATCAGGTCCGCATTGATCAGAAAGTTCTGACCGTACTTCTTGCGCGCCCTGATCCCGTATTTTTCCAAAATATACCGGGTCGCCCCCGGTGAAGCTAAAATTTCTCTCATATAAAACCCTCTGATATGTTATAAACGGTACATCTTTACTGCGTTCTGCTCCGTGACGCGGATCACTTCCTCTTCCGTGATCCCCTTGATCTGCGCCAGTTTCGTCACCACATACGGCAGATACAGGGAACTGTTGCGCTTTCCGCGATACGGAACCGGCGCCAGATACGGACAGTCTGTCTCCAGAAGCAGGTGCTCAAGCGGGATCTGCTCCGCGACTTCCACCAGTTTCCTGGCGTTCTTGAAGGTCAGAACTCCTCCCACTCCGATATAATACCCCATCTTGACATACTCTTTTGCCATTTCAGCGCTGTAAGAATAACAGTGTACCACGCCGCCGGTCTTTCCGGCATGATTTTCTTTCATAATCCGCATTGTGTCCGCAGCCGCTTCCCTTGAATGAATGACCACAGGAAGATCCACCTCCACGGCCAGCTGCAATTGCCTGGCAAACCAATACTTCTGTGTCTCGTGATCCGGCTCGGGCCAATAATAGTCCAGCCCGATCTCTCCCACTGCCAGCGCCCTCTCATCCTTAAGCTTTTCCTTAATCTCTTCCAAAATAGCGTCCGACATCTCGGCGCAGTGCTCCGGATGAATTCCCAGCGCGCAGTAGACGTGCGGATACTTGTGCGCGAGCGCCAGACACTCATCTATACTTTCCGGAGAAGCCGCTATGTTCACAACGGTTCCGATCCCCGCGCCGGGGAGCGATTCCAGCAGCTCTTCCCTGTCTATGTCAAAAGCTTCATCATCATAATGTGCATGTGTATCAAAGATCATATCTGTCCTCTGCAAAAAAAATAAAAAAGGTCTTGCATTTCCAAAACTCTTCCCCTATAATAACACTTGCGTCACGAATAAGAAAACTTTTTCATGGCACAAATAAATAAGCGCTTCTAGCTCAGCTGGTAGAGCACCTGACTCTTAATCAGGGTGTCCAGGGTTCGAGTCCCTGGAGGCGCACGAAGCAGAAAGCTTGTGAGAACGATGTTTTCACAAGCTTTTTTGTTATGCTAAAGAATCCTTTCGTTGTGTGTAACAACTCTATTCAACACCTCCAAACTCCCGCAAATCGCATTTATTAAGAATTTGTTACAAAAATTCTATTTAATATTTGCAATTATGTCATCTCTTCGTTATAATCTATGTAAATGTTGTTAATATTTCACGGAGGAGTTTTTCTATGAAACGCAAAATAGCTTTAATTCTTGCCGGATGCCTGGCAATCTCTCCTGTATCAGCAGGTCTTTACACCACACAGGCATTCGCAGCCGAGACAGATACTATTTCTGAAACAGCTCAGCAGACTCCCTTGGTGATCGTAGTAAAAGATGAAAATGATGTAGCTTTGACAGAGTCCGGAAAAGAGACTGAAGCCGAAAAGTACACCGTAAAAGTCGGTGAAACCCGCAGGCTTACTGCTTTAATTGAACAGGGCTCCGACTCTCCCGTCCTATCTGAATGGAGCAGCGATGCACCCGAGATCATCTCCATCGACGATGAAGGCGTGATCACTGCACAATCTGCCGGCGTCGGCAAGATCTCTCTCAGCATCTCAGCAGACGCTGCTCAGGATCCCTTACTTATTGAATTTGAGATTGTCGTCATCCCCGAGGAAGAAGGAACTTCTGAAATCAAAGCTGATGAAGCTGCCGCTGCAACTGGTTCTGATGAAAATGCAGCCGCATCTGCTTCCGATGAAACCGCAGAAGCATCCGCTTCCGCAGAACCCGCAGCAGAGATGCCCCAGGCAGAAGAAGCTGAAGTCACCACAGAGACTGCCGAAATCACCGAAGATGCGGAAGCTGCAGTCACAGCAGCACCTGAACAGACCGAAAATGCTGCTGAATCTGCAGCCGCGGCCACTACCGAAGAAACCGCAGAAGTTACACAGACTGAAGATACAGCTGAGCCGGCTGCCCCTGCAGCCACGGCTGAGACAGCAGCCCCGGCAGAAGTCGAGACAACAGATCCCACCACTGCCGCAGAGACAGCAACAACCGCCCCTGCAGCAACAGTCGAAACTACCGACCCCGCCGCACAGGCAACAACAACCGCCCCTGCAGCCGCAGTCGAAACTACCGCCCCCGCAGCCGCAGTCGAAACTATCGACCCCGCCGCAGAAGCCGCAACTACCGACCCCGCCGCAACCGCCGAAATGACCGGCACCATCTCCGTTGATGCCGCGACCGTTACGGCAAATGCGGATGCCAAGGTTAACTCTCAATCGGGCACCACAAAAGTGGTGAAGCCTCACTGGGAAGGTTCGGGCACCAACTGGAGTTACATCAAGAGCGACGGCACCAAGGCGACCGGCTTGTTGACACTTGGGAAAAGGACTTTCTGCCTTAACAGCAAAGGAAAGCTTCGCTATGGCTGGATCGGGATCGGGAAGAACTTGTATTTTGCCGACAGCGACGGCGCCCTTGTGACCGGATGGCTGAAGAGAGGCAGCAACCGCTTCTACTTCCGCAGTGATCACACCATGGTGACCGGCAAAGCCACGATCGGCGGCAAAACTTATGTTTTCAGGCAGAGCGGCGTCATGAGAACCGGATGGGTCGGCTATGGCAGCAGCATCTACTATATGGGCAGTAACGGTGTGGCTAAAACCGGTTGGCAGACAATCGGCAAAGGCCGATACCTCTTTATGTCTGACGGTACAATGAAGACCGGCTGGTGGACTAACGGCGGCAAGAAATACTACTTTGCCTCCAACGGACGTCAGGTCACAGGACTGCAAAAAATCGGCAGCGCTACCTACTATCTTCGTCAAGACGGCGTTGTCACCAAGGGCTGGAAAAAAATCGGGAGCTATTGGTACTACTTTACCGGCAGCAAAATGCGCACCGGATGGCTGGAACTTGGTACCAGAAAATTCTATCTCGGCAGCAACGGCAGGATGGTCACCGGAACCAGGACCATCGACGGCAAGCGGTACGAATTTGATAGCGAGGGAGCACTCGTTGTAAACAGATACACCTACAACAACACGCAGGAATTCATCGAATGCATAGCGCCGCTGGTCAAAAAATACGCGCCGGCGTGGGGCGTCAAAGTATACAGCCCCATCATCGCGCAGGCCATCCTGGAGAGCGCGTCCGGCGAGTCCAGCCTCGGCAAAGTATATAACAACTACTTCGGTCTCAAGTGCGGAACACTCTGGACCGGCAAGAGCGTCAATCTTCGCACCGGCGAGGAATACACGCCCGGCACTTACACGACCATCTCCGCCAATTTCCGTGTGTACGACAACATGGAAGAAGGTGTGGAAGGATATTTCATCTTCCTGTTCAAGAACAGGACCCGTTACAACAACCTGATCGGCGAAACCGATCCTTACGAGTATCTCGTGAAGATCAAAGCAGACGGTTATGCTACATCCAGCAAATATGTGCAGAACGTCTACAACGTGATCAAATATTACGACTTGACCAGATTTGACGATTGATGCGTGTTTCGTCTCTTCCCGTGAAGATGTACCACTGCTGCTCCACATCCGTGGCTCCGACAGCACGACACGTGTTCCCATTTTATTAAAAGAGGATGCTTATGTTCAAAAAAACCTACGCCTACTTAGCTGTAACTATGATGCTGACCACCGCAGCGCCCTCGCTGGCACCCGCGCTGACCGTACAGGCCGCGCCTGTGCAGACCGCCCAGAACACCGCTTACATCACTTCCGAGCAGTCCGCGGAGGCCCGCACTGCCCTCTCGCTCGGCAAATTCACCACTGTAAACGGCAGGACTTACTACAAGACCTCTGACGGCACCAATAAGACCGGATGGATCAGAGACGCCGGGAAGTGGTACTATTTTGACAAAGGAGATGGGCACATGCTCACCGGCTGGGTCAAGGACGACGGCAAATGGTATTATCTGGACAAGAAGGACGGCCACATGCTCACCGGCTGGCTTATTTTCAAGAACGGACGCAAGTTCTTCCTTCGCAGAGACGGCTCCATGATTCAGGGTCCCTGCTGGGCCAATGTCGGAAACAAAAAATACCGCTTCACCGCTAACGGCCACGTCATTGCGGCATGGGAGTTCTCGAACGGAAAATGGTATTATCGCAACACCGACGGAAATGTCGTCAAGAACAAGTGGCTGTACTACCGCGGCAAATACTACTACCTGACGGCATCCGGCGCCACAGCAACCGGCAATGTCACAATTCAGGGCAGAAAATACAGTTTCAGTAAGGACGGCGATCTGCTCGGAAGCGTTCCTTCCACTGTGATCGCTGCCGCGAGAGGGACGCAGAGCACGACTAAGAAGTCTGACACCGCAAAATCATCCGGTGCGGCAGATACCAATACTAAAACAGCTGCCGCCCAGGCCGTAAAGACGACTTCCACCGCTTCCGACTCTTCCAACGGTTCGAAGAAGACCGACAGTTCCAAGACGTCGAGTTCTTCCTCGTCGGCGGCAAGTACGAAGACGACAGGCACCACAACGACTGCCGCGCAGAAGGACACGACCAAGCAGATCACAAAGGTCGTCGGCAAGCTGAACAACCTCTCCGACTCCAGAAGGATGTTCGTGATCCAGATCGCCAATTATGTGCGCAAATACGCGCCCAAGTACGATATTAAGGTGTACAGCCCCATTATCGCACAGGCCATCCACGAGAGCGGCTGGGGAGAATCCTCTCTCTCCGCCAAGTATCACAACTACTTCGGACTTAAGTGCGGCACACTCTGGAGAGGAAAGAGCGTCAATCTCTCCACCAAAGAAGAGTATTCCGCCGGAACGCTCACCACGATCAGAAGCAATTTCCGCGTCTATGACAATATGGAAGAAGGCGTAAAGGGTTATTTCGAGTTCATCCAGCTCTCCAGATACGCAAACCTCAAGGGCGTCACGAGCCCCAGGCAGTATCTGCAGAATATCAAGAACGACGGCTACGCCACCGGCAGCCAGTACGTCGACCACACCATGGCCCTGATCAACCTCTATAACCTGACACAGTTTGACAACTAATCCGGAACCCCGGAATAAGAGTGAAAGCGTACCGCAGAGCCTGCTCTTCGGTGCGTTTTTACTCTTCTCCGGGCCGGATACCGAAGAAAAAGAGAGACCGTTTTGGCAACAGATACTGTTTATTCCAGAGAAGATATCAAATACATGAAAGCCGCCCTGAAGCAGGCCGAAAAAGCGCTCGCCATCGGAGAAGTTCCCATCGGCGCCGTGATCGTCGAGAACGGGCGCATCATAGGCCGCGGCTACAACAGGCGCAACACCGACCACACCACCCTGGCCCACGCGGAGATCACGGCGATCCGAAAGGCCAACAAGAAGGTCGGCGACTGGCGCCTCGAAGGGTGCACTCTGTATGTCACGCTCGAGCCCTGCCAGATGTGCGCCGGCGCGCTGGTGCAGTCGAGGATCGACCGGGTCGTGATCGGCGCGCCCAGCTATAAATCCGGCTGCGGCGGCACGCTGCTGAACATCCTGCAGAACGAAGAGTTCAACCACCAGGTCGAGATGGAGACCGGCGTGATGCAGGAGGAATGCACGGCGATCCTGCAGAGATTCTTCAAAGAACTGCGCCACAGAAACAAGATGCGAAAGAAAGCCGCCGCGCAGGCGACCGCTCCCGATGCCGCCGACGCGCCGCTTTATGAGGACGCCGCGCAGGCGACGGCTCCCGACGCCAGCTCCGACCAATCATCTTTTGATTGACTTTGCGGGCGCAATCCACTATATTTACACATATGGGTGCATTCGTGCATCACTGTTAACGCCGGTGAGTAATCTCCCACTGCGTTAACCGATGCACACGCGTGCAAGAAAAGCTGTCGGAGGACAGACGCGCGCGGCGCCGCGGCTCGCTTTACGAGCCTATTTTCGCCCTGCTCTTCGGGGCGGAGCCTTAACAGCTGCCTGCCGCTTGCTGTGATGAAGTTTGGGTCTTACGCAATGATTCCCCGTGAACCGTGTCAGATTGGGAACAAAGCAGCACTAAGCGGGCCCTATCATGTGCCGTGAGGGTGCCTGGCGGAGCAGTGAGAGCAGTAACGGGTTAAGGTTCCGCCGCGGAGAGCAGTTTTTGTGTCATCTGAAATACTTTACAGGCCCCGGAGCGGACCTCATTACCATCGGAAGGTTTCGATATGAGTTTAGACAATATAATGGATATGACAGACTGCACGCTCTGTCCCAGGAGTTGCAGAGTGAACAGAGCGGCGGGCGAAGTCGGCTACTGTAAGGAAGACGCCCAGTTGTACGCAGCCAGGGCGGCTCTCTATTTTGACGAAGAACCTGTGATCTCCGGGCATCGCGGGAGCGGCGCCGTTTTCTTCTCCGGCTGCAACATGGGCTGTGTGTACTGCCAGAATTACGCGATCGCGAAGGCCATGTACGGGACCAGGATCGAGCCGTCCAGGCTCTCCGAGATCTTTCTTGAGCTGCAGGAGCAGAACGCCGAGAACATCAACCTGGTCACGGCCTCCCACTATCTCTACATCGTCATTCCGGCCCTGGAAAAAGCAAAACGACAGGGTCTTACGATCCCTGTCGTCTATAATACCGGCGCCTATGAGCGCGTGGAAGCCATTAAGGCGCTTGAAGGCCTGGTGGACATCTGGCTGCCCGATTTCAAATATATCTCGCCCAGGATCTCCCTGGCCTACTCTCACACCCCGGATTACTTCCAGTACGCCTCCAAGGCGCTGGCGGAAATGGTCCGGCAATGTCCCCGTCCCCTGTTCGCGGACGGCTCATCCTCCATCGACGCGGAGGACGACAAGGACGATCCCGTCATGGTGAAGGGCGTCATCGTGCGCCACCTGGCTCTGCCGGGCTGCGCGGAGGATTCCAGGGACATTCTGGATTACCTCCACTCCACTTACGGAGACAGTATTTTCATCAGCCTGATGAACCAGTACACTCCTATGCCCCAGGTCTACGGCGATCCCAATCTGGGCCGCAAGCTCACGGCCCGGGAGTACGATGAGCTCGTGGACTACGCGATCTCCATCGGGATCACCAACGGCTTCGTCCAGGACGGCGAGACGGCCTCCCAGAGCTACATTCCCGCTTTCGACGGGACCGGCCTCTGAGAACAACTGTTAACGCCCGTTCCTGCGCTCCAGCTCTTTCATATAGGCACTTACCATCAGGGCGATCTTGAGCGTCATGGCGTCTTCAAAGGTCCTGATATCCAGCCCGGTACTCTTCTGCAGCTTCTCAATGCGGTACACCAGCGTATTTCTGTGCACGAAGAGCTGCCGGGCTGTTTCTGACACATTCAGATTATTTTCAAAGAAGCTGTTGATGGTCGTCAGGATCTCCTGATCGAATTCCGCCATCTCTTCTTTGTCAAAAATCTCCTGGATGAACATCTTGCACAGGCTGGGCGGGAGCTGGTAAATCAGGCGCCCGATGCCGAGTTCGTTGTAAGAGATCACTCTCTTTCCGGCATAGAAAATCCTTCCGACGTCCATGGCCATCCTGGCTTCCTTGTAGGAGCGCGATAGGTCTTTGAGCTCATTTGTGATCGTCCCGTAGGAGCCGCGCACCTTGACCATGGCCTCCATGTTGAGCATATCTACTGCCGTCTTCGCGGCTTCTTCCACTTCTTTATAGCCGTCCTTCTCATCCAACGCTTTGATCAGGATCACGCTGTTCTCGTCCACTTCCGTCAGATAATCGCCGTTCTGCACCGTAAACAGACCCGAGAGCATCTCCGACGCGATTGCTTCCGAATCGGCATCCATCTCAAACAGTATGATCGCCCTGCGGACATTGTTCACGATATGCAGTTTCTTGGAGCGGTTGTGAATATCCACCAGCAGCAGATTGTCCAGCAGCAGGTTCTGGAAGAAATTGTTGCGGTCAAACTTCTCCTTGTAAGCGATGATGAGATTTTCAATCTCGCTGACCGCGATCCGGGCCACCATAAAGGTGTGTTCGGCATTTCCCTGTGCCGTCAGGATAAACTGCAGCTCTTCGTCGTCCATAACTTTGAGAAAGTAGCTGTTTCCGACGATCTGGCTGTCCACAGCCGACTGCGCAAAGCCGCTCACCATGTTCCTGTCGGGCACCGCCACGCCTTCCGTCTGCGCAACGACTCCGCCGGTTGTGTCCAGCACACAGAATTCGATTTTGGTGATCGCCTTGAGCTGTTCGAGGCATCCTCTGATGATCTGTGATGAAACCATTCATTTCCTCCTGATGTAAGGCTTGCGGAGCGAACCGCCGCGCCGCGTTCATTTCATTCATGTAAAAGGGTGCCGCACTATCCCTTTAGTGCGGCACCCTAATAATAACCTATTTGTATACCGCCATGCAAATGGCGTTCACAGATCAGTTTGCAATTGTCAGCTCAGTCTCTTTGTCGAAGATGTGGATCTTCTTGGTGTCGAATGTGTACTTCACTGTATCGCCGGGGCGAACCTTTGTTGTAGGCTCAACTCTTGCGGTGATGTTAGCGCTGCCCAGATCGAAGTACAGGAAAACTTCTGCGCCCAGAAGCTCGTATACGTTGACCTTGGACTCGAACTGATAAGCTGCCTTCTTCTCGCCCTTGACTTCGATGATGTTCTCGGGACGGATACCGAAAGTAACGGTCTTGCCGTTGTAGCCGCCGTCGATCACAGCCTTGGCCTTGTCAGCGGGAAGCTCGATGGACTGTCCCTCGACGTCCAGATATGCCTTGCCACCGTCTACTCTTGCAACTGCATCTACGAAGTTCATCTGAGGGGATCCCATGAATCCTGCTACGAACAGGTTGCAGGGCTTGTCATAGAGGTTCTGAGGGGAATCGATCTGCTGAACGATACCGTCCTTCATAACGACGATTCTGGAACCAAGGGTCATAGCCTCTGTCTGGTCGTGTGTAACGTAGATGATGGTGGTGCCCAGTCTCTGGTGCAGTTTCGCAATCTCAGTTCTCATCTGAACACGGAGCTTAGCGTCCAGGTTGGAAAGAGGCTCGTCCATAAGGAAGACCTTGGGATTACGAACAATCGCACGTCCCATAGCGACACGCTGTCTCTGACCACCGGAAAGAGCCTTCGGCTTGCGGTCAAGCAGGTGTGTCAGGTCAAGGATTCTGGCTGCTTCTTTAACAGCCTTGTCGATCTCGTCCTTCGGAACCTTGCGGAGCTTAAGGCCGAATGCCATGTTATCATAAACGGTCATATGAGGATACAGAGCGTAGTTCTGGAATACCATCGCGATGTCTCTGTCCTTGGGCTCGACGTCGTTCATGAGCTTGCCGTCGATCCTGAACTCACCGGAAGAGATATCTTCCAGACCTGCGATCATTCTCAGAGTAGTGGACTTTCCGCATCCGGAAGGGCCTACGAAAATGATAAACTCTTTGTCAGCAATTTCCATGTTGAAATTCTGAACAGCCTTATAGCCGTTGGGATAAACCTTGCATACATCCTTAAGTGATAAGCTTGCCATTTGTAAACTCCTTTAAAAAAATACGAATTGACAATAGTTTTCTGAACTGTTCATAGTATAGTCAAAAAGCCCCGTTCCGACCATCGCATAAATTCACAAAAGATTTTTGGGCGTCTTGGTGATGATTTGTCATCAAAAAAGAGAGGAATTCTGTTTTTCGTAATGTTGTACAGAATTCCTCTCGTTGTTTGTATACTTTGTTAGTCTTCCGCATCCTCCGCGTTCTCGTCCTCCCAGGCCTGCTTCTCGATCTTTCTGAAGATCGGGTCGTAGACCATGGCGCAGGCGTATCCCGGTACGCTGAGTCCGAACAGGACCAGGAGCGGCAGCAGGACCGTTGTCGTCAGGAACGCAATCGCGGGCGTCAGCGTGATCACCGCCATCGCGAGCGATCTGGGCAGCTCGGAAAAGGTGAGCGTCACCGCGTTGAGAAGCGTGTGGTAGACGCTGTTGTCAAACCTCGATAAGAGCGCGAAAGTATAGATCATGATGATGAGCTCGAGAACCGCCGCCACCAGAATGGAACTCGGGAGCCAGATCGGATAGTGGCCGGTACCTTCCAGTACCAGGACCATATTCGAGGCCATCAGGGCGCCCAGCGCCACGAACAGGATCCACAGAATAGTGGCCTGCCCAAACTCCCTCTTGAAAGAACGGAAGAAAGACTTTACGATGTAGCCTTCTTCGCCGCGCACCATTTTCAGGAGCACGTAGTGCATCGCCGTAAGGGCGGCGCCGATCGTAATGATCGGGACACACATCACCAGTGTGACCAAGTTGAGGATCAGCAGATCCGCCACCTTGTTAAGAAACCTCTGAAACGGGCTTCCTTCTTCGAAAATATTCAACGGCTGCTTCCTCCTTTGGCGCTGTGTCCTTCCTGGCTGCCGAAAACACTGATGCCTGTCGTGATCATATTGCCGAGCGTATCCAGGAATCCTTCCCAGAGAACCGAAAAGAATCCTTCCGTGCTCTTTCTCACCGTTCTCTCCGCGTCCTCGATCAGCGTATCGCCCGGCTTTTTGCCGCTGCTCGCCTCCGCCGGCCGGATCCCGAAGAATCTCTCGGCGACGGACGCGGGTGAGATCCCCATCTCATCCATCTGCTCAAGCGCTTCCCTGATCTCCCTGCGCAGAGAGACCTTGTCCACTCCGTCCAGCTTTTCGTCTACCTTGTCGTAGAGATCGCCGGCCGTCTCCATTCCCTGCTCGAGAATACTCTTATCCCCTTTCTCTTTGTCTTCCGCGCTGTCGGTTTCCTCCTGTGCAGTGCCGTCCGACGCCGCCGCGAGGCAGACCGGGCTCATCACACTCGTAAAACTCAGGATCACCGTCATCATGATCATCACCGCTCTTTTCTTCATCCGTTTTCCCCTCCCAGATGCAGGATTGCCGGTTACTGTCCATGTATTTTGTAAACGGGGACCGCCCTGCGGTCCCCTGTTCTGTTCTTGGTCTTAACGGCCCTCTGCCGTCTCAGCCAATCATTTTTTTCAAGCTGTGTATCTTCAGCCGATCTCCGATCCGTCCGGGATGTCCTTTCCGGCTTCCGGAGTCATCAGTGCCAGCGATCCGTCGGGACCTTCCGCGCACAGGAGCATGCCTTCAGACATAAGTCCTGCCAGTTTGGCGGGCTTGAGGTTCGTGATGACCATCACTTTTTTGCCGACCATCTCTTCCGCGCTGTAGTACCCCTTGATGCCGGACACGATCTGGCGCACTTCGCCGCCGATTCTGACCTGGGAGCAGAGAAGCTTCTTGGATTTCTTGACTTCCTCGCAGGCGATGACTTCGCCGACCTGGAACTGGAGCTTTGCAAAGTCATCGATGGTGACTTCGGGCTTCTTCTCCACGGCGGGCGCTTCTTTGACATCTGCGGAGGTTTCTTCCTTCAGGTCTGCCTTGGCGGCCTTTTCTTCTGAGCCCTTGGATTCGGAAGCTTTGGATTCAGAGAGCTTTTCTTTGGCCTTCTCCTCCAGCTTTGCCTGCTTCTGGGCTTCCTCTCTCTGTTTTGCCATGATCTTCTCGACGTCCTTCATGACGTCCGCTTCTTTGAGGCGGGCGAACAGGATCTCGGGCTTATCCGTGACCTTGTTTCCGGAAGGATACAGGCCGAAAGTGCCGAGCGTATCGAAATCGCGGATCTCGGTGTTGAGCATCTTGACGATCTTGTCGGCCGTCTCGGGCATGAAAGGCGCCATGAGGGCTGTGCCGATGGTGATGCCTTCGATCAGGTTGTAGAGAACGGTCGCGAGACGGTCGGACTTGGCCTCGTCCCTTGCCAGTACCCACGGCTCGGTCTCGTCGATATATTTGTTCAGTCTCTTGAAGACGGCGAAGATCTCCGTCAGGGCGTCTGCCGCGCGCAGCTCGTCCATCTTGGCCTCGACCTTGTCGTAGGCGGCCGTCACAAAGGCCTTGAGCTCTTCGTCTACGGGCTCTGCCGCCCCCTTGTTCGCCACAACGCCGTCAAAATATTTATTGCTCATCGCAATGGTGCGATTGACCAGGTTGCCCATCGTGTTGGCCAGGTCGGAGTTGATTCTCTCGACCACGAGCTCCCAGGTGATCACGCCGTCGTTCTCATAGGGCATCTCGTGCACGACAAAATAGCGAACCGCGTCTACGCCGAAGATGTCCACAAGGTCGTCCGCATAGATGACGTTGCCCTTGGTCTTGCTCATCTTCTCGCCGCCCTGCAACAGCCAGGGATGGCCGAATACCTGCTTGGGAAGAGGCTCGCCCAGCGCCATCAGGAAGATGGGCCAGTAAATGGTATGGAAGCGGATGATGTCCTTGCCGATCAGGTGCAGGTCGGCGGGCCAGTTCTTCTTGTACAGGTCGCTGCTGTTGCCGTCTGCATCGTAACCGATGCCGGTGATATAGTTGCTGAGGGCGTCAAGCCACACATAGACGACATGGCCGGGCGCGAAGTCCACCGGAATGCCCCATGTGAAGGAGCTTCTGGACACGCACAGATCCTGCAGGCCCGGAAGAAGGAAGTTGTTCATCATCTCGTTCTTGCGGGATACCGGCTGGATAAACTCCGGATGTGTGTTGATGTGCTCGATCAGACGATCGGCGTATTTCTTCATTCTGAAGAAGTAAGCGTCTTCCTTGGCCTGGTGTACTTCACCGCCGCAGACGGGGCAATATTTGCCGTCGACGACCTGGGAAGCCGTATAGAAAGCTTCGCACTCTCTGCAGTACATTCCCTCGTAATAGCCCAGGTAGATGTCGCCCTGGTCGTACAGTTTCTTGAAGATCTTCTGAACCTGACGCTCATGGTCTTCGTCCGTCGTGCGGATAAAGCGGTCATAGGACGTATTTACCAGGTCCCACAGTCTCTTGATCTCTCCGGCCACGCCGTCGACGAATTCCTTGGGAGTCTTGCCCGCCACTGCGGCTCTGGACTCGATCTTCTGGCCGTGCTCGTCACTTCCTGTCTGGAAATGGACGTCATAGCCGTCCGCTCTCTTGTATCTGGCGATACAGTCCGCCAGGATGATCTCATAGGTATTTCCGATGTGCGGCTTGCCTGACGTATAGGCGATCGCTGTTGTGATGTAATATTTTCCTTTATTCTGCATAGGTCTTTTCCCCTCTCATTAGTTACATATACTTGGGCGCTCGAAGCTATGCCGCAGGCATCGCTTCCAAAAATGCGCTCCTCGTTTTGAGCGCATTTTTTATTTACCAGCAGAGCACCTCGTGTCCCGTCTCCGTGACAAGCACCTGGATCTCCCACTGGGCGGAGGGCTTTCCGTCCCTGGTGTAGATGGTCCAGCCGTTCTTGTCGTCCTGATAGATCTCGTCGGTCCCCATATTGACCATGGGCTCGATCGTGAAGACCATACCGGGTACCATCAGCATTTCCTGTCCGGGCTTGGAGACGTAGCTGACAAACGGATCCTCGTGGAACTCAAGGCCGCATCCGTGGCCGCCGATCTCGCGTACCACCGAGTAGCCGTTCTTCACGGCGTGTTCATGGACTTTGCTTCCCATATCGCCGAGGAAGGTCCACGGAATGACGTTTTCAAGGCCGATCTCGACGCACTCTTTTGTCACCTGCACAAGTCTCTTCTTCTCCTCCGAGACCTCGCCGATGCAGAACATTCGCGAGGAGTCCGAGAAATATCCTCTGTAAATCGTGGAGCAGTCCACGTTGATGATGTCGCCTTCCTTGAGGATATGGACCTCATCCGGAATGCCGTGGCAGACCTCCTCATTTATGGAAGTGCAGACGCTCTTGGGAAATCCCTCGTAGTGGAGCGGAGCCGGGATCGCGTTCATGGAGACCGTCGTCTCGTAGACGATCTTGTCGATTTCTTCCGTGCTCATGCCGGGACGGATCGCCCCTGCGACGGCGTCCAGGCACGCCATGTTGACTTTGGCGCTCTCCTTGATTCCCTGAATCTGCTCGGGAGTCTTGATGATACTCCTGTCCGGAGTAATATGCCCCTTGAGCTGGAAGCTTTTGATCTTCTCATCAAAGCGCATGTGGCAGCTCTTGTATTTCTTGCCGCTGCCGCACCAGCACGGGTCATTTCTCTCTATTTTGGCTGCAAAATGGATCATAATTCTAGTATATTCCTTCCATACTGATCTTTTGTCATTTTTGTGTGCGCCCGCTGAGCGGACACATCAAGTATGAGATTATTTTATGGAAATGTCAATCTTCCACTGCCGCTCAGGCTCTCATCTGACATAAAACTCTTCCGCGTCCTCAAGCCGCAGGCAGGCCAGCTGGGCCCTCTCTGCCGCTTTTCTGATCGGCTCCGTATCGTCCGCCGCGCAGGACAGGAGCTTGGCGCCGCAGTCGATGTCGACGTACTTTTCCCCGTAGAAGATCTTGTTCCTTTTGGTCGCTCTGGGCTTTCGGAAAGGCCAGTTCTTTTCGGCCTTCATCCTGGTGAAATAATAGTCGGTGATCGTATGTCCGCAGATCAGGCAGTGATACTTATCATCCCCTCTGTAGTCGGCGAAAGGATCCTCCCGCAGTCCCAGCCGCCTCCAGACCGCGTCTTTGCGGTGAAGCCTGGCGGCCAGAGGACTGTACTCCGCGTCGCGGTGGTAGGGATAGGCGTGGGCCAGCATGTAGTGCTTCTCGCCGTCCCACACGCTGAAACTGTAAGGCAGCTCCTGAATCCACTTCCGGATTTCCCACTGCTTGAGCCTGTCCAGGCGGCTGTATTCCGCCCAAGTGCCGCTCCCGCGGTTGTTGATCAGCCAGTTCTGCGCGATCGGATTGTCATCCGTCCCTCCCTTGCTGCCGATTTCCATCATCGAGAGGAACATCTCTTCGTGGTTGCCCCGCAGGCAGTGCACGTGATCGCTGGACCTGTCCAGATGCATGATGAACAGAAGCGTCTCCAGCGGATAGTCGCCCCAGTCGATATAATCTCCCAGAAGATACAGCTCATCCCCCTGGTCCGGTGCAAAACGTATTTTTTTCAGAAGCTTCTGAAACTGCGGCAGAGCGCCGTGTATATCACTGATCACATATGTTGACAATTAGACGATTCTCCTGTTTTTACTTGAGCAGCCCCTTGATCTTTCTCCCGACCTTGCGCCATACGGGAACCACTCCGTAATGGTCCATGACATACTCGATCCCGTGTTTTCTGTAGTCACTCCAGAACTTGTCCCTGCTCTCCGAAGGTTTCGTGGGCTCCTGCAGATTGAGCTGCCAGCAGTCCGTGGTGTTGCTCTCCCGCCATTCCAGCTTCTCTTTGATCGTGTCAAAAAATTCTCTGCCCCGCTCTGTGTGGATCAGGACCAGGCTGGTCCCCATCTCGTCCACGAAGTCCGGCATGCTCTTCTCCATGTGCCAGAAATCGCCGATCGTCAGGTCCGTCTCCCTGTCCATCCTGGTGTACGGGCAGCTGAAGCAGGACTGCCTGATCGTGTGGCGGTCGGAGTAGACTTTTCTGTATTTTGAAATGGAGATTTCCTCCCCGCTTATGCGGACGGTCCCCACGGACTTGCTCCACCCGGTCTTCTTATTTCGGAAATTGAGGTCGCTCAGCTTCCCTCCCTTTTCCAGTGAGCGGGCGTACTGCGCCCAGATCATGGGGCTCGGCGCCCCGTGGCAGATGATGTCGACGGTGAAGATCCGATCGCTCATCCCGTTCATCTTCATATACTGCAGAAAGCCGGCCGCCTGGCAGCCCAGCCCCGTGAACAGAAGGTTATGGTCAGGGTTCGCTTTGAGCCAGGCCAGCGCCTCTTTCCAGGAGTCCAGCGCGTAAGCCTGCATGTACATGGAACCTGAGGAAGCGTCCCGCTGCTCCTTATTTAAAGCCAGTGCGAATTCCGTCCGGTGCTCTTCATAGTTGTAGTGCGCGCACAAGACGGCGTCTCCTCTGTCCAGAAAAACGTCCGAGATCGCGGTAAACATGCCTCCGGAAGAGCATCGCTCAAGGACTTCCCTGTCTTTGGTCCTGCAGGCGTAGACAAGTGTATTTTCCATATTCTTCGAACCTATCGTATCACTTCCCATGTCTTCTTTCCGCCCTGTCCCGCTTGAAGACGCAGACCTGCATGCATTTGTGACAGCGCACGCAGCGCCCGGGATCCACCTCAGGATACAGGAAACCTTCCTGATCCGGCTTCATTTCGATCGCTCCCACGGGACATACCGCATAGCAGGCGCCGCAACCGCAGCAGCTGCTCTTGTCCGGCACAAGGACCGGCAGATCTTCCGGCACAGTCCGGTCGGACACATATGCCTTGTCAGCCGCAGAAGCCTGACCTGATGCATCAGCCTGAACGGAAGCCTCCGCCGATGAGGCCGCCGGATCCGCGCTGCTGTCGCCGGACTTCCCTCTCCTCGTGTTCAAATATGCCTTTCCTTTCTTCAGTACCGCCCTGACGAAGGATTTGTTTATCGCCATAAATACGACGCAGCCCAGCACCAGATTGATCACGTTCAGCACCGGCATCTGCATGAAGCACATGATGCTCTCGCAAGTCATGATCGCCAGTATGGTCAGCACATGCGTGAGGCTGTATTTGACTTTCACGATTCTCTGCACATCAATGCTCCTGTAGATGAACAGGAACAGATAGCTGATCAAGGTGGACCCGGATGCCGCGTAGAGGCCGATCCAGCGGATCGTTGCGATATCCACAATCAGATTCATGGCCGCCGCTGCCGTTGTCGTGATCCCGACACTTCTCGATTCTTTGTACGCCACATAGATCCCTCCGAGGAAAGTCGACATGCTGAAGAAAAACATACCGAGAAACAGGATCGGGATCTGGTTGTAAGCCGCCGCGTAATCTCCGCGGATCAAAAGTTTGAACAAAATAGGCGTGGCCGCGATCAAAAGGCCGAAGAACCCGGCCATCAGATCAAACATAGTCCTGAACATGGAGGAGTAATACTCGCTGGCGTCACGATCTTTAGACACTACCGACGCATTTTCCTGCCATGCCATGGTAAAAGTGTTCTGGGCGATACTCAAAAGACCCGGGATCTTGTTGGCGACCACATACACCGCGTTGGCCTCGATTCCCATGAAGAAGATGACTACAAATCTGTCCGATACGCGCATGATCCATGAAGACATGCAATTAGGCACCATAGGCCCGGAATAGCGGAGCATCTCCCTAAGCTTTCGTCTGTTATAGTACCGCAGATCGATATACCTGTATATTTTGGCCTTGAAAACAAGAAAGGTAAGTGCGAAAACGACTGACATGAGCAGGGCGATGACCGTTCCCTTGAGCCCTGCCCTGAGCCAGTAGACGCAGATCACGACAAAGATCATCTTCCCAACGGACGAGAGGATCGCACTGATCGAGTAGACCATGTTGTCATTGATACCTCTGACCATCTGCAGCGATATGCTCACAAGACTGTCAATAAAGAAATACAGGCAGATCAGAATCCGGACGCTTCTGTCCATCTGTGCCATCCTGCTCACTTTTCCCATTACAAAATACAGGACCGCCAGCGCTGCGATAGAGACCGGGACTGCAAAGACCATGATAGTGGTCATGATCTCCTTCACCTTCTCCTTGTCATCCCTCACATCGATCAGAAACCGAAAGGCGGCTGTCTGAATCTGAAAAGTCGCAGTCGGCAGAAACAGTGATTCCAAGATCAGGATCACATCATAGGTTCCCATCTCGCTCTGCGTCAGACACCCGGTGAGTACGGGAAGCGTTATGATGGATGCAAGTTTGGGTAAAAATGTGCCTATTGATAGTATGAGTGTGTTTTTGGCAAGCTTACCTTCTCGACTCATATAAGAATTATTCCTTCTCGTTCTGCTCCGCTGCTGACACGATCATCCTGATGTAATCCATGGAACTATGGCGCATTGCCTCAAGCCTGCGCTCCGCCTCGGTCCAATCTGCATCGAATTCCGGTTCTTCTTCGATTCCTTTCAGGACGCAGTTCGTCAGCGCGCAGCTCATGAGCAGGTCTCTGCTCCTTACATTGAACTTTTTGGAAGTCTCCAGTTCCACTTTGAGCTTTTTCTGAAAGAGGATGGCAAAAGCTGTTCCGTGGAAGGAATTGGTAAAAACATACTCGGCACCAGCAAACCAGCCGACGAATTCCTCGGGTGTGCTATAGCGGATTCTCGTAATCTCTCTGTTTTTCTTGTATTGATTGTTCAGATACAATATTTTAGTTCCTGTTTTCGCAGACAGCTTTTTGGCCGCCTCCAACAGATAAACATCTTCGTTCACTGTGTAGACGAGAATATACGGCTCTCGCACCTCAGGCGCCTTCATAAACGCCTTCCAGCTGCTCCGGTCAAGGAGCAGCGTCGGATCGAGATCCACTCTCGAGTCATACCCCAGCTGTCTGACCAAGTCCACTGCCTTAGTCTCCCTCAGAGAGATGCACTGCATCCCCTTGAGCCACTCTCTGTAAAGTTCTTCGGTTCCCTCGGGAAAAGAGTCGAACCCCAGGCTGCAGGCGTAAGAGTATCTTTGCCTGTTGTTCGCGAACGTGAGCATATAGACGGGGTCCATACCCGAAAAGACATCGTTCCACACCTGATCCGATCCGGCTACGAACAGGGCGTACTCGTCCCTATGTACTGCCAGGTCGTCAATGCTCATCTGCGCAGACAGTTTGAGTCGGTTCCTGCGGAAATTCCCGAAGACCATGTCCTTCCTGGCAGCGACAAGACAGCGCAGCAGCACGACGGGAAATCTGTGCCGCTTAAACAGCCCCCACGGCCTGTGGCCTTCCTCCACCGCCCGGCAGCGGTAATCTATGAGGATGGCTTCTCTTCCCAGGTCTGAGATGACTTTTTGCATCGCATAAGCCTGCAGGACCGCTCCGTAATTAGACGCTCTGTGAAATGTCAAAATACCGATAGGTTTCATGTTTATTCTAAGCCTGCCTCGTCCTATGCTCCGCACAGCAGATTGTTATGTGCGTTCCCCCGGTATCCTGTCCTGTTTTTCATACGAGGACTTCTCCGGAAGCAGTGTCTCAAAAGCTTCCAGAAGCTTCTGCTTTGCCAGTAGAAATTCCTCTTGGGAATGGATGCCGTCCGCATCGTTGAGACACATCATCCTGTATTCTCCGCCGCTCACATAGCGGCAAAGGTCGTCGAGCTCTCTTTTGTCCGAAGTGATCGTGTAGTGTGCGCCCAGATAACCGAGCTTCTCCGGGACGAAATTGCCGCTCGCCAGCTGCCAGTAACGAAAGACATACTGGCTGACATCCCTGACGTCGCGGAAGCGGTGCCGGCAGGTCGCGTCAAGTCTCTCTCCGTTGAGTTTCCAGATTGTATCCATTGTGCTTTTAAGGATCGGAACCGGCAGATGCTCGTCCTTGAAGCCCGGGAACATCTTAAACTGACTGCAGTAGGCATTCTCCATGACAGTCTTGATCCCGTTTTTTCGAATCGAGAACCACTTGTCCCGGTCCTTTTTCAATACCTTATGCATATCGAAATGCTCATTGATAACTTCCGTGCAGTTAAGATAAATATGGGGCATGATGGCCCCTATCTTACCGGGTCTGACCGCGTGGAGCCTGGCCTGATGAACAGGTTTTCCGTCTCTGTAAAAGACCTCCCTGGGTATACTCCTGCAGATGTACATGTCATCATTAAAATAAACAAAGTGCTCAGACAATCCCTTGATTCGGTTGATATTGAGCTCAATAGGGTGGGAGCTGAAGGTGGGAAGATATTCCTCCGGAATATAGTCGGAGTGCTTTACATGAACCAGTTTCTCAGCATCCAGGTTCAGCCAGGACGGAACATGTCCGCAGGTCACGAAATAGATCTTGTTGACCCAGGGGGCAAACTTCTCCACGGCGCGAAACCAATAGGGGAGCAGCATCCAGTCCCTGTATCTCGCCTCGCTCTCATCGATCAGGAATTTCTTTTCGGGCGCGTATTGGTTTCTCAGCGCTCTCCACTCCGGGTCGCTATCGTCCACCCACAGAAGGACGAAATCGATCGGAAAATCCTGCTGCGTCGTCTTGCTCATGTTTACCTCTTATTCCGGAGCGTCGGCGACGAAGCGCGAGGCGAATATCAGATTCGCCAATGCGATCATCGCTCACACTACTCCTAGCGTCGCAATAGTCACTTCTGTCCCAGAATCTCCATGGTCCTGCGGATCCCGCCCTCGATATTATAGAACGGCTTCCAGCCCAAGGCCCGGAGCTTAGTGCCGTCCAGTCTCGCCTTGGTCGCCTTGCTGTAACCCTGCGCCTCCACGGCGTCCGGGATCTCAAAGACCACTTTCCTGCCCGCGTTCTGCGCGATCAGTGCGGCCAGGTCTTTCAGCTGCAGGTCCGACGCCTCGTCCGCGATATTGTAGGCCTCTCCGCTCTTTCCGAGCAGCAGGACCGTCAGAAGGCCGCTCACCGCGTCCGCCACATACGTGTAGCTGTAATACTGTGTGCCCGCCGACTTGAGGACGATGTCTTCTCCCGCAATGCCCTTGCGGATGAACTGGCTGATCGCCTTGGTGTCGGACATCAGCATAGTCGGCCCGTAAGATCGCGTCAGCCTCGGAATGCAGACGTCGATCCCCTTTTGTTTCATGTAGGCCTGGCAGAGGGATTCGCCGCACCGCTTGCTCTCCGGATACCCGGCCCGCAGCGTATTGCTGTCGATATAGCCGCAGTAATCCTCACTGAACAGTTCCACATCGCCGCGGTTCTCCCCGTAGATCTCGTTGGAAGAGGCGAACGCGAACCGCTCTGCCCCGTGCGCGCAGGCAAATTCCAGCATATTCTGAAGGCCGATGATATTGGTCGTGATCGTTCCGATCGGGTCTGTCGAATACTGCATGGGATGCGTGTTGGACGCAAGGTGCAGCACAAAATCCACCTTGGCGATATCATCCCTGACAAAAGGTTTATTGATGTCGTAGGGAATGAACGAAAACAGCGGATCGTCAAAGCGCCCTTCAAATCTGGCCCTGGCCTTCTCTTCGCTGCGCCCCAGCGCGTAAACGCGGCAGTTCATGCCTTCCCGCTCGTTTCTCTCCATGATGACGTCGACCAGGAAACTTCCGATCATCCCCGTCGCGCCCGAGAGCAGGACCGCCTTGCCCGAGAGCTTCTCCCAGGGCAGATCCAGCTGCGCGGTCCGCCTGACGTCTTCCCTGTAATACGCGTTTGTATATAAACTCATAGCTTTCCTTTTACTTAAGCCAGTTGTCTTGTTCCGACTTCAGGTAGGCCTTGAACATCTCCAGGTCATCCTTGGTCGTCAGCTTAATGTTCTTTTCGGAACCGGCGGCAAAATAGAGTCTCTCCCCCAGTTCCACCATCATCGTGTTGGTGTAGGAAGAGCCGTAGATCCCGATCTCCTTCTCGAAAGCCTCGTGATAGGCCCAGTCCAGCTTGCCGAACTTGTAGGCCTGCGGCGTCGATACTCTGCGCAGCGTCTCGCGCGGGATATACTTGACAGTGCTGATCTCGTCATCGACGATAAATATCTGCTCATTGTAAGGAAGAGAAGTTACGGCGTTGCCGTACTTCCTGCACTTGACGATGACGTCGGAGAGAACAGTCGCGTCCACCAGCGGGCGGATTCCGTCGTGCACGATGATAATATCGTCGTCGCTGCACTTCCCTTCGAGGTTGTAGACGCCGTTTCGGATGGATTCCTGGCCGGAATTTCCGCCGGACACGATCCATTTGAGCTTGTCAATATTGAACTGTTTGGCGTAAGCCCATACTATGTCGTGCCAGCCGTCAATGCAGACCACCTCGATGGCGTCGATCTCGGGGTGCTTCTGAAAGCCCTCCAGCGTGTAAATAAGAACCGGTTTGTCATAGACGTTGATGAACTGCTTGGGGATATCCTGTCCCATCCGGTGGCCGGTCCCGCCCGCGATGATGATTGCGATATTCATAGTGTTTTCCTTATCTTCTTTTATTTATCTTCTTTTAATACAGACCTCAGCGACATGATCATAACTGCTGTGTTGAACAGCAGATAGCACACGGTATACAAATCCAGAATATTCAGCAGGATCGCCACAAGGAGAAGGAACTGCGCGCCGCCGGCACAGGACCGCAGGTTCAGGGCGATCGTCTTCACGAGCCCGTAATCTGCCTTGTCCATGACGTCCTTCACGGCTTCCTTGTCCATCATCGTAGTGACCGCCTTGTGCATGACCAGCCTGGGCAGAAGGTCCACGATCGCGATCAGCCCGCCGCAGATGATCAGCGCTTCCGCACCGATCAGTCCTCTGTCGATCAGCGGACCCTTGCTGTGCGCCGCCATGATCCCGGCGGCGAAGAACATCAGCGCCGAAGCGATATAACCTGCCATGGCGTCGTAGACGCTCCCCAGCTTCGAAAACTGCTTTTTATATCTCGCCACATTGCCGTCCACGCCGTCCAGCAGGTTCCACAGAAAGAACATGAGCCAGCTGGCGATCATTCCGGCCTTCGTTCTCGCCGCGCAGGCGGCCAGAAAGCCGAATACTGCGGGCACGATCGAGATGATCGAGATCGTGTTGGGGCTTATATTCGTATACAAAAAAGGAATTGTGAGCACATAGGAAAGCGGTCTTCCTATATAAAACGCAAATAAGTCATTCTTGGCCATGGCCTTCTTCTGAGGCGTCATGGACTTTTCTTCTATATCTTTAACAGTGATCATTATAATTCTTTCATTCGCAGCTGCCGGCCTTCAAAACCATATTCTCAGCCCGCAGTGCATGCCTCCCATGAATTCAAAGTTTAGTGTATAAGATTTCAGGCTATTTATCAAGGTGCGCCTTGCGGGCTGCGCGAAAGGCCGCACATACCTCTCCGCACGCGCGTGCATAAAGAATCGACGGAACACTCCGCCCGGACTATTTTGCCAAACAGACCGGGAACCCAGTGTTCCGCCGAGATCATTTACGCTATGGAAAATTGTTATTCGCTCTCTGCCTCTCTGCCGGCAAGACGCATGAACAGGTCTCTGTGCTCGCGCGCTGTCCTCTCCACGTCAAACCGCTCCTTGACGATTTTCAGTCCGTTCTTAACGAGGTAATTTCTGAGCTCTTCGTCGTCACGAAGCCTGATGACCGCTTCCGCTGCCCCGTAGAAGTCTTCCCGTTCTACCAGGAGTCCGTTCACACCGTCCTTGATGATCTCCGGGATTGCATCCACATTGGCCGCCACGATCGGTTTACGGGTCAGCATGTACTCGGGGAGCACAAGGCCAAACCCTTCCCATCTGCTCATCAGCATGGCTACATCAAAGTTGCAGATGTAGTTGAAAGGATCATCGACCCAGCCCGTGATCAGGAAAGAATCCATCAAGCCGTATTCCCTGACCAGTCTCTCCGTATCCTTTCTGTTAAGTCCGTCACCGACAATGACAAAAAACGCTTCGGGAACCCTCTTCTTGATCACCGAGGCGGCCTTGACAAAGATGTCCGGGGCCTTCTGCGTCGCGAGGCGTCCCACCATTCCCACGATGAACGCGCCTTCCGGGATATCCTGCATATCCGCAGGCTTGGTGTGAACGATGTTCTCTTCATCCAGATCGATGCCGTTGTAGATCACATTGAGTTTGGACGGATCGCAGATTCCGTGAGAGAGAGCCGAATTCTTCTCAAATTCCGAAATGCATACGATGCTGTCAGTAATCGGGGCGAGCATCTTCTCGACCATCACATAGGAGCGGATCAGGCTCTTGCTGGCGCCCTTCATATTGAAAGCCCAGCCATGCGCATTGTACAGGCATGCGTTTCTCTCTCCGTACCTGTTCCTGAGTCCGATATTCGCCATACGGCCAATCGCCCCCGCCTTGGAGCTGTGGCAGTAGACCACATCCGGCTTATACTTCTTGATCAGGTTCCTCACAGCCATGATGCTGCGAAAATCAAATTTCGCATTGATCGCGTGGTGCATGTCCCCGACATGTTCGACTTTGGAAACGATCTCCTCAAACTTGCCCGCGTCAAAAGAATCCGAACACACGAGAATATGCTCAAGCTGATCACTATAATTCTGTTTTAGCTTAGTCAATAACGCGACCATGTATCGTTCAACGCCTCCCGGCGCTTCCGCGATATGCAAAACACGTACTTTCTTCGCCACTAGCCTTCTCCTGTGTCACCGCACGGCTCCCGCGCTCATCCCCGCGCGTCGCCGCGACAAACTCCGTTACAAGTATATCACAAAAAACGTACAATTTCTGTAACTGCAATATTATAATACATTCTCAATGCTTTTTCTATTAATAATATGTATACTTTCCGGCTCTTTGTATCTATTTTTTTATTATTTTATACATATTCTCAATAACATTGAGCCGGAATTCGAATTCCTGCCTGTCCTTCTCGACCAGCGTCGCCAGGATCAGCCCTGTGAACAGGGACAGAACACCTCCGAGCCCGATAAAGCCCGACACGATCAAAGTGGGGAACCTCGGCACCAGACCTGTCCTGGCATACTCTATGAAAATAGGAATGAACATGACCAGGGCCAGGATAAACAAAATCATACTGAGTCCGCCAAAAAAGCTCATAGGCTTATAGTTCTTATAGAGCCGGAAGATCGTTCTCAGCACCTTGAATCCGTCCGAATAAGTATCCAGCTTGGACTCGCTCCCCTCGGGGCGGTCCCTGTACTCGATGATGACATTTTCGATCCGCATATTCTTATCGACGGCGTGGATCGTCATCTCCGTCTCGATCTCAAATCCCTTGGACAGGACCGGAAAGCTCTTGACGAACAGATAGCTGAAAGCCCTGTATCCCGTCATGATGTCTCTGATGTTCGTATCAAAGAGACGGTTGATGCTGCTCCTCACAAGAGAATTGCCAAAGTTGTGGAAAGGTCTCTTGTTCTCCTCAAAATAGGTCGACGACAGCCTGTCTCCCACAACCATATCCGTCTTTTTCTCCAGGACCAGATCGGCCATCTGTCTGCCGTACTCCGCCGAATAGGTGTCGTCTCCGTCCACCATGATATAGCAGTCCGCGTCGATCTCTCTGAACATTCTGCGGATCACATTTCCTTTTCCCTGCTGATACTCGTGTCTTACTACCGCTCCCGCTTCCTCCGCGATCTTCGCTGTTTCGTCACTCGAATTATTGTCATAGACATAGATGACAGCTTCCGGGATAGACTTTTTCCAGTCCGTTACCACTTTTTTAATTGTCTTCGACTCATTGTAGCAAGGAATCAATACTGCTATCTTGTCCAATGTTAGCTCCTGTGTTGATTTGTCTGCCGGCGGCGTCCGTCTGTACGCATGTGTGCGCTATCTCAATTCATCAATATATTTGCCGTTCAGGACGTCCATCAGATACTGGCCGTACTGGTTCTTCTTCATTACTTCATAAGTCCTGAGCACGTCCTCCCGGGTGATCCACCCGTTCAGATAGCCGATCTCCTCAAGACACGCGATCTTTCTGTGCTGGTGCTGCTCCACGGTCTTGACGAAATTGGTCGCGTCCACAAGACTCTCGTGGGTCCCGGTGTCGAGCCAGGTAAAGCCCTGCCCCAGCAGTTCCACATGCAGCCGGTTGTCCTCAAGATAGATCCGGTTGAGATCCGTGATCTCATACTCGCCTCTCGCCGAAGGCTTCAGGGACTTCGCGTACTCCACGACATTGCGGTCGTAGAAATACAGCCCGGTCACGCAATAATTGCTCTTGGGGTGCTCCGGCTTCTCCTCGATGCTTACGGCCTTTCCGTCTTTATCGAATTCCACGATACCGAATCTCTCGGGGTCGTCCACATAGTAGCCGAAAATCGTGGCCCCGTCGCCGCTCTCCGCGCTCTCGACGGCCGCCCTGAGCCTCTTCTTGAGGCCGTGCCCCGCGAAAATATTGTCCCCCAGCACCATGGCCACCGCGTCATCACCAATAAACTGCTCGCCGATCATAAAGGCCTGTGCCAATCCGTCCGGACTGGGCTGCGCCTTATAGGAGAGCTTAATGCCGAACTGATGCCCGTTTCCGAGCAGAAGCTCAAAGCGCGGCAGGTCCTGGGGCGTAGAGATGATCAAAATATCCCTGATGCCCGCGTTCATCAGCACGGACAGCGGATAGTAGATCATCGGTTTATCAAAAATAGGCAGAAGCTGTTTGGATGTCACCATTGTCAGCGGATATAATCTGGTGCCTGAACCTCCGGCCAACACAATCCCCTTCATAAGATTCTCCCTTCTGTGCTCATATCAATCCAAACTATATTATAAAGAATCTTATTTCATAAGGCAAGTAAGAGCCGCCGGTCTCCCTCCCTGAATCAAAAAGCCGCAGGTCTCCCTCCCTGAATCAGGGCCTGAGACTCTGCGGCTCTTTTTCTTTTCCGTTCTCTTCTGTTCTCTTTCGATCTCTTCCGTTATCTCACTGTGCTATCCGAAGATGCAGTACACGATCAACACCAGCACCACATACGCTGCGCAGGGCAAAATATTCATCGAAATGATCTTTCCCTCATTCCCCGTCGCTTCCGTCGTAGAGGAGACGGCGACGACATTGTGGATGCAGATCATATTTCCGATCGCGCCGCCTGCCATCTGCAGGGCGATTATAGAAGCGGCCGGGAAGCCCAGGATCTGCGCTGTCTGGAATTCCAGCGGTCCGAACATGACGCCGGACACCGTGCAGGAGCCGGAGACGAAGGCGCCGAAGACGCCCAGCGGCGGAACGATGAAGGGGAAGGCCTTTCCGATGCTGGCCACGATCGTTGTACTGATCTGTGTGATCATTCCGTCCAGACCGGAGTGGTTGAGACCGCTTCCCAGCATGATCTGCACCATCGCGATGCCGCTCACAAGGGCCATGGCGATGGTCAGGACCTGTTTGCCCGTCGCGCCGAAGACATGCTCCACATCCTCTTTGCTCAGATTCTTCCGGTTTGCGATCATGGTTCCGATCGCCACCAGGATGAACGGCGTAAGACCGGGATTGTAGATCAGTGCGAAGTCATAGTTGAGGCCCTCTACGCCCAGAATATTTTGCACGTGAATGGCCACCGAATTGAGGAGCGCCCTGAGCCCGAAAGCAGGGATACGTGTGAGGAGCAGCGCCACCGCGATGATCAGGTAAGGGAGCCAGGCCTTGAACAATTTCCTGCGGCTCACGGTTCCGAAGATCTCCTTGGGCATGATCACTTCGTCGTGCTCCTTATCGTAGAAATACCAGACATGCCTGGGCACGAGCACCTTGGCGCGGGCCGCCAGCACTGTCACCACCAGGCCGACGCAGGCGCTTATGATCGACGCGAATTCCGGTCCCAGGTAAGTTCCCAGGAAATAATAAGGGATTACGAAGGAGCAGGACGCCATCAGGCAGAAGGGGATCATCTCCACGATACTCTTTGCCCTTCTTCCCGTCGAATAGAACATGACCAGCGTCACGACCAGCAGGATCGGCACGATAAAACCGGCCAGCCCCAGATACAGGACCGTCTTGTGCGTCACATTCGCGGTAAACTGATCCAGCGGGATGCCCAGCTGCTCTGTGACCGCGCTGGACAGGTTGGTCATATTGGTCAGCATAGGCGTTCCTACCGCCGCGAAAGGCACCGGCGTACTGTTCGAGATCAGAGCCACCGAGCAGGCCGCCACGGGCGGGAAGCCAAGGCCTACCAGCAGAGGGGCCGCCAGCGCTGCGGGCGTTCCGTACCCCGCCGCGCCTTCGATAAAGGCGCCGAACATATACGCGATGATGATGGCCTGGATCCTGGGATCCGGCGTGATCTTCTGGAATCCGTCATTGATGACCTGCATGATCCCCGTCTGCTTGAGCGTATTGAGCAGCAGGATCGCGCCGCTTATGATCAGCAGCAGATCCAGCGACTTGAGCGCGCCGTAGACAAAATAGGCCAGCACCGTATGGAAATCCATCTTCCAGACCGTCAGCACAAGTATGATCGTGGCGATCAGCGAGATGATCAGCGATTTACCCGATGAGAACTTGAATCCCACCATCAGCACCAGAGCCAGCAAAAAAGGAACAGCTGCAAGTAATGCGTAAAACATGATTCTCTCCATTCATCATTTAATGATTATTCAACATATGGGGTATTATGAATCATTCTTTATTCGAACTCAATTGCCAGTTTGATGGCCCTTGTGGATAATTCTACAAACCAGGGTGAATTGGGGAGGATCAATGTTCTTTTCTTACTCCGTCTGTCGTCTGCCAAAAATTCTGTATACCCATTTTAAAAACCCTTCTTCAGTGGATATTCCACCGAAGAAGGGTTTAGAAATAGGCACTATAACTGCCTTAGAGATATATAGGCCTGTTTCTGTTCCCTTCTTCGGTGGAATATCCACCGAAGAAGGGTTTTTAAAGACCACTATCACTTTTTTGGCAGCGATGATGACTCATGGAAGCAATTTTTCACTTCCTCATCAATACAGCTTTCCAGCTTTCCTCTTCTTATAATTATTCAGGAACCTTACAAACAGTCCAATGCAGATCAGCGCAACGATCGCATCCACCACATACATGATAACTTTCCACTTAGCCATGCCCGTGTTCAGGTTAGCGGGATCGTACTGACGGCTGTTGGCGACGACGTAGAGGATGTTCTTGGCAGCCTCACGCATAGCCTGCTGTGCACCGTTAGTCTCACGGAACTGCACGTCATTGGTTGCTGTAGGATAGTTGACCAGCATCAGGTCAGTGCCGTTACGGATCGCCTGGTCAGCGCTCATGTAGCCGTAAACGCCGAAGTAGTCTGTCTCAACAAATCCCTTGAAGCCCCACTCGTCGCGAAGGACGGTCTTGCACAGGGAAGCGCTGCCGCCTGCCCAGCGGTTGCCGATATAGTTGAAGGAAGACATAACTGCCA
>DGWK01000012.1:43219-61360 GCA_002395235.1 Lachnospiraceae bacterium UBA4260 | reverse complement strand
TCCGTTACGTTCATCAGAACCCCGTTAAGGCCGGAATCTGCAAGGACCCTAAAGACTACCAGTACAGCAGCTTCAACAATTATTTTGCCAATGACCTCATCGATGCCAGTTTCGTACAGGCAATCATCAACAAAAAAGAATTCTTCGAGTTCAACTGCGCGCCCAATAACGACCACTGCATGGATATCGAGGACGAGAAGCCTCGTCTGAACGACGATGACGCCAAAGAGATCATGTACAAAATCTCTGCCTGTCGAAACGTGACGCAATTCCAAGCGCTAAAGCCACCTAAGCGCGATTCTGCGCTGCGCGAAATGTGGAAAGCCGGCATCTCGATGGCTCAGGCCAACAGGATCACCGGCATTTCTTTGGGCATAATCAAAAAAGCTATTACATTGTCAAAAAATAGCTAAATAAGAAATTTTATAGCCTCGCATGAAAGAGGATTATTTAATATTGTTCTCACCAAGGTAGGTTTCATCAAGCATGAAAGCTGCCTATTAGTTTTGTTCGGAATTCATAAATTCTCAGTTTCGCCGACCTCTCAGCTATTGCCGACCTCTAAGGTATTTGGTCACCGACCTTAAGGGTATAAGTTGCCTCAGTTATTGCCGACCTCTAAGGTATTATATTATGAGGCCTAATGACCCCTGCCTCTTCCAAAATCTCTTCCAGTGTTTTAGGCTCATAATTCATCCGGCTGGCACCAACGTTAAATGCCTGCAACGGAAATCCCAGCCAATTCATAAACTCGATATATTTGTCCTCAATATGTGCGACGACCGAATCATGGGTGTGTCCATAAAGCTGCACAATACCCTCATCGCTCCCCTTGAACACTGGCAGAAATCTATGACGCATTACAACCCGCTGCTTTTCCCCTCTTACCCGTACCTGGATCTGTTTGCTTCCAACCACTTCTTCAAAAAGACTTTCAAAGACCTCACCCTTTGGATCGTGATTGCCCCTGATCAGATGAATTCTGCCATTGAGGGCATGAATTATTTCACCTGCGTGCGCTGTATTCACGCCGCCAAACATATCCCCTATGACAAAAACGTGATCTCTTTCTGAAACTCTCGCGTTCCACCGATTAATCATCTCCGATTCCATTTCTTCCACGTCTCTAAAAGGTCTTTTGTCAAAAGCCAGTACATCCTTGTGACCAAAATGGAGATCTGCAATAAAATAAACTTTTGCCATATTGAACGCCTCACTTAAGTAAGAAACAACCTCTGAGGTATACGAAAAAGCCGACCTCAGAGGTCGGCCTCCCGCCACCCAGGCAGGCCCCAAAAACGACCTCGGCCAAAACCGACCTCTAGGGTAGCCCGCAAACACAGGGCAACAGTCCACCTCTAGGGTAGCCCCCACCTCGGGTAGCCCCCACCTCTAGGGTGTCCCCTATCTCGGGTAGCCCCCACCTCTAGGGTGTCCCCTATCCCTGGCATGATCAAACAGTGCATTGTTGAAATCGTGCCCGGAGATCAATCGGTCGCGCATTTTCAGAAACTGCTCATCAGTGAAAGGAAACCTGATTTCCTCCAGCCGCAGTTCCTCATAAGGCAGATTCAGTTTCGCGAGCACCCGATCTGCAAGCCTCCTGGTCCTGGACTCACTGCGCACGCATGCATTAATAAAAAGTACCTGTTTTTCCACCTCGCATTAACTCCCTCGGTTCTACAGCATTTCCTCAGTTCCCACAACATTTCACTCTTCCGCGGAATTCCACTCGCTCTCGGCGCCAACCAGCTCGCCCGCCGCGCCAACCAGCTCACCCGCACCAGCCCACTCTCCCGAGCTCACCCGCGACACCTCACTCGCTCGCAGCGCCTCACTCCCGCATCACTTCACCCCCACCAAATACTCTCTCCAATCCCCATAAACCGCCGCCTTCTCCGCAAACTCCGTCCCAATCTTCCCATAAGCCTCCGCGATCTCCTCAAAGGTCGCCGTCGACACATCAACAGGCTCGACGCGCAGATCAAACAGCCCCCAGTCACTGTAATTGTGGTAAAGTTCCTCATATGCATACGCATTGGCCTTGTAACACCAGGATGCAAATGACCATCCCTGCTCATCAAACCACTCGAAGCTGTCCTTCCAATCGCTCTCTTTTTCGAAGGCATTCCACTCCCCGACGAACACCGGCGCATTGTACCCCATTAAGTTGTGCAGCGCCCGGTAGAAGTTCAGACAAGTCTTCTGCGAAAACCGCGACAAGTTGTAAATATGATACTCGATGCAGATATTCTCCCAATCGTACCCGCACAGCCGCACGCCGTTCACCGGAAACGAAAAGCACTCGATCAGAATTAAGTGCTCCGGATCCACTTCCCTGACCGCCTTGTACAGCCTGTCATAGAAGTCAAAATTCACCTTCCCCCCAAACTTCCCAGGCGCCCTTCTCGGCTCGTTCAAAAGATCATAAGCCGCCGCGCTCTTATTTCCCCGATAGTGCGCCGCAATGGCCTTCCACAGTTCAATCGTGCTCTCTTCGTTCCGAGCATTCCCGTAGAGCGCATACTGCGCATCGTCTCCGGAGTGGACGTCCTGATTCTGCGAGCCCACAGCGCCGTGTAGGTCGATCACAGCGTACAGGCCATATTTGGCGCACATGTCCACCGCCCAGTCAAGCTTGTCAAAAGCATCCTCCCGCAGAGTATATCCGTCCTCCGTCAGGTTATAGCAGGTGAACGGAATGCGGACCGTGTTCATCCCCAGTTCCGAGATGATCCGGAAATCCTCCTCCTGAATATAATTGTCCAGATACAGCTGATCCAGCTCCCGGATCTGCTCCCCGGTGAGGTTCGGATTGGGGTCCTTGTGCATGAGATAAAGAAAGAATCCGGCGGCTCCCAAAAGAGCCGCCGATACAACTATGATGATCCGCTTTAGTATGATGCTTTTGCTGCTTGTTTGAGTCATTTTTATTCAGAGCCTACCCTACTATTTCTTCACTCCCCCGCACTCTCAAAGACACTGGCCAGCGGCGAATCGCTGTCCAGAAAGAGCGTGGTATTCCCGCTCTCCAGGCTCTTTTTTGCCGCGTCGAGCTGACGGACGAACAGGTAATACTCCGCCTTGTCCGGGTCATTGTAGGCGTCCGAGAGGATCCGCATGTACTCCGCCTCTCCTTCGGCCTCGAGTTGGTCCGCCTTCGCCTCCGCCTGGGAGATCATGACCGCCGTCTCTCTGTCCGTCGTGTTGCGGATCTTCTGCGCCTCGGACTCGCCCTGCGCCTTGTAAGCGGCGGCAATGTTCTTGCGCTCGGTAATCATGCGGTTGTAGACCGCGTCCTTGTTCTCTTCCGGAAGGTCGAGTTTCTTGATCTTGACCAGCTGGATCTCAAACCCGTACTGCTCGGGATTGTAGTCCTTGTCGAGCTGCTCGATGATCTTGCTGGAAAGAGAGATGACGCGGGTGTTCTCATCGATGACCGACATGCCGTCGTCCGTCTCCGTTCCCGTCCCGGTCTGCGCCTGGTCGTCCCCCTCTTCTGCCAGATCCTCGGACTTCATATCCTGGACTTCCACATCGAGAAGATCATCCTCTTCCTGCTTGTCGAGCGCCGCGTCGCGGGACGCGATCAGCTCCTCCTGCGTCGTGGCGGACACCGTAGTCTTCAGGGCACCGTAGACCATCGCGCTGATCTTGCTCTCCGCGCTTGCCTTCGACGCGTTCAGCGTCTGCGTGAATTTGGTGGGGTCCGTCACCCTCCAGATGATGTAGGCGTCCACTTCCATCTTCTTTTTGTCGGACGTATAAATCTCCGTGGGCGCGATGTCATAGAGCTGCCTGTCCTTGGGAATCGTCGTCTCACTCTGAATCAGGGGAATGCGCAGAGAGAAGCCGGGCTCCGTTGTGACTCTCGATATTTTGCCCATGGTCTTGATGACCTTGTACTCATTGGGATACGTGATGACTGCGGAAAGGTTGCCGATCAGATAAATTATGATCAATGCGGCCAAAATAGTGACAGAATGCTTCTTCATCACTGCTCACCTCCTGTCTCTGCTCCGGAAGAGGCGTTGCCTCCCATCCGGGTTCCGGCACTGCTGCCGTTCTGATCCCCGGTCTCGGTACTGCTGCCGTTCCCATTTCCGGTTCCGTTGCCGGTTCCGTTACCGCCAAGACTGCCGTCCAGGTCGCCCAGGTACATGCGCTGGGTCTCCCCGGTCTCATCATTATTAATGATGATCTTGACGTTAGGCAAAATCTCCTCCATCGCCTCGTAAAACATACGCTGCTTTGTAATGAGCGGATATTTGATGTACTCGGCGTACTCACTGTTAAATCGTGCCGCCTGGCCGTTGGCCTCGTTGATGCGGGCCGCCTTGTGCGCCTCCGCCTTCTGAATGATGTTATCGGCCTTGGCCTCCGCGGCGGGAAGCTGCTCGTTCCGATACTGATTTGCCTCGTTCAGGGCCGACTCCTTGTTCTGCCGGGCGTTCTCGACTTCGGAGAAAGCTTCTTTGATCGTGTCGTTGGGCGGCTCCACATCCTGTATCGAAATATCGATCAGCGACAGTCCGATGTCCTGCTCTTCAAGTTCGTCCATCACTATATTTTTGATGTTCTGCTGGATGTCAGACTTGCCCGTGGTCAGCGCGGAATCCACAGTGTAAGCGCTGACGGTCCCGCGGATCGTGCTCTGGATCAGGTTCTTGAGGATCAGCTCCGGCTCCTCGGTCGCGTACATGTACTGAAGCGGATCGGTCACCTGATACGTGACATAAAAGTCGATGTCCACAAAATTCATGTCCGAAGTGATCATGGTGGACTCTTCTTCCACGTTAGAGTAGTTCCCTTCGCCGCTTTCTCTGTATCCGATCTCGAAGCTGCGGACCGTAGTGTTGATCTTGGTCACCTTCTGGATGAACGGTATTTTGAACTGGAGGCCCTTGTTGTTATTGACGGTGGCCTGCCCCAGCGTCGTCACCACAGCGCTCTCCGTCTCCGAAAGCGTGTAAAAGGATCCTGCCACGATCCCGATCACAAGCAGAACCGCCAAAACAGGAACCACCATACCTGCGATCTTTGCGACCGGGGTCTGCGGCCCGCCCTGTTCAGGGTCACCCTGCCCTCTGCCGTCCGACTCCCCGGCTGCAGAGGAATTGTTCTTGTCCGGTTTTTTGTTCAAATTCTTTTTTATATTTTTGTTCTTTAAGAAGTCTTTGAGCGCCATAATTATCTTCCTCCCAAAAACCAATAAAATAAGTAGCTGTTCTGCCTCCCACATCCCAAATGCTTCGCATTCGGGATATCGCGTCAGGCCAGGCCGCCTCCGATCATTACTACAATATTGAGGATCGCAAAGACCGTTCCGATGATCAGGAAAATTCTCGCTGTCTTGAGATTCTTCTGCTGCTCCTCTACGGTCTTGGATTTATTGATCCTGAGCACAAAGACCAATCCCAGGATGCCGAAGACCAGCGAGAAAAGGATGTCAAAAACACTCCACGCCACATATTTGCCGATCGCGATCTCCGGAATTTTGCTGTCAAAAGGAGTGGGCGAGTAAGTATACTGCTGCGCATTGTTGTTCGGCGCCATCGGTCGGCCGCCCTGTCCCATCTGCCGATAAACATGCTGCCCCGCAGGCCGGGCGCCGGGCTGATAGCCTCCCTGCCCCGCAGGCTGGAATCCGTTCTGCGCGCCGGGCTGATAGCCCTGTCCTTCATACCGGAACCCGTTCTGCTGTGCCGGCTGATGACCGCGCTGCCCCACAGCTCCAAAAATGCCTGCGCCGGCGGCGTCGATTCCGACAGGATTCTGCGCCTCCTGCGCTTGTTCGGCCTGTTTCTGCTTCGCCAGTATTTCGGCGAGCGGATCAGGTTCGGGCGCCGTATTTCCTGTCGGCTCTACGCCGGACAGCTGCGCTCCGCAATAGTTGCAAAACTTATTCGTATCTGGATTCTCATAGTTGCAAGCCGGACAGATCTTCATACTGTTTCTCCCTCATATAATTGTATTCTGCTCAATATTTTGCTCACTTGTTATCTCCTGCGCCCGCTGCCGCTCCGCACCTGTTCTGCGCAGATCATTTATTTTCCGCGGCTCACAGCGCGCCCGCGTGCCCCACACGTTCAAATTCGGCACATAAGCTTCTGCGTCGCGCTCATCTATTTGTATTATACTAAATCTTTCTGTAAAAAGTGTCTCCAATTGGAGGATGACATGATAAACTATAAGATGTAGTTAACCGCTTCCCCCGAATCAGGGCGATCCGGGAGAAGGGGCGAAAGCCGTTACGATCCGATTGCCAGTATGGCAAAATAGTATAGGGGGAGTTAATCATGAAAACATCAACAAGTAAAAGCAGTGTCCTCACACAGGTCTCACTCTCATTGGTAGCCATTATCCTCGGTTATCTGCTGCTGTTCAGTAAGACCATGCAGGTGACCACGGTCTGCCAGTTCCTGTGCGGAGGACTGATCGCCGTCGGCGTTATCTCCATCGTTTCTTATTTCCTTTCGGGTGACTATAAGCGAATCGACCGCTACGGATTTGCGTTGGGCACGATGCTGGTCCTGATGGGCATCATCGGATTGATCCGGATCCCGGATCTGACCGCCCATTTTGATATTTACACCGGTATGCTGTCGCTGATCCTTGGCGTTCTGATCCTGCAGGGAACCGTGCAGATCAAGGTCCTTGACTATCCCGTGTGGGTCCTGAACCTGATCCTGACGATCGGCTGCATCGCAGGCGCGATCTGCGTCCTTCTTGAAGCTAAAATGATCACAGACCGCGTGGTCGGTTTTGCGAACTGGACCTTGCTTATATGCGGCGCCTGCTGCCTTTTCAGCATGCTGGTCACCTGGATCTGCATCATGCTCGCCGCAAGGCGCGATAAGAAGGCCGCCGAAGCCCAGGAAAGCGGAGCCGCGCAGACGCCGGCAACAGAAGCTTCAACGGGATCCTCCAATCAGCCCGCTCCGGCTGCTGAGGCGCCCGCAGGCCCGGCCGAGACGCACCACACTGTCTTTGATCCCGCTCAGGACCAGCCTGCGGAAAGTGACGTCCCGCCCGTAGAAACCGAGCAGCCTACCTTCGGCGAAGAAGGACATCACTCTTCTTTCGGAGAAGAAAATTCATAAAATGTGTCACGGGGACGTATCCCGTTCTATAAAAAAGGCCGCCGCCCTAAGAATAATTCTTAGTGCGACAGCCTTTTTTGCGTAGTCCGTGCCCCATTATCCGTTATATGTGTACCCCAGCATCGTAATATCATCGAACTGCTCCGCCTCACTGGCGAACTCCACAATATCCTGATAGACCTGCTTGAGCACCTCCTGCTGAGAAAGCCCCTTTACGGTATTGAGCTTTTGGACCAGCCGGTCCGTACCGTAAGCCTTCTCTTCTTTGTCGATTGCCTCCGGAACGCCGTCCGTGTAGACGAAGATCCTGTCTCCGGGATGGAGCTCTAAGGTGTACTCGGCCGCAGAAGTATTCTGCATCGCTGCCAGCACGAGTCCGTGCTTATCTTTGAGCAGCTCGTAATCGCCTCCCGCCCGGCACAGCACCGGGTACTCATGTCCGGCGTTGGCGCATCGCATGATTCCGGTCTCCAGGTCCAGGATCCCGATCCAGGCGGTCACGAACATCTCCGCGTCATTACCCTCGCAGAGGACGTTATTGACCTCGAAGAGCACCTCTGAGGGAGACTTTCCGACACTGGCCGTATTGACGATGGCTGTTTTGGCCCGCATCATGAACATGGCCGCCGGTATTCCTTTGCCCGAGACGTCCGCGATGACTAGGGCCATCTTGCCCGCGTCTATGAAGAAGAAGTCGTAGAAGTCGCCTCCGACCTGCCTGGCCGGTTTCATGAGGGCATAGATCTCAAAGTCGTTCCTCTCAAATGTGAAGACGTGCGGAAGCGCCGATTCCTGGATGAAGGCGGCAAGGGCCAGTTCCTTTTCCATTCGCTTTTTTGACTCGTCGATATAGCCCTTCAGGGTCGAAACCGTCTGGTTTATATCATCTGACAAAATAGAGAACTCCAAAGAGTCTCTCACATTGACCACTTCTCTCAGGTCGCCGGCTATGATCTTCTGCAAAGAGTCTGTGACCGACTTCAGATTCCTGCACACCAGAGTCTCCACCAGTGCGACGACCATCAGATAGAGGACCGTGAACAGCAGTATATCGGACAGCAGCACTTCGTAGGCCTGATTGACCTGCCCCCGCATCAGCATGTCATACTGCCAGGCAAGCAGAACAAATACCGTATTCTCTTCGTTCAGCGATCTTTTGACACAGACCGCGTACATTCCCCCGTAAAACTCGACCGTATATCTGAAGGATGTCCATTCCGGCCGAGCCGCCAGAGCCTGCCGTTCCGATTCGCTGAGCCTGAACATTTCGTTCTCTTCACTGTAAAGGCTTGAGAGCACATTCCCGTTCACATCGTAGACCAGGTAATAAATGTCATCGCCTCCGGCCAATGAGATGTAGGAGTTCAGTATTCTCGCTTTTTCCATATCTCCTTTCGTGTCGAAGTAAACCGCCCGGAAACCGGTCGCCATATTGTTGAGATCTTCCTCCGCCTGTTCAAATTGGGCCCTGGTCTGCAGGTTGTAATCCATCAGGTGATTGATCACGAAGACGAGCAGCGTCGCGGCCAGGAGCTGCCTGTAAAACCGCTTGGCGATCGGCGTTCTCTCGCGGTCCGAGAACGGTATGTATTCGTACTTCTCGCCGGACAGGATCATGATCAGGATCGAGCAGGCCGTCAGCCCCAGTCCGCAGAAGACGATCATGGGGACTGAGCAGCTTTTGACGATAAAGTGGGCGGAAGCCATGTCGTTCCTGTGCGTCAGAAGGACCGCATACATATGGAAGACTTCCATCACCATTCCTATGACGGCGGCATGGAAGGCCGGCGGCCTCTTTCCCTTGAACATGAATACGTTCAGCACCGCCGACATAAGACCGGCGAGCAGAGTGGACAGGCTGCAGGATACCGTCGTGAACGAGCCGACATCAAAATAGGTGCCCGCTATATAGCGCTCCACGCCTCCGATCAGGCCCGCGATAATTCCCGAACTCGGGGCAAAAAAGAGACCGGCTATAAGGGGCCCCAGGTCCCGCACGTTGAGGATCATGTTCCTGTAGTCCACGCCCAGATGAGTCGACATGACCGAACAGAATCCGAAGACGAGCCCCACGGCTATTTTTTGAAGCGGTCCCCGTTTGCTCTTTGACCAGAAATGCCACACTATGGCCGTTATGATCAGATACAAACAGGTCGAGATTGTCATTTTCAAAAGCATAGTTGCCATTTTGTACGCACTTTCTTCAATCAGGCATTATAAACTGATATAATCAATTATACATAAAAACAGCAATACCTCAAAGGTGTCCGAATAATATGAAAGGTGTCCGAATAATATGCCTGATGAAACGAATCTGCAGAACGCGGAAGACGCCGCCCTCGGCATCGCTTCCGAATACGACGCTTTCATAAGCTATAAGCACGGCCCGATTGACAGCGCGGCCGCCAAAGCGCTCCAGAAGAACCTGGAGCACTTTCATGTGCCCATAATAGCCGGCCATGCAAAAGGCGAGAAAAAGAGAAGAAGGATCAAACGCGTCTTCCTCGACGAGGGGGAGCTCTCCGCCACCGCCGCTTTTGCCTCCCGCATTCGCCAGGCGCTGAAGAACTCTCGCTGGCTGATCATCATCTGCTCTCCGGCGACCAAAAATTCCCCCTGGGTGGACCTCGAAATCCGGACATTCCTTGAATTTCACGACCGCGACCACATCCTCGCAGTCATGACCAGCGGCGAGCCGGCCGATATTTTCCCCGAAGCCTTCGCCGGCTCCGGAAATCTTCCCGATGAAATGCTCGCGGCGGACGCAAGGGGAACCACCGCCTACGAAGTTGTCAAAAAATTGCGCGGCGACACTCTCCTGCGCATAGCGGCGCCCATTCTCGGAATGACATATGACGACCTCAAGCAGCGAAACCGCGTCTACCGGCTTCAGCGCTTCCTGGCCGCGGCTTCCGTCTGCCTGGTGGCGATCACCGGCTTCCTTGTGTATGCATCTCTCCAGAACAGAAAGCTCTCGCAGTCCAACCGCGATATCCGCCTGCGGCAGGCGGAGCTGATCACGAACGAGGCCTCCGCGCAGCTTGAGGCCGGCAACAGCGTCGAGGCGATCCGGGGACTCCTTCACGTCGTCACGGACCTCTCGGGTGACGCCTCATCCGGGAGTTCAATGCTTGACTCTGTTTTTGGCTATGACAGGACCTCTGAGGATATTTTGCCCTCCTCCCAGTACGAGCTGACCAGAGCTTTAAACCTCTACGTTCCGTACCTGACTCCCAATTTTGCGGATCAGCACATAGCGCCCGGCGCCGTTCTGGAGGTCGGTGAGACGCTTTTCCCGGATCTGCTCACGGACAGCGACGGATCTCATCTGCTCGCGGCGGGCCAGAAGCGGGTCTATGTCTGGGACACTGCCACAGATCGGCTCTGTGGTGAGATCTCGTTTGACGATTATATCGTCAACTGGTCCAAGGACGTTCTCCTTGACGGCGACAGGATCGTTTTGTGCGGAGAACACGGCGTGGTCTGTTATAACTATCTGACCGGGAAAGTGGATTGGAAGACAACGGTTCTCGATTACGTTCGCGCCGTCGCAAGATCAACCGCTCCCTTGCCTGCTGCCGCCGAGAGCAACGCTTCTGCCTCCGCGGGCAATGCACCGGGCAGCATTTCCGGTCCCGCCGGCAGCGCCGCTGCCGACCGCCTCTATCTGGTGTCAGACTCCGGAATCACCGTGCTGGACGCCGACAGCGGCGCTCTTTTGGACGAGTATCGCTTTGTGGCGGGGCGGGATGAGTCCTTCATCACATCCTACAGTTTTAATTCGGGCGGCGCGGACGATGAAGATGCTCCGCTTTTCGGAACGATCATGGACTGCTCCGTCTCAGAGGACGGCAGATACCTGCTTTTCACGTCAAGCGAATCATATGAGCAGGCTTTTTTGTATGCCCATGACCTTACATCCGGCAAAACAGTGAAGATCGATACTGTTCCCTATTATGACGAGTGTTTCCATGCGGCCTCCTACAGCACAGAAGAAGATTCGGATACGGAACATGTCCTTTATTCGAAATTCAAGAAAAATGACAGCGGATATGCGATCATTTTGACGTCTGTCGCATTGGAATATGAAGATACTTCTCTCTCCTCCCGCCAGGAATGGGAAAAAGAGATTCCTTTGACGCAGCAGACGCGTAAATCCATTGCGCAGGGCAAAACGGTGGCCGCCTACGGTCGAGTGATCGATATTTTGCCCCGGATGCGCGGTGAGGAAGGGCCTGTTTCCATCCTGTTTGCCTGTGATGAAGACCTTCGTCTTCTGAGTCCGCAGAATGGACAGATCCTGTACGAATTTCCGCTCCCGGGAACCTTCATGAAGTTCCTCGACGTTCAGGGGCATTGCTTTCTGTATTTAAGATCGGGAAGGATTTATGATTTCGCGGGGAAAGAGCTGCAGTTGTACACAGCTGCGTTTGCGGACAATCTCTATGACATAGAAAAGCTCGGGGAGCAGCCTTCCTTCTACTGTCTGGAGCGCGACAACCGCATTATCCACTATTCACCTGACGAGCCGGACCTCGGCTTTGTGAAGCTGGCGTCCCATGACTCCGGCATGCCGACGCGGGTCCTGTGGCAGGACGACGACCTGACTCTGCTTGGTGACTTGAAGAATTTGTGCCTGGTCAATGAAAAAGATGATTCGGCGATCGTCACAACTTATACGGAGCTTGTTCGGGGCGCGCGGGGGGCTGGGGCCACCGAGGGCGCAGACACCCTGGAGGTGTCTGGGGATGGTGACACCCTGAAGGTGTCCGGGGATGGCGACACCCTGAAGGTGTCCGACACCCCAGAGGTATCCGGGGAAGGCGACACCCTAGAGGTATCCGACACCTCCGGGGCATCCGACACCTCTGAGGCATCCGACACCTCTGAGGTATCCGACACCTCTGAGGTACTCTACAGTACCAATCTCAAAGTCCTGAACGCCGAGAACGGCATCGTCCACTTTCTGCGAGTGTCAAAAGACAGCCCTCAGACCTCCGTCCTGACCCACTATCAGCTGAATGCGTCGGACGGCACCGTCACTGCGGAAGATATACTGCGGGTCAATCGGTCTTTCTACATGGACGACAATATCCTGTACGATCCTGACGGGAACATCCTGTACGTCATGGATTCCCAGACCGACGCCACCGTCATCTGGACCTGCAGCTTCGATACCTCAAAGGTCATCCACCAAAAGGCCGTCCGCCACGTCCTTCCCCTCGGGAAGCGATACAGCTTCTATAGCCTGAGCCCGCAAGCCGACAAGATTCTTCTCTTCTCCGACCAGATGGATCTTCTTGTGCTCAACACAAACACTTGGCAGACCGAGTATACGATCAGCGGCACCGCTTATTCGAAGGCCGCCGTCAATATACTGAAATTCTCCAACGACCACTCCAGGATCTGCTGGGACGGCCATACGCTGGTGGTCCCGGACAAGCACAAGCTTCATGTTTACGATGACACCGGCGCGGAGACGCATACCATCCTCTGCGAACACGGCACAGACGACAATACTTCCAAGGGCGTTCCGTGCGCGGCCCTCTCGCCGACCGGTAAGTGCCTCTACTATGTCCAGAATTCGACACTGGTCCAGTACAGCCTCACCGACGCCAAAATATTGAACGAAATCACCCTCCCGGCCGCCCCCGTCGCGTCCGCGCTGACGAGCGCAGACCCTTGGGTCGTCACTTTTGACCCGGTCCGGGCGCGCACTTTAGAACGCCTGCGGACAGCCTTCCCACTCCCGAATAGTGAAGTCCGGGAACCGGATACCATGCACATCGTTTACAACGGCGCCTATTACTGCGTCCGCTGTGACTACGAGGCTTTCGGCGTCATGACACAGGTGAACGGCGTCACAGCCTACAACCCTGCATCGGGCAAAATATACATGAGCAGCTACGACATAAAAACCCGTTTGTACGACTATATCTATTACAAGGAATACAGCATCGGGGATATCATCGATATCGCCCGGGAGAGATACAGCGGACTCTGACGGAAAGGAGGGGCGCTCTCAAGATGACAAACTCTGCACATGAACACCTGCCCTCCCTGATGGGCAAATGCCTCCGTCTCACTATTGTGGCAGTTCTGATGATAGCGGTCCTTGCGGGCTGCGCAGGTGCCCCCGGCGCCGGCAATTCCTCCGCAAAGCAAAGGACCTTTATTCTGTACGGAAATAATGACCCGGATGATCTGGAAATATTAAAACAGCGCCTGGACCTCCTCGCCGGCAAAAACGGGTACACCCTAGAGGTGTCGGACACCTCTAGGGTATCCGACACCTCCGGGGTATCCGACACCTCCGGGGTGTCCGACACCTCTGGGGTATCCGACACCTCCAGGGTAGCGGAGACCTCCGGGGTCTTCACGTTGCGCCTGCCTGCCTCGCTTTGCCGCAGCGACAAGCTCCTTACCATATGCGTAAATGATTTTCTTGCTTCGCCGTGCCGAATGAGTGTGGTTTGCAGCTCTCCGAACCCCAAATCGTATATACCGTCATTCTCAGCATCCGAATTGTCGCAGGACAACTGCCTCTCCATGAAAGTAGAGAAACTTCCGGTAGAAAACGAGATTGAAAAGGGCGACGATCTGCTGACGCTGGACATGTATACGCCTCCCAGCCGCAGGCTAATCCTGGAACTGTCTCAGGAGACAGCTCAATCGTTGCAGGATCTGATCTCCGGCGGCAGCAGGCTCTATGTAAGAGACAATAATATTTACCCGGAATATGAGACAGATTCCTTCATTAATGTGTGGGAGCTCGAAGCGGATCCGAATGATCCCCGTCTCTTTTTCATCGACTACAATGAAACGGACTGTCTCTACGATAACGAAGATCTGTTCTTCTACAACCTGACACACGACTCGCCGGCGCACCCCTTCAATTACTGCTCCGTCGACGAAATCGCCTGGGAAGATCCGGAAAACGATACGACATCCGGCGCCTTCCAGTGCCGCGTAGACGCCTTGGGCGACGATACCTCGCTTGGAGATACCATAGAGGTCTCCTCAAGCCAGAACAGCGATACCCTAGAGGTCTCCCCGAGCCAGGGCAGCGACGATACCCCAGAGGTCTCCCCGAGCCCCGACAGCACCGATACCCAAGAGGTCTCCCCAAGCCCCGACAGCACCGAGACCCTAAAGGTCTCCCCGAGCCCCCAGGACACCTCCAAGGTGTCCCACCTATTCTTCAAACTGGATCAGACGGCCTCGGCCGACGATCTCTCCCAGCTGAGAATGCTCCTGTTAAGAAGACTGGACCTTCTCGAGTCCCCTTACGCTTACGGCCAGACTGACAGCGGCTCAATCTGTGTCAAAATACAGACCTCCAAAGTCAACAAGACCGTCCTCTCTCTTCTGACCTCGAGCTGCTATTCCCCGATAAGCCTCAAGATCCCGGGAACAGCCGCAGAGGTCCGGCCCAAATATCTGCATGTCCGCTATGACGCGGAGCAATCGGCTCTCGAAGTGTCTCTTCCTTCGGACGCGGCCTCAGAGCTCAATAATCTGCTCCAGGCGCAGATGCAGAGCCCCGCGGGCATGAAGGTCCCCTTCCTGCAGATCCCGATCTACCTGTGCGTAGACTCCACACCTGTCGCCTGCTGCACAACGGACGTCTTTTTTGATCCCGCACTTATGACCTTCAGGGAGATCTATATGCCGCTTGACAGCGAAGACATGCCCTGGTTTACCGCGCTCATCGAGTCGGCGGCCAATCAGCACCAGAGCAGCCTTCCCCACACGAACATTGACTATTATTATGATCACAAGATCGAGGGGGACACTTTCGGTTCTTCCGTGGCCTTTCCTCTGGCGCAGCGCTCTCCTGTCTCCGTAACTGAGATCACCGCCAAACTTCAGGAAATACTCCCCGGAACCCGGGTGGAGCTCTCCGATAATTCGAGCGTTCTGGACATCCATATGAACCTTCCGGTCGATGAGAACCTGGTCGAGCGCATCTTCTCACTGGCCCCCGCCCTTTACGCAGCCGTTTCACTGAACAAGGAATACTACGAAATTGTTCGCATGTACCCGTTCGAGGCGGCCGGTGACGAGCGCTGCCGGCTCATTTTTGAACAGAATTCTGACGGAAGCGTATCCTTCACCGGATCTCTCTTCAACGGCCGGCTCGCTCCATACAAGGATGAGATCGCCGCGGCGATCGAGAAGGACACCTTCTTCAAAAGCCTGATCAGCGACGACTATTCCGGATGGATCTATCGGGACTTTTGAGTCAAGTTCGGGATTTCATAGTGAACCCGCTTGAAAATTGTTACAAAAGTATGTATGATTTATTATGTATATCACTGTAGTCAACGTTACCGGAAACTATGAGGAATTAATTAATGAGTGGTTTATTAAACAGATTTAAGAAATCGCTGATCTGCTTTGTGGCACTTGCCACCTCCGCTTCCATGCTCGCTCCGGCTTCTGCGCTTGCAACTGAGACGCCCTCCGAAGTCGGCGTCGACAACCACACGCAGGGACGCGAAGATGCCAAAATAGTGAGCGGAATCACGATCGGCGACGTGAAGGCCCCCAAGGAGGGCGAGCGCCTGGATGACAAGGCGGTCGTGACGACCGCCGAAAAAGAGACCTGGGAAATCCCCGTGATCTGGATCGGCGAAGACTTAAAGCCCGACACCGGCCTCGCCGGAAAAGGAAGCTACCTTCCGGTACTGGCCTATATTGTACCCGAGCAGTACACGGTCAGAAGTAATGACGCGACCGGCCGCGGCTACAAGATCACCCTCTCCGAGGACCTGCTCAAGCTCTTTGGCGAGAACAAGATCATCTCCATCTATGAGAACAAGACCGGGATCACTTACATTCTTCCCGCCAAGCTCAAAGACCTCTACGCCCAGAAAGGCACCGTCAAGAATCCTACCGACGCCGGCGGCAATGAGATCGTCCCCGCCGACCAGGTAGCGCCTTACGAGGAAGAAGCTGAGGAAGAGCCCGCGAAGGAAGAGACCGCGAAGGAAGAGACCGAGGGACCCACTCCCGAGCAGGAAGAGAAACCCACTCAGGAAGAGGAGACTCCGCAGGAAGAAGAACAGACCGGCTATTCCCACATCGTCAACGTCCACTGTGACCAGAACGCCAAAGATGCCCTGACCGAGTCCGATCTGGGTTTTCTGGCGGACCTCGTTGTTAATACGCTGCAGCCGCAGGCGGTCGATCTTTTGACCAATAAGTTCCCTGCCCTTAAGAAGGCAGCTGATAACAGAGAGATTGGCAAGTACATCACTGTCATCGTCAGCTACGATGAAGGTGCTGAGTCCGTGGGATATGCTTCCCGTGGGCGGACGACGGATGAAACCCTTCCGGATTACAAGTTTGTCTACAGCCTCACAGTGAATGCAAGTCCCCTCACTGACCACAAGGAAGACGGCAAAGCAATCCTCACCAGAGACTTTAGTTGCGAAGCGATTACGGATCTGGCCAATACCGTGGTCCACGAGCTCTTCCACTGTTTCTCTTACGACTACAACCGTCCGGGACTCACGGGATATCTCCGCGTCGGCGACGAGGTAGTTGACCTTACAGAGTCAGGTAAAGTTCAGTTTCCGGCCTGGTTCGTTGAGGGCACCGCTTCGACCGTTGAAAACAACTGGCAGTTCCGCCAGGAGGCCATCAGCCTCCTGCGCACGCCGGACCGTGCTGAAGTCCCTCTGGAGGACTTTAGTAAAGACATCCTCGTACAGGGATATGTAGATGGGCGCTATAAGAATGAAAATGGTTCTTTAGCATACTACAACTTTGATATCCAGTATTGCAACGGTGTAGACAAAAGCGGACAGTCCTGCAGTAACGTGCCCAGTCGCTATGTGAGCGGGTATCTTGCCTGCATGTATCTCTATGAACTTGCCGCCGGGAGCGATCCTGAAATCGGCTCTTCCCGAAGCATAAGCGATGACCGGGTTGTGATCAGCAGCGAGAAACTCAGGCTGGGAATGAACTCCATTATTGAGCGCATGCACAATGGGGAGACGCTGGATCAGGTCATCAACAGTATTTCCGGCGGAACTTACAAAGATACCGCTGATTTTGAGGCGCGCTTCATTAAAGGGCCAAAAGACGAGGACGGCAAATACAGCCTGAGCGGAGACGCGGCTTCTCTGAACTATGTCTGTGACTTCATGAACTACATGAACGAGATTGATAAGTTAAAAAAGAGCAAAGAGCGTTCATTCTATGCCAACGGTTCTGTTCTCTTCGACTTCGAGACGGATTTCGGCTCTCCTCTCAGCTTTGATGAAACAAAGGAATATCCTGCAAGCGTCCTCCAGCCTCTGGATGATGAAAATGAAGAATTCCAGCGGTGGGCAAGATCCACCGTCAGCGATCGCAGCGCTTCTTCCACCGGCGGTCTCTCTCTGAGCGGCAAGTCGGACAGTACCAAAGACACTACTGCCAATATTTTGGCCTTTACGTCTTCGTCTGCTGCGGCATCTTCCGAAGAAACTTCGGTCATGCCGGAAGCAGCTAAGGAAAGTGGTGGCGCAACTACCGCAGAGGCTGCAGAAGCCACAGCAACCACAGAAATCTCGGCCGAGACTGAGGCCGCAGCAGAAGCAGCACCTGCTTCTGTCGAAAGCGCAGGTTCCGAGACGCCTGAGAGCGCTTCCGAGGGCTCCTCTGCTGCCGCTCCCGTAACAGAAGAAGTTGCAGCCGAGCCGGCACCTGAAGCCGCTCCCGTAGAGGTAGCTGCTCCGTCAACAGCAGTCGCCGCAGAACCTGTCGAATCTGAAGAAGCTCCTGCCACAGAAGAAGCCATCGAGGAAGAAGCTTCCGCAGAGGCTGCTACCACTCCTGCCGAGTGATCGAGTAATTAATTGAATTAGATTTTAAAAAGAGCTGTCATTGCTGACAGCTCTTTTTTATTGGAATGACTACCCTAGAGGTCTGCCTCCAGGGTTTTTGCACACCTTTAGGGTATTGGACAACCTCTAGGGTACTGGCCGACCTCTAGGGTCTTAGGCACACCTTTAGGGTATCGCCGACCTCTAGGGTATTGCCGACC
>DGWK01000012.1:0-43114 GCA_002395235.1 Lachnospiraceae bacterium UBA4260 | reverse complement strand
TAGGGTATTGCCGACCTCTAGGGTGGTCAGCCGACCTCTAGGGTACCGGCCGACCTCCAGGGTGGTCACTCGACCTCCAGGGTACCTCTCTCACCATCTTCCGCCTCGGCCGCCCATGCCGCCTTGGCCTCCCTTGCCTCCCATCATCTGGTTGGAAATGGTATCGGTCTCTGTGCCGTTTACGATCAGCGTGCCGCCGGTCTTCTTGGCCGTCCCGTCATAGTCAAAAGGACTCTGCGCCGTAATATTAAGCGTGCCGCCGGTGATGAGCAGATTTGCGTTGGAATCCACCGCGTCGGTATCTCCCGAGCCCATCACGATCGTGACAGTTCCGCCGTTGAATTCGGCTGCAGGCGTGATTTTGGCCGATTTGTAAGCGGCATTGATGCCGTCATCGCTGGCCTCGATATTGACCGTACCGCCGTTAATCTGGATCCAGGTTGCCTCAAGGCCCTCATGCGCCACAAGATTCAGTTCTCCGTCATCGATCTGGATCACCGTTGTCGCATGCACCGCGTCGTCGTCAGACTCGACATTCAGTGTACCACCGCAGATGTAGACAAATCCGACCGTGTCATCCTCATCATTTTCCGCGTGGAGCGCATCCTTGCTTGTCTTGATGTTGATCGTGCCGTCCGCGATCCTTATGGAGTCGTTTGCCTCGATCGCATCCGCCGTGCAGGTGATGTTGATCGTTCCGCCCGTGATCTTGAGATCGTCTTTGCTGGTAATTCCGTTATTCGATGACTGAATGGTCAGTGTTCCTGTTCCGTTAAGTACCAGATCATCCTTACTGAAGATCACGGCATCTGTATTCGTATCTCCGTCCGCTGTAAACGTCCCTGTCACCGCCAAAATATTGTCCGAATCCGTAGTAGTCACAAATACTTTGTCCGCGCTCTTTACGTAGATGCAAGGGGTGCTGTCATTTGTGATGGAGACGCCGTCCAGGACGATCTGTACTTTGTCCTCACTGCCCGCATTTACGACGATCTGAGCATTGGCGACCGTTCCGGTGATTACATAGACGCCTTCCGATGTGATCTCAATTGTCTGGCCGTCCGAGATCGTGTAGTTCTGTGCCTCACTGAGGTCCGCCTCCTGCTCCAGATCCCTGCTTGTAAACATATCGCTTGTTTCCAGCGCTCCGCCGCTGACCATGTTGAGGCCTGCGGTCGCCACGGCATCTTCTGCATTATCTGCGGACGTCACGACTGCTTCCGAATCTTCTGACGTGTATTCAGACACAACAGCTGTATTCTCAGATGCATAGGCAGTATCGGATGTCCCGAACAATCCTGACATAGCACCAAATCCCGCAACTGCGGAAATTGTGAACGCTGCACATGTGGCCGCCGCTATTTTGATAAAATCTCCTCTTTTCATTTATACTCCTTTCCATTCCCGGTTCATAAGCCGGATCTCCTTCCCGGATCTACTTAAAAGATCGGGGTGATTTGTATCTTGTTTATGAGACCATTATTAGGCATGAACCTTAGACGAAGCTTAATGTATAGCTATAGTTTCAGGAATATCTGTTAAGAAAAGAGGGGATTTCTGTGAAGAATCTGTGTATCGGATACCCTAGAGGTATCGGACTACCCTAGAGGTATCGCACACCTTTAGGGTATCGCACACCTTCAGGGTATCCCACACCTCCAGGGTACCCCCCCCCCAAAAAAAAAAGAGGTCCCTCCAAGGGACCTCTAGGGTATCCATTCAATTCTCTTCAATTACCTTTTTATACCAATAAAATGAATCCTTTCTCTCTCTGGAGAGATCCCCGCTGCCGTCATCGAACTTATTGACATAAATCATGCCGTATCTCTTAGCCATCTCACCCGTAGACAGCGAAACGGAATCAATGCATGCCCAGGGCGTGTATCCCATGAGCTCCACACCATCCTCAATCGCTTCCGCCATCGCATCGATATGCTGTTTCATATATTCAATGCGGTATGTGTCGTGAATCTTTCCGTCCTCATCCTTGACATCTCTCGCCCCGAGGCCGTTTTCCACCACCATCAGCGGAATCTGGTAGCGGTCCCAGATCTCGTTAAGGATCCACTGAAGCCCCTTAGGGTCGATCTGCCATCCCCACTCGGAGGTCTCAAGATACGGATTCTTCACGCCGCCCAGAAGATTTCCGGTTGTTCTGTCCGCATTCGGATCGACAGAGACGCAGAACGACATATAGTAACTGAATGTGTAGAAGTCTACCGTTCCATTGGACAGAATCTCCTCATCGCCCGCTTCCATACGAATCACGATCCCGTTCTCTTTAAAGAACCGCCTGCTGTAGGATGGATACTTTCCGCGGACCTGTATGTCGGAACAGAACCAGTTGACCTCCCGCATATGCTTTTGCGTTGCCAAAATATCGTCCGGATTGCATGTGGCGGGATAATCCGGAAGCTGTGCCACCATGCAACCCATTTTGAACTGCGGATAGTGCTCATGCGCATAGCTCACCGCCATCGCAGAGGCGATAAACTGATGATGCAGTGCCTGATACCGCGTCTGCATCGGACTGGGCGCCTGTTGGCTGGGGCCTGTATACCCCTTAAAGGTACAGGTCTCTATCACGGTCCCGGTAAACAGCGTCCCGCAATTGATCTCATTGAAGGTCAGCCAATATTTTACCTTGTTCTGATAGCGCGCAAAGATCACCTTGCAGAATTTCATGTAAAGGTCGATCAATTTTCTGTCGATCCAGCCGTTGTATTTCTCTACCAGAGCATACGGCAGCTCATAGTGCGAAATAGTGACCAGCGGCTCTATGCCGTGTTCGAGCAGGCAGTCAAAGACGTCGTCGTAAAACTTAAGGCCCGCTTCATTCGGTTCTTCCTCTTCTTCCGTGGGAAAGATTCTGGTCCAGTTGATCGACATGCGGAAAACCTTGAACCCCATCTCCGCAAAAAGTTCAATATCTTCCCTGTAACGGTGATAAAAATCGATGGCCTCGTGAGAGGGATAGAGGGTCCCCGGGTCCAAAGACGGGTCCACCCTCCTCGCAACGGTATGGCTTCCCGCGGTCACCACATCCGGCACTGCTATTCCTTTGCCGTCTGCATTCCAGGCCCCCTCGACCTGGTTGGCGGCTGTTGCGCCGCCCCACATAAAATCTTTCGGAAATTTTTTCATATTCGCGCTCCTCCCAAAGATCATGCGCCGATCACTATTTTGCCATCTTCGATCGCCACATCTCCGACTTCGTCTTCATTGGTCACAATGACCGGCGTGATTGTCGGAAGACCGGCTGCCTTGATCTGATCCATATCAAATTCAAGAAGAAGCTGTCCCTTTTTGAAGTGCTCTCCCTGCTTAATGTGTGCCTTAAAGGGTGCTCCGCCAAGACCGACCGTCTCAAGTCCCACATGGATCAGGACCGTCACACCGTTATCTGCTTTAAGCCCCAGGGCGTGAAGCGTCTCAAATACTGTCTCTGCCGTTCCGTCAAAGGGCGCGTAGACCTTGCCTTCAGAAGGCTCCACCGCAATTCCGTTTCCGAGAAGTCCTTCTGCGAAGGTTGCATCCAGCACTTCACTGAGGGCGACAACTTTTCCGGGAACAGGAGCTTCGATCTCAAATCTTCCCTTGATTTCGGGCACTGCGGTTTCTGCCTCCGCATCCTGATTCTGAACTGCTTCGGTCTGTGTCTCATCCTTGAAGAGTACATAGGCAAGTGCAAAAGATACAAGGAAAGGAACGGCCATGATGGGTATCGGACACCTTTAGGGTATCCCATCCCCACACGACAAAAAAGCTGTGAAGTCCCGGATCCGCCCCGGATCCATTTCTTCACAGCTTCTTTCGTAATTAACCTGGATTTTTACTACATACCTTCAGGGTATCGGACACCTTCAAGGTGTCCCGTCTTATCTCAAAATAGCGAACGCCATATCCGCCGCATAAACCGCAACCATCACCAAGCCCTCATTTCTCTCGATCTTTCCGTCGTTGGCACAGAACAGGAAAGCCATCAGGCTGATTCCGATCAGGATGATCAGGTCAAACATGGAAGCCAAGTTGACTGCCACCGGATGGATCATCGCGGACACGCCGAGAATGAACATCATATTAAAGATGTTGGAACCGACAACATTGCCGACTGCCAGGCCGGTCTCGCCCTTGCGGGCTGCAACGATCGATGTCACAAGCTCGGGAAGAGAAGTTCCCAGCGCAATAACCGTGAGGCCGATCAGTGTCTCAGACATTCCTGCCGCTGCCGCGATAAACTTTGCGCTGTTTACAACTGCCTGGCCGCCCGCCACGATCATCGCAAGGCCAAAAACGATCATCACCAGACTCTTAGCGACAGACTGTCCATTTTCCCCGGAGACCTCTTCTTCCGTGCTGTCTTTTGACACATGAATCAGACGAACGATGTACGCCACAAACATTGCGATGAGCGCTATTCCTGCGATCCTGCTCACAACGCCTACATTCATATCCATGGCTCCTGTATGAAGAGCACCGCCGAACGTCGCTGAAAGTTCATTTGCTAAGGTCGCATGATTGGTTCCCAACACCGCCAGAAAGCCGGATGCCAGAAGCAGGAAGACCGATCCGAAAATCGTGAAAGGAAAATCTCTCTTCAGGATCACTTTCTCAACCGGGACGGGGTGAATGATTGCGCAAACGCCGAGCACCACCAGTGTATTAAAAATATTGGAACCCACCACGTTGCTGAGCGCGATCTCATTCGATCCCTGCAGCGCGGCCGATGTGCTGACCGCCAGTTCCGGTGCACTGGTTCCCAGCGCCACAATCGTCAGTCCTATGATCACACTCGGAATCCCAAAGCTCTTCGCCAGCGCCGCACTTCCGTCTACAAAGAAGTCCGCTCCCTTGATCAGCGCGACAAAACCGATTAACAGAATCCCAAAATTAACGAACAGCATTTTTTGTCCTCCCATGTTTGCTGAACGAGCGCTGTTAGCAAATAAAAAAGACTTCTACCACAGATTCATTCTGTAGTAAAAGTCTCGCTTCTCGATCAGAATATCAGCTCAGATCCCGGGGAAACATCTTCCCGTACTGACGGAATCCGGTACCATGCCGCGCCAAAACAGCGCCTCATGTAAGCTACTCCCTTATTACCGATACCATTATTACATCAGGAAACGCCTAAAGTCAAAGGCTATTCGCTGCTTTATCTGTTCTTATTTAAGTACACCCCTTCCGCAGACACCTTTAGGGTATCGGACACCTTTAGGGTATCGGACACCTTCAGGGTACTCCGACACCTTTAGGGTACCCCTCCAAAAATTTCTCCGTGGATACTCTCCGCCCGTGCGTATGTATATACAGATAACAAAAAACAACAAGCTCAAGCGAGCAAGCAAACGAAATAATAAAAAGGAGAGGTAATCAAAATGAGCGACATGATGGAAAACAAGATTAATGAGCAGGAACTTCAGGAAGTAACCGGCGGCGTAGGCGCTGCACGCGTAAGCGTTAAACCGATCACCCCTATCTGGGTAAGAGTCACAGCTTCCAGCCTTAACTGCAGATATACTCCCAACGGCGAGATTGCCAAGATTTACGAGAAGGGCCACAAGCTCAAAGTCGACGGCATCACCACAGACGGTGAGTGGTACAGACTTCTGATCTACGATCCCAAGGGCGGCACCTGCTACGCTTACATCGCAAAGAGATATACCGAGAAGTGCTGATCCGGCAGCAGCCTAAAACTAAATACTGAAATATCAAAGGGTGTGCGAAAGCTAATGTTTTCGCACACCCCTTTTTTTATTTCCGTCTGTTATTTCGCGCCCGCCACCACAGCCCGACGGACAATAGTCAATTTCCGCCTGCCACCGCAATCTTCGGGGCAAAATAGTCAATGAGCACATTTCTCGCCTCATCCGTCCGGACAGATCTGAGCCACTCAAAATCGGGCCCGGGCTCCTCTCCATAGACGATCCTGACTTTGTCCTGATACTGCAGCGCGCGGTCGAAGCTGCAGGGCACTTTGCTCTTGTTCAGGTACGCCTCCTTAAAGCAGAGCGCCCTCACCGGGTCGACTGCCACCGCCAGGTCAAAGGGCGTCGCATTGTAAACAAGGCTGTAATTCTGTCCGCTCTGCGCGTCCATCACCATGATCAGCGGTACTTCCCGCCCCACTCTCTCCTCCAGATAGCGGGTCAGTGCCTTGCGCGCTTTTTTGGTGATGACCCATTCCTCCCACCTCAGCTCCGCGTGTTCCACGTAGGGCACATCCTCGCCCCGATCCTTGGCCGTGGAGGAGACGATCTCCACCGTGTCCCCGTGATTGAGCCGCACGTAGAGCGGGATCTTGTCCCTCTGCCTGTTGAGATAGGCGTATTTGGCGCCAAAAGCCAGCTTCGGGTGAATGTGGAAGGCAAAATCCAGCACTGTGGCGCCCTGATCGATCTGAACCTTCTCGTTTTTCCTGGTATACACGGTGATCATGGGAACCCCCATGCTGCCCTGCATCGTGCGCCCCCTCTCAAGGATCTTCTGGGTGCCGAGCCCATGAAGGTACTCTTTGTAATCCCGTTCTCTCTCGCAGAATACTCTGTAATGCACGTCAAAACAGTCCGCGGCGATCATGTATTGAAGACTGCTGTTGACACTTCTGCCAAAGGCCACGATCGTAAGTTCAAACTCCATCGGTTCCTCGAACTTGTTGTCCGGTTCATAAGTGCCGCTCCGGATATCCTCGTACAGGTCGAGAAAGACCTGCTCGGGCTCCACCTTGCAGTCATCCTTTACTACGAAGAAAATATCCATGAGAGGAACATTTATGAGCGTAAAGTTTTCTATGAGGTCTTCCTTGCGGTCACTGAGCGCGATCAGGTCATTGTGGATCGAGTAGATCGACCGCTCCCGGAAGCAGCAATCGGCCACGAAAGCCCGGCTCCCGACGCCGCTGCTGAGCGTATGAGCCATATAGGCGCCGACTCTCTCTATGTTCTTTCCGTTCTCTTTGAGATACGCCTTGTATTTCTTTCTGATCCTGTCGTAGTCATCGGGTTGTTCCGCTGACAGGCAGGCGTCCTCCAGCCGGTCCGCCAGGCTGTACGCGTGCGCCACTTCCCTGACCAGGGGAATCAGAACATCCCTGGTGTCGTTGACCTTCTCGACCCGGCGCTTATTATCGATACACTTCATGGTGGAAAGGTTGTGCAGGCGGTCCGCTACTTTGACAAAAAGAGCTTCGGGACATCTCTGCACGATCATCTTGATCAGCCTCTCGTCCGAAAGCGAGTCGATCTCGTCCTTCTGCAGTTCGCAGTCGTCCGGCAGATAGGGTTCTATGTTGGTCACTGCCTCGACGATTTCCGCGACTTCCTCCCCAAAGCTCCGGACAATATCTCCGATCCTCACATCCGTGTCTTCGATCGTGTCATGGAGCAGTCCCGCCGCTATGGCCGCGTCGCTCCGGTCCATCTCGGTCAGAAGGATCGCCACTTCGATGCAGTGCGTGATATAAGGGGCCCCGTCCTTGCGCCAGACTCCGTCATGCTTGTCATAAGCGTAGTCGTAGGCCCTCTCGATCAGGTGAATATCCTTTCCCTTGACGCGGCATTCTTCCAGTAGTTTCCTGAATCTCTTGAGACACAAGCTTTTATCTTCCTGTGTAAAGCTTCCCCTCTTTTTCACATCGCCCCTCCTTTCTGCCTTTCTTATTCCTGCTTTTTTAATTCTGTTTTTGTATTTAGTAGCAAAATATATCAGGCAATTTATGTAAATTCAATAATCTGTCAGTTTATTTAAGTGATGATTATTCATGTGTGTGTATATTTTCGTTAACGGCAGAAAATCAATTCGCGCGTGGATACCCTCCCCCGTTCCGTATATATAAACAGAATGACAAAAACAAAAATCAATCAAATATTTAGAGAGGTCAATAAAATGGACGAATTCACAACGAAAAAGATGAACGAAGAAGAGCTCGATGAAGTGAGCGGCGGCACTGCCCAGGCAGCGGTCAAAGTCAAGGCGATCACTCCGATCTGGGTGAGAGTCACTTCTTCTTCCCTCAACTGCAGATATACTCCCGGCGGCAAGATCGCCAAGGTCTACGAGAAGGGCCACAAGCTCAAAGTCGATGGCATCACCGCCGACGGCAACTGGTACAGACTCCTGATCTACGATCCCAAGGGAGGCACCTGCTACGGATATATCGCCAAGCAGTATACACAGAGGATCTGATCACTGACGGTTAATCCTCGTTGGCAGTTTACTGGAAAACCCCGCGACTTTCTGAGCGGTCTCGGGGCTTTTTGTGTCGTTTTTGTCTCTGTTTTGCTATAATTGGAGTATGCTTTCCATCAGACGCCTGCGCTTTCCGTCATCAATACACGAGTATGGACGGCAAAATATTCCGACCGAGGAGATTTCCATGGATTATCGTATCGAAGCAGAGACAAAACACAGAATCCGCATCCGGATCGGCGCCCGCAAGCTCACCGAGGAGCAGGCCAAAATCCTCAAGTATGCCTTCGGCCGCGCTCCCGGCGTGACAGGCGTGACGATCTATAAAGCCACGGCGGGCTGCGCCATCGCTTACGACGGCGACCGCCTCGAGATCCTCCGGCGCCTGAACAATTTCAATTTTGACAACGTGCAGATGATGGCGGAGAAAAAGGATGAAGAAAATGCCAGGATCAGCGCCGAGGAAATGAAAAAGAGAAAGCTGGACCCGGAACTCAAGCGCAAGCTCCGGCTGCGCATCCTGGGCGAGACGATCGCTGACACAGTCCTGCCTCTGCCCGTGCAGCTGGCTTACCACGCTTATCAGATGGTGACGCTCAAAGAAATGTGACGAGTGTGACGCGGAGACGAATCTGCTTAGATGTGACAAGGGGACGTATCAGCTGACACATTTTTTTCAAAATGTGTCAGCTGATACGTCCCCTTGTCACTCTTGCAGATTCGTCTCCGCGTCACACTTGTCCTATCATCTCTCTTTCCCCCAGAAGAACAGCGCCAGCATGCCCGGCCCCACATGGGCCCCCGAGAAAGGCTCATGCTGGCAGATCGTGATCTCGACCCCGGGCGTGACCTGCTTTACCAGCCTGGCCACCTCATTGGCGTCATTCAGGCAGTCTCCGTGAGAAATGAATATCTTCTGGTCCGGAATATCCATGTGCTTCTCTTTGTACTTCTCCACGATCGCCTCAATCGACTTTTTGCGGCCGCGCACCTTCATGCAGGCGACGATGTGTCCCGTGCTGTCCCCATAGAGAATGGGTTTGATGCCCAGGATCGACCCGATCGCAGCCGTGAAGCCGCTGACGCGCCCCGTGCGCTTGAGGAAGTTCAGGTCGTCCACCGTAAAGTACTGGCACGCGTGCTGCACCCAGTCGTCCACTGTCGCAGCTGCTTCTTTTACATCCATTCCCTGCCGGCTCAGTTCCACCGCCTTGAGCGCCAAAAGAGCGTTGCCGAAACCGCATCCCTTCGAATCCACAATATGTACAAATCTGTCTGGGAACTGCTCCATCAGTTCTGTCGCCGCGGCCACCGCCGCGTTATAGGTGCCGCTGATCCCCGAGCTCATGGACACATAGATTATGTCCTGCCCGCTCTCGAGTACCGGCGTGAAATGCGTGATAAACAGAGCCGTATTCAGCAGGCTGGTTCCTATTTTGACCCCGTTTCGCAACGCCTCATAGTAGGCGTGGCCGTCGAAATGGTCGACATCGCCCATGTAAACTTCCGGCTTGCCGTCCACGGTGTATTCGCACGGAAGCAGGGAGATTCCCTCTAATAATGACTGCGGAAGGTTTGCGCTTCCGTCAGCAAAAACAGCAAAAGACATTGAATGTCCTCCTCTCGCTGATCTTCATATTTTTATCCAAGAGCTTTGACCATTGCCTCTGCCGCAGCCTTTTCTTTATCGGTTACGGCTCCGTCGCTTTCTGTGACGATCCTGCCGATCAGCAAAAATAAGCCCTTGTACATATCGGCCAGTTTTTCGTTTTTCTCCCTGATCATGGCAATACTCTTGCCAAGTTCCGTCTCAAAATAACTGTCGATCCTGTCGCCGTCATTTTTGTAAAGTTCTCTCAGTTCCTCGATTTTGTAGTCGAATCCGAGAGCATCATTCAGGAAATTCAGCTCATTTACGTCAATCTTTCCATCAGCAGTGATCAGCTTGATGATGACGCAGGCGATGTCGTTCTTAAAATAGACGTCCATCTCGCCCAGTTCGTCCAGAGGCCACTTTCCCTCTTCTTCAAGCGCGTCGCAGGCTATCACGAATTTGTCATAATTAGCTTTAAAATCATCTATAAACTCATTTGCATTATGCTCATTTGCATTGCTCATCCCGGTAAGATCCTTTCTTATGGTGAATTCTTATAGTGAATTCTTATTGTGAATTGCCAAAAACCTTAAAGCTTATTCTACCATAAATGGGGGATTGTGTCATGGGGACGTATCAGCTGACACAAAATGTGTCAGCTGATACGTCCCCATGACACACTTCAGACTCTTAGAACGCCCGCCTCCGTCACGATCGTACGAATCGGAATATCCGTCTTTTCCGTCGCCAGCTTCTCGATCCTCTGCGCCTCAAAGGCCACCATTACAAGTGCTTCCTGCCCCATACGCTCCATAAACCGGTCATAATAGCCGGCCCCGTGCCCGCATCGGTTCCCATACGCATCGAAAGCGACGCAGGGAACGATGATCAGATCAATCTCCTCCGGCGCAAGGATCTCCGACTCCTCCATGACCGGCTCGAGAATTCCGAAAGCCGCCCGGTGCCAGTCGCCCTCAAATCCCGGCACGGCCGCCTTCATAACACCGTGCGGCAAGGAAATCGGATAGGCGACCCGATACCCCTCCGAATCGGCCCACTTGTTGAAGGCGTCCACATTCACCTCCTCCCAGGTTCCCCTGTAGGAGAAGATCGTTTTCACCGCGCAGTAGCGGGGCTCTCTCATAAGCTTTATCAAAAGATCGCAGATCGCACTGCTCTTCTGATCCCGCTCTTCCTGCGTCAGAGCGCGGCGCGCGGCTACTGCCGATGCGCGCTGCTCTTTTTTGAACTCCAAAGTCTCTTTATACTGTTCGCTCCAATTATTCTCTTTCATAAGTTCTCTTTCATAAGTGTTGTTCCACAAAAATTACTGAAATTCGGCATCATTCAAGGCTCGCAGCGCGAGCCGCTGCGCCACGTCCGTTCTGTTCCTCTCCGAAATATTGTACAAGAAAAATCCCAATGATATAATGGCAAAAACGAAAGTCACATCACAAGAATCCATCCCATGCAAGGAGAATCCCGAATATGAAATTAATTGACCGGACAGTCACTGCATTTACCGAGCAGCTCGCCTCCCCCGCGCCCGTCCCGGGCGGCGGCGGCGCCAGCGCTCTTGCCGCTGCCATCGGCATCTCCCTCGGCGACATGGTGGGCGAGCTCACCGTCGGCAAGAAGAGATACGCCGACGTCGAAGAGGACGTCCGCAGCCTAATGGAGCGCGCGCAGGCCCTTCGGCTCCGTTTCCTGGAGCTGGTGGACGCGGATGCGGAGGCCTTCGCCCCCCTCGCCAAAGCCTACGGAATCCCCAAGGACGACCCTGGCAGGGCCCAGGTCATGGAAAACGCCCTTAAGGTTGCCTGCTCCGTGCCCATGGACATCATGCGCGCCTGCGGCGAGGCCATCGACATCATCGAGGAGTTTGCCGCCAAGGGCTCCCGGCTCGCCGTCTCCGACGCCGGCTGCGGCGCCATTCTCTGCAAAGCCGCCATGCAGGCCGCTTCCCTCAATGTCTACATCAACACAAAGTCCATGAAGGACAGAACCAGCGCACAGGCGCTTGAGGATGAGGCGGACGCTCTTTTGGCAAAATATACCTCGCTCGGAGACTCTGTCTATAATTCAGTTGTGAATAAGCTCCGCGGCTGAGCCCGGTGCGACCGATCAGAAAGGGGGAACTATGGCCAGAATACTAAAAGGCAAAGAAGTAGCCGACGCTATGACCGCCCGAATGAAAAGGGACGTGGAAGAACTGAAAGCGGCCGGCATCATGCCGACCCTGTGCATTTTCCGCGTCGGCGAGCGTCCCGATGACCTCTCCTATGAGAGAGGCGCCGCCAAGCGCGCGGCGGCCGTCGGCGTAGAAGTTAAGAAAGTGGTCCTTCCCGCGGATGTCTCCCAGGAAGATTTTGACGCCGAACTGATGGCTGTGAACACGGACGATTCCATCCACGGGATCCTTCTGTTCCGCCCTCTTCCCAGGCATCTGGACAACGAAAGGGCGAGACAGATGCTGAATCCCGCCAAAGACATCGACGGCTGCACGGACCTCTCCCTGGCCGGCGTCTTCACGAATACCAGGACGGGCTTCCCGCCCTGCACCGCCCAGGCGGCCATGGAGATCCTGCACCACTACGACATCCCGATCAGCGGCAAAAAGGCCGCCGTCATCGGCCGCTCCCTGGTCATCGGTCGTCCCGTCGCCATGATGCTGATGCACGAAAATGCTACCGTCGTCAACTGCCACACCCGCACAGTCGATGTCCCTTCCATCACGAGGGAGGCGGACATCCTGATCGCGGCCTCCGGACAGTTGCACAGCGTCACCAGAGATTACACAAATCCCGGCCAGGTCGTCATCGATGTGGGCATCAACTGGGATGAAGCCAAGGGAGGCATCTCCGGCGACGTAGACTTTGAAGACGTGGAGCCCCATGTGGCGGCGATCACGCCCGTCCCGGGCGGCGTCGGGGGCGTGACCACGTGCGTCCTGATCAGTCATGTGGTGGAAGCCGCAAAGACACACACACACAAAAATCACATTTGAAAGCCCCCCTCTTCATTGCCCTCTCCGATCAGAAACGTATATTAAGTTGAAATGCAGCAAAGAAACCTGCATTACCCGATCACCTGAAAGGAGAATCAAAATGGATAAAAAAATGAAGATCATTGCGCTCATCGCGCTTCTCGCTTATGTTATTTCCCCCGTAGATGCCATCCCCGGACCTGTGGACGACATGATCATGTGCCTTCTGTACGCGTTCATGAACTACAGGAGCGCTTCGAGAGATCTGCCGGAGGAGAAGCCGGCCGATTAGTTCCAGCGGGAAGTCTCCCGCGCACATATGGCGGCTCGCTCCGCGAGCCTTGAACAGAAAAAAAGGATCCCGTGACCACACCGTCACGAGATCCCTTTTCTATTGTTTCCTTCTTCCGTTTCCTGCTTATTTCAGATCTCTCTCCACTGTCCGTTCTCAGATGCGATCTTGGCGACCTTAGCCGCATCTGTGCCAAAGAAAGCACCTTCCTTAACTACATACTCGCCGTCCTCGCCGCGCTGCACCACCGCGCGCTGGCTGTCACCGAAAAAGTCAAAATACATCAGCATGTAAGAATCATCACTGTTGGAAGAGACAGCTACATTAAATTTCTGTCCCCGGTCAGAAGTGTACTCTACCTTCTGCGTCTTGACATAGACCTGCTCGTTCATCCTCTGTGCGATCTCATTTGAGAATGCGATGCCGGATGAGACGGTGGGATAGACCGCGACCGCTCCGCAGGCGAGTGCGACTGTGAGCATGGCTCCGAGAATTATATTTCTGAATTTCATTGATTATTACCTCCAAATTTGTAATTATTCAGCACCCCGGAAAAAAGATTAAAATAAGATACGGGGAGCTCGCTCACCGGAACTTTTTTATCTTTTTTCCGGGGCGGACAAGGCGCGGAGCGCCTCTGGACGCCCACAGTCCCGAATGCGGAGCATTTGGGACTTGGGGTGCTGAATAGTTACCCAAATTTTAAAAAATAAGTTCAGCCCTTTACCGGGCCCGCTGCCGCCTTCGAATTGTTTGGCTCAGCCTCAACGGTTGCATATCTTATACTCATCGGAAGTCATAAAACAGGTGAATTTCTGATTCAATTTCGGTATTTTTTGACATTTATACCCGTCATATCGATAACGACTTCATATATGACGATAGTTTCTGGACAGAGTCAGGTAAAAAAAAGAGCAGGATTGGAACTAACCATTCCATCCTGCCCTTTATTCATTTTATTTGCAGTTCTTCACGCATACTCAAGATAGCACTGCAGTGCGCCGTACAGATTCGCATCATTTTGGAACTTGCAGGTGACGATCTCTGCTCTGGGGATCATATATGGACAATCCGAATAGAGCTGATCCAAATGCTTCCTGATATACTCGATCAGAACCGGCTGGGCACTGATTCCGCCGCCGATTGCGATCCTCTCCGGATCCAGAACCGTCTGGAGATTAAAAATCTGCACCGCGATTCCTCTGGTAAACTTAGTCAGGCTCTCGATCGCCTCTTTTTCACCGGCATTCACAGCACCAAATACCATCAATCCGTCCACCTCAGATAGATCAAGGCCTTTCTTCTCCGCATAGAGCCTGCAGAGACGAGGCGTTCCATTGCGATTACCCCAGACATTTTCGCGGGACGCCTTCTTTTCCGCATGAGGTATGATATAAGACACTTCTCCCGCAGAAAAATGTCTGCCTCTAAGGAGTTTGTGATCATGAATAATACCGCCGCCGATCATCGTTCCGAAGATCAGCACCAGGCCGTCGCTCACATCCTTCAGAGCTCCCATGCCGGCTTCTGCCATCGCTGCACACTTCGCATCGTTCTCAATAACAATTTTCACGGGGCATCTCTCGTAGAGCACATGTCGGAAATAGAAGTCATCGTTGTAACCAAGTGCTCCGCCCATCACACAGTACCCATTTTCTGAATCTATGATGCCGGGCATACTGATCGCAATTCCTTCCACATCGGGCATCTCATCATACAATCTTCCGATCGCCTCAACCAGCTCCCTTCTCCCCTCCTGCGGAGTGGGTTTTTTTCCTCTGGAGAGAATCACTGCGTCTTTTCCCATCAGTGCATATTTGATAAATGTTCCTCCGATATCGATAGAAAGAATACTCATGGACACCCTCCGTTATTCAGCAGTCCGCCATGCTCTTTCCTTCTCCGACCAGTCCCTGGAAATCCCTGGTGAACTGAGCGATCGCAGCGTCAATCGCAGCGTTCTTTACGAGGCCGTCAATGACATCCGGCGCAACAGTCACTGCCTTCACGCCATATTTTGTCAACTCCAGGACCTGCTGGCTGTTCTTGAAGCTTGCCGCAAGAAGGCCGCTGTCAAGGCCGCTTGCCGTGATTGCGTCGTGGATGTCCTTGGCGACCTGTACGCCGTCAAAGCCCATGTTGTCAATGCGGTTTACATAAGGAGCCACATACTCAGCGCCGCACTTCGCTGCAAGAAAGCCTTGCATAGCCGTGTAGATCGCCGTGCCGATGAAACGGATTCCCTCTCTCTTCAGCTGCTTCATGGCCTTGAAGCCTTCGGGAACGCAGGGAATCTTCACCAGTGTGGTCTTTCCCAGCACCTCCACGATCTTATGGGCTTCTTCGACCATGCCCTCTGCCGTCGTCGCTGTAGCCTGTACGAACAGCTCGCCGTCCTCGCCGATGATCTCGCGGATTTCCTTCAAGACCTCATAGGGGTCTCTTCCAGCCTTGGCCAGGATCGAAGGGTTGGTGGAAACGCCGTCGACCGGATAATACTCATAAATGCGGCGGATCTTCTCAACATTTGCATCATCAATACAGAATTTCATTTTGTGCCTCCTTATTTATAACGTCTGTTCCGTTCTTCCAATGATATCATCCTGGGTCGCCTTGGAAAGGACATTGAAGAATGCGCTGTATCCGGCCACGCGGACGATCAGATCTTTGTGCTTCTCCGGGTGCGCCTGGGCATCCAGAAGAGTCGCTTTATCAACTACATTGTACTGCACATGGTAGCCTTCCAGGCGGTTAAAGAATGTGCGGACGATGAATTCTAATTTCTTGGTGTTCTCCTGCGTGGAGAGCATAGCGGGTGTCACTTTCTGGTTCAGCAGTACGCCGCCCGTGATCTCATGGGTGGGGAGCTTGGATACGCTCTTGAAGACAGCAGTCGGGCCGTGCTTGTCCATGGAGTGTGCGGGCGAGCAGCCCTCTGCCAGAGGTTCCTTGGCATGGCGTCCGTCCGGCGTCGCCATGGTACCAAAACCCTGTCCGACATTTGCGGAAATCGAGGACGTTCCGCCGTAGCGGATGCCGCCGATCGGTCCCCTGCCGAATCGGGTGTTCTTGTACTTCTTCATCTCATCCAGGTAGGATGCGTAAGCGTCCACCACCAGCTGATCGGCGTAGTCGTCGTCGTTGCCGTACTTGGGCGCGTCGTTAATGAGCATCTGCCGGATCCGCTCTCCCTCCGGCCCCGCAAAGTCTGTCGCCAGCGCATTCATGAGCTCATCCCGAGAGATCTTCCCCTCTTCGTAGACAAGCTTCTTGATGGCGGAGAGGCTGTCCGCCATGTTCGCGATGCCGACCTGCAGGCCGGAGATGAAATCGTAAACGGCGCCGCCCTCCTTGATGGTCTTGCCGCGTCCCAGGCAGTCCTGGGTCAGGCAGGAGCAGAGAATATCCGGAACTTCGCGCTCACTGGCCAGGTCAATGGCGTTCTCTACGATGACGCTTGCGCGGGTCAGTTCCCGGATTGCGCCGTCCCAGGCCTTCATCAGCTCGTCAAAAGATTCCATATCCCTGAAGTTTCCGTAATCCTTCACAAATCTCTTGCCGCTGGTCATGTCGATCCCGTTGTTCATGACCATGAGCAGGATTCTGGGGAAGTTGAGGTAGCTCATACCGGTGCAGCGATAGCCCCATTTGCCCGGCACTGCGGTCTCCACGCAGCCGATTGCGGAATAGCAGTAGGCGTCCTCTTTTTTAACACCCTTTTCAATGAAAGAGGGAATAATAACTTCGTCATTGTTAAAGGCCGGCATGCCGGTCCCCAGCTTGAGGACCTCGATTGCCTCGTCCATGAAGGCCTGATTGATATTCCTGTGATAGCGGACTGTCAGGTTGGGCTGAGGAAGTCTCGTCTGGCCGATAGACTTCAGGATCAGGAAGGACAGCTTATTGACGGCGTCTCTGCCGTCTGCGGTCTGGCCGCCGATCGTGACGTTCTGATACATGGGGCTGCCGGCGCTGGAGAATGTGTGCGCCTGGGAGCGGACCTTGTTGATGGTGAGTGTCTTGATCCAAAGGTTTGTGAGAAGCTCGACAGCCTGGTCCTCGGTGAGCAGTCCCTTCTCCAGATCGGAGGCCAGATAAGGATATACGTACTGGTCGAAGCGGCCATAGCTGAGGGAGTGTCCGTTGGACTCGATCTGCAGGATCAGCTGAATGAACCAAACGGCCTGAACAGCCTCGTGAAAAGTCTCCGCCGGCTGATAAGGAACCTTATCACAGACGCGGGCGATCTCAAGGAGCTCGGATTTCCGGGGCTCCACTGCTGCTTCCGCCTTCTCGCGGGCCAGCGCCGCAAAGCGCTCTGCGAAGCCCTTGACTGCATCGATCACGATCAGGACCGCCTTGTAGAACTGGTACTTATCGATGGAGGCGGGTTCGGTCAGGTCCAGATCGGCCTTGAGCGCCCTCGTGCGCTCCTCATACCCCTTGAGGCCAGTGCGCAGAAGCGTCTCGTAGTCCACGGCCAGGTGCGCGTCGCCAGCGTTGAGCTTGCCTTCCATGCCGAAGAACCCGGTGTCCATGTAGACCTGCATCTCCTCCGGGATCAGCGCCTCCCCGCGGGCTCTGAGGTTGTTGTTCTCCCAAAAAGGAGCGATCTCGCGCAGCTGCCGCTTGGTCTCTTCCGTAATATAGAAGACATCCCCGTCGCGCTTCTCGAACAGGTCCAGCTCATCCATGATGAACTTCATCGTGTACTCCGGGAAGACCGGCGCCCCGCGGTTGACGGAGGACTGATTTCCGACCAGGATCGTCTCCTCCTCAATATAAATATCCATCTTTGCCAAAATATTCTGCAGCATCAGCGCTCTCTTCATGACCGCGGGCTGATTCAGATTCTTCTTATAGGATTCCGTAGCCAGGACAGCGCGCTGCGCGTCGATGTAGGGCTTCTGATCCAGAACGCTCTCGCGGTATGCCTGCATTCTGGGTGTCAAAGATCCGAAATGTGCTTTGTTTTCCATTTGGCCTCTCCTTTATTTTCTATCGTAATTTATTTTTGCTTTGATCGTAGCTTAATTATAGCATTCCATTCTTATATGTCAATATATTTTTCGTGAGAAATTTATTTAAATTTCATTCGAAACTTATTATTTACATATTCGGATGTGGGTGCTATGATAGGAACATAATAAACCACCCCAGAGGTCGAATGACACCTGCAATACTAATAAGGAGCTTTTTAAAATGGAAGTAAAAGGCGTTGTTTTTAATATTCAGAAGTTTTCCATCCATGACGGTCCGGGTGTGCGGACCACCGTCTTTATGAAGGGATGTCCCCTTCGATGCAAATGGTGCTCCAATCCGGAGTCCCAGCTCCCCAGAGTGCAGATCATGTACCACAGCGACAACTGCCTGCACTGTCAGAAATGTGTACACACCTGTCCCGAGAAGGCAATCACTGCTGCCGAGGACGGGAGGATTCATATCGACTTTCATAAATGTACAGGTTGTCTTTCCTGTATGCAGGGCTGTCCCGGACGCGCTCTGACAAACGAAGGGGAATATAAATCAGTTGATGAGATTGTAGAAGTGTGCATGCAGGACAAGGATTTCTATGAGGAATCCGGCGGCGGCGTGACCATCTCCGGCGGAGAAGGCATGGTACAGCCTGACTTCGTTGAAGCACTGGTCCTGCGTCTTAAAGAGAAAGGTATACACACCGCGATCGAGACCACCGGCTGCGTAAGTCCGGAAGTCTTTCACAGGCTGGCTCCTCTCTTCGATCTCCTGCTTTTCGACGTCAAGCAGTATGATTCGGAGAAACATAAGAAAGGAACAGGTGTCGGCACTGAACTGATCCACAAGAATCTGCGGTGGGCACATGAACAGAGGCTCAATATTTTGCCCCGGATTCCCGTAATCCCCGGCTTCAATGCAGAGTTGTCAGATGCAGAAGGAATTGCAAATCTTCTGCATGACATCGGGCTCTCCCGCGCGCAGCTCCTGCCCTTCCACCAGATGGGTGAGCGCAAATATGAATTTCTGAACAGGGAATATGAAATGACCGGTGTGAAGGCGCTTCATCCGGAAGATTTGACGGAGTATCAGAAAACATTCCTTGAGCGGGGCCTTGACTGCTTCTTCTGAAAACTTTGAAACGGGCCATCGCATTAGGAATCACCCTCTTAATGCGATGGCCCGTTCTTCACTGCTCTTCTCTCTTCATCTGCTCATCCGCCCACTGATACACTGACTCCAGCGCCGACTTCCTGCCATCCTTTTGACTTCCTCCCTTGTTCCCTTGGTTGTACGTCATACCCTCATCGGGGAGATGACAGGATCTCAGCTGTTCTGTACGAAATCGCTCTCAAAGACCTCGCCAGGCTCTCAGACCGGGGGATGCCGCAACGCCCTCACCTTAACGGTCGTCGCAGTGTGGCCTGCTGTCATATAGAAAACATCGGCCAATTCCAACCCCATAATTATTTCCCGGCTCAATCGATATCAGGCTCTTCCGTACCGTACTTCCAGACTCTGATCGTCTCAGAATCCTTAAATTCCATGGCCGTGCAGGGCATCAAATAAAAGAGGCCGGCTCCTTGTATTTCATCTCAAATATCCTCCGGTGCTTCTACCATATTCTCACACCGTGTTTTACAATTCTTCCCCGTTTGTCTCAATCACATGCTTGTACCAGTAGAAGGACTTTTTCTTCATGCGGTTAAGCGTGCCGTGCCCTTGGTCGTCCATATCGACGTAGATAAAGCCGTAACGCTTTTTCATTTCACCGGTGCCGGCCGAGACCAGGTCAATGCATCCCCAGGGCAGGTATCCCATGAGATCCACGCCATCGATCAGCACCGCATCTTTCATCGCCTGAATGTGCTGGCGGAAATAGTCAATGCGATAGTCGTCATTGATGGTTCCATCCGGTTCAATGGTATCCACTGCTCCGAATCCATTTTCTACTATGAACATGGGCAGGCGATAGCGGTCATAAATCTGGTTGAGGGAAATACGCAGACCAAGCGGATCTACCGCCCATCCCCATTCCGACTGTTTCAAATACGGATTCCGGTACGCCATGATCTGGTTTCCGCCGGTCATTTCCGCATTCTTATCCGTTGTGGAAACAGTGGACATATAGTAACTGAAGCCTATATAATCGACTGTTCCGTTTCTGAGAATCCCGGCATCCTCCGGCTCCATTTTCACATCAATTCCAAGTCGCTCGTACATCTTCAGCCGGTAATTCGGATACACTCCCCGGCACTGCACGTCCATGAAAAATTCTTTTTCGTGGTTGAAATCAATTGCCTCCCATACATCTTCCGGGCGGCAGCTCATAGGATAGCTCGGGATATACGAGACCATCATGCCGATCTTGAAGTCCGGATTGATCGAATGTCCGAGCTGCACAGCCTTGGCGCTTGCGACAAACAGGTGATGGTGCGCCTGCGCCTTAGTAGCCGGGTCGTTGTTGTGTATGCCGATCTGCGTCCAGCTTCTGAGGAAATTGATCTCATTGAAGGTCATCCAGTATTTTACTTTGTTCTTATAGCGCTCAAAGATCGTCTTACAGAAGAACACATAGAAATCGATCAGATCCCGACTTGCCCAGCCGTCATATTCATCCGCCAGGTACATCGGTGTGTCAAAGTGGTTAATCGTTACGACCGGCTCAATGCTATACTTCAGGCATTCATCAAACACGTTGTCATAGAACTGCAGACCTTCTTCGTTGACATCATACATTCCGTTCGGGCAAATTCTGGACCAGACGATCGAAAGTCGGAAACACTTGAAGCCCATCTCGGCAAAGAGGGCAATATCCTCTTTGTAGTGATGATAGAAATCTGTAGCCACATGACTTGGATAGTAAAGATCCGGATCAATGTAACCGGTGGCTCCCTCCGGCAGCGCTTGTTCTTTGGTCACTTTTTTCAACTCACCTTCTGCGGTGCGAAAAGTGATCATTCTCGGCGAAGTGTGGCTGCCTCCCGTAATGGCGTCCAATGTGGACAGGCCCTTTCCGCCCGAGAGATAGCCCCCCTCATACTGATTGGCTGCCGTCGCGCCGCCCCACAAAAATCCGTCAGGTAATCTGTTATTCATAGTGCCTCCTATCTTTTGGCAAGCCTCACTGAATCTTAATGATCGCAGTTTCGTTATCAGCTGCCATGCCGGAGATTCCCTCAATCTTATTGTAATTGTCGAAATTAGTCACAAGCACCGGCGTAACGGTGGAATATTTCTTCGCAATGCTGTCTTTATCAAACTCGATGAGAAGCTGGCCCTTTTTGATGGGGTCGCCGTTCTTCACATGCGCGTCAAAATACTGTCCGTTCAGTTCCACGGTATCCAGGCCGATATGGATCAGCAGCTCCACACCCTCGCTGCTTGTGAGGCCAACGGCGTGCTTTGTGTCGAAGAGCATATCTACAGTACCATCAAACGGCGCATAGACTTTGCCTTCGGAGGGCTCAATGCCGACGCCCTGTCCCATTGCCCCTTCGCTGAAAGCAGCGTCGGGCACTTCGCTGAGAGGGATGACTTTTCCCTTAATCGGGGAAGCGATAGTGAGTTCACCATTGATCATAGCAGGAGCAGGCTGTGCATTGCCGGTATCGGTGCTCGCCTTCTCTGATGCAGAGACTTCTTCTGCGGGAATACCAAACAGGAAGGTCAGAACAGCAGCCAGTCCGAAAGCGATGAGGGCACCGATGATAATGAACACAAAGCTGTCCGCCTCATAGGTGATGATCGTGAAAAGTCCGGGCGGCGCATATGCCATAGCACGTGCATGGAACAGGGACAGGAATGCGGCAGCGACTGCGGAGGAAGCCATACCAAAGGCAAAGGGCTTCTTGTACTTCAGGTTGACACCATACATGACAGGCTCCGTAATACCAAGCACCGCGGAGAGTGCTGCTGATCCGGCGACGGATTTCATCTGTTTGTCTTTCAGGCGAAGGAAAGCACCGAAGCCTGCACCGGCCTGGGAGAAGTTGGCAGTCAGAGCACTGACCAGCAAAGTCGAACCTCCGGTCTCTGCGATCTGCTGGATCTGAAGGGGAGCAAGCGCATAATGCATGCCCATCATTGTCAGCAGGGAGCGAGTTCCGCCAAGCAGCGCCGCTGCAATAATTCCGCCGACATTGTAGAACCAGTCGATAAACTTAGCGATGTATGTGCCCATGTAAGAGCCGATGGGCCCTAGAACGACCAGTTCCAGCGGTACCATGATGAACAGGACAAGCATGGATGTAAGCAGTATCTTCAGGAAATCAGGAACCAGATTGTCGATCTTTTTGTAGATCAGACTCAGAACCCAGACGGAAAGTATGATCGGAATGACGGTTGATTTGTAATTCACAAACAGGATGGGAAGGCCCAGAAAACGCATTGTCGCAGGGCCGCCTTCTGCAACTGCCGCTGCACCGTTCATGATCGTGGGATACATGTAGGCCGCTGCAAGTGCCAGCGCCAGGTATTCACTGACCTTGAATTTCCTTGCAGCGCTGACTGCCAGGAAGAAGGGGAAGAAATAGAAAATCAGATCACCGATCATGGACATGATAACGATGAAACTGCTGTCGCCGGGCATCAGGTGAAGGTTCGTGATCAGAGACACGATTGCCTTAAACATACCACAGCCGATCAGAACCGGCAGTGTAGGCGCAAATATGCCGGAGATCGTCTCTATGACGGCACCGACCTTATTCTTGGAGGGCTCTTCAACAGACGCCCCGCCTTCCGTAATGTGGACCTGTGCGGAAACTTCATCAAAAATCGCGTTGACCTTTGCCCCGATGACAACCTGAAGCTGTCCGCTCTTTAGCTGTGCGGTCAATACGCCTTCAAGGCCCTTGAGTGCCTCAATGTCTGCCTTGCTGTTATCCTTGAGGTTAAAGCGCAGGCGAGTAGCGCAGTGTGTCAGGACTGATATATTCTCTTCTCCCCCGACGAGCGCAATGATCTTGGATGCCAATTCTTTGTTCGTCATTTTTCCCCTTTCCTTTCTCTAAAATGCAGAACGATTACTGTTGTCTTTCTACTCTGAGAAAAGGGTAATCCCTGTGGTAACTACAGAGTCAATAAGGAAAAACATAAAAAATAAACGTCTGCGATGGCAATATTTCATTGCCATGCAGACGTTTGCATCAACAGAATAATTCTTTAAGCGCTTCCTTTTTTTCTTCTTTATCCGGAAAACGTGCCTGTACGGGCTCCAGTCCTTTTACCGGCGCCCAGACCTCCACATACCGGACACTTTCCTGCTCCTCCCTGACGGTTGCAACATGGACGCCCAAAATGTCGCCGTTTAGTTCATAACCATGCTTCTTCATAAAAAGGAAAACGCCTTCCAGAAGCTGCAGAGAAAAATACTGCTTTTGTCCCAATCGGATCACGGTAAAAACTGCGGTCGTTGCCTTTTGGTGCTCCATTTTAGGAAGAATGTTAATGTTGAGCCTGTCGGCCCACCGTTTTTTAACAGTAAAACCCCACTGTGCCTCATTCTCTCTTGCCGGCACCATACACCACTCTTTCCGGATTCTGTAGGCGTGTTCCACAAAGGGATAGTAATTCGTCAGCTCATCGAAGGCACCTTCTGTTTCCTTGGCGGTAGAAGTCCTAAGTCCGTCTGCGCCATGAGAACGCATATACAGCGAGTAGTTTTCCGGACGATTCATGATGTAATATTCCTCCACCAGATGCTTCGCATTGTCCAGAATAGACTGGAAATTTTTCAGTTTCAGTGCTTTCGCCTGATAGAAGTGTGCCTGATAGACAGCTTCCTTCCTCTTTGATTCCAACTGATCAATGAGGCCATTGCAATCGATGTCTTTGATCATGGCAATTGCTTCGTTGGAGGAAAAACCAATCTGACGATACTTTTTATACTCAAGAATCTGATTCGCATCCCAGACACTGTAATAGCGGTACCCGGTCATTTCATTTTTGACCGGCATAACAAGACCCTTTTGTTCAAAAAAACGTATTGTCTCCACGGGTACATTCAACATTTTGGAAATTTCTCCTATCCGGAACAGGTCCATGCTTTCCTCCAATCCAAAAGCCCCCGCCCATAGAGGCGGGGGCATCCTCATTGTCTTATAAAGCCAACGCAGCCTCATACCCTTCTCTGACTGCCACAAGCGCATTGCCGGCTTTTACAGCACAGCCAACGACCTTGACATTGTCACAGTATTTTTTTGCTGCCTCTTCGAGCGGATTATATGCCTTATATCCGAATGCCGATACAACCGTCGCTGCCGGCACGCTCTGAAGATTTCCTTCGGAATCAGTATATTTAACACTGTCTTTTGTGATTTCGGCAACTCTGGCGCTGGTCAAAACTTTGATCCTCGCTTCTCTGATGTATTCCATCAGCTGCATCTTCATCAGCGGGAACATATCGACCAGGATATCGTCACGCATCTCTACCAGTGTGATATCCTGGCAAACCTGCGTCAGGAAGTGGGCTGTCTCTCCGCCGACTTCACCGCCGCCACAAACGACGACAGGACCGGGCTTTACGTCTGCCTTACCCAAAAGGACATCCTCCGCATTCACTACGTTCTCACCGTCCATGCCCTTGATTGGAAGCGAAAGCGGCTTAGCACCTGTTGCAATGATGACTGCATCCGGCTTCTCATCACGGATCATTTCCTCCGTCACTTCTACGCCCATCTTGACCGGAACTTTCAGATCGATCAGGCTCTTGCGCAGCGAAGATACGAATGTGGAGAGCTCACCTTTTCCGGGCGGGAAAGCTGCGCTGCGGAACTGACCGCCAAGCCAGGAGCCTGCCTCAAATACAGTTACTTTGTGGCCCATCTTCGCTGCTGTCTCGGCAGCCATAAGGCCTGCGGGACCGCCGCCGATGACCATGACCTTCTTCGGGTCTGCAGTCTTGTCCATGGGATTCTCGTACTCGCGGCCGACGCGGGGATTGACCAGGCATGTCGCACAAGTGCCTGCCAGAAGTCCGGCTTCACATCCCTGAAGGCATCCGATACAGTAGCGGATATTCTCGAACTGGCCGGCTTTTGCTTTGGCAGGAAGATAAGGATCTGCCAGGGATCCGCGTCCCATACCGATGAAATCCGCTTTCCCCATCTTTAAGATGGTGTCTGCCATCTTGGGGTCGTTGATGCGGTTTGTCACGATCACCGGACAGGAAACCAATTTTTTGACCTGTTCTGCTGTATCCATGTTAAAAGCATGCTCGGTGTACATCGGTGCAATAATCTGACGGATCACGGGAGATGCATACATTCCGTTGGAAATGTGGATGGCATCAACACCAAGCTCATCCAAATGGCGTACCAGTTCATAGGTATCTGCTTCTGTACGGCCGCCCAGAAGGTACTCATTCGCTGAGACTCTGACCTGTACCGGGAAATCATTGCCGACGTTCTCGCGAATGCATGCATAAATCTCATCCAGGATGCGAGTTCTGTTCTCAAAACATCCGCCATACTCATCCACTCTCTTGTTGGTGAAGGGAGAAAGGAATTCGGAGATCAGGTAGCCGTGTGCGGCGTGGATCTCTATTCCGTCAAATCCCGCTTCCTTCACTCTTCTCGCTGTGGAGCCAAAATCCTGCACGATCTGATGAATCTCCTCAATTGTCATCTCTCTGGGAAGATCCATGCAGAAGGGATCCTTAATCGCAGAAGGGGCGATTGGCTGAACATTTCCATTCACATCATGCTTGGACTGGCGTCCGGGATGATACATTTGGCAGAAGATCTTGGTATCGTATTTATGAACTGTTTCCGTGAGCTTCTTATTGCCTTCAATCTGCTCGTCATTGTATAGTCCGGGAATAAACTTATAGCCTTTTGCATTCACATTGACAGCATAATCCTCTGTGATGACCATGCCCCAGCCGCCTTTGGCCTTCTCTTCAATATATTTGATATACCTTTCCGTAATCATCCCGTCTTCTGTGCACAGGTTCATTACCATTGCAGGCACGATCAGCCTGTTCGGGATCTCGCAAGTTCCGATCTTCGCAGGTGTAAAGAGTTCCGTCATCATTTTCGTTTTTCCTCCTCTTAGGTTTTGAAAGGGTGCTTATCTCTTGTGAAAATAATAACGGATGGGATAATTCCAAGGTCAATGCCAAAAAGTTGCAGCGTCATTTGGCAATTCTTCCGACATCGATCATCAGTCCCACGCCTTAATTTATCATTCCTCCATATTCAAGCCGGGGCTCTTAGCTTATATCCATCCAGACATATCAAAAAAACCTTGGAGTTCTTCCAAGGTTTGACCGCCCTTATAAGATTGGGAGAAATAGCTTTACAATCCTCCGGAATTCTCCGTCTTCATACCCTCTTCCCAGCAAAATGCCCCTGACCTTGGCTCCGTCTCGAACGCGAAACCCATGCTCCTCGGCATATTGGGGCAGAACACTAAAAATATCCTGCTTAAAACTGCCGATTTCCCTTATATCAATATGTGTACAAAGACAAACTCCTCCGCAAGTTTTTGTGAAATCATCGGGTATCTCCTCCTCAAATGAAGCCACATATTTCTCCTGCACACACATTTCCCAGTTCACCCCGTCCTCTTCCACGATCAGCCCGTTGTCAAAAAAAGGAAGATGCCGGTCAGAGAAAATGAAAGAACTGCTCTTTTCAGACAGATTGATCTGTTCGTATTCATCTCTGTGACCAGTGACTAAATGACAGTGATAAGCAGAAGGTATGTTCTCCACCCAGAAACATCCGATATTCCTTGTGCTCAGCAACATATTCGTCCGAAGCTCATCCAGTCTGTCAGCGAGTAACTCCCGAAAACGCAGATCCTTCCTGATATGATTCACTTTTTCTCCCAGAAATTGTTCCGTGTGCATTGTATATTCATGATTTCGTATCGCGGAAATATCACTGATGGGAATCCCCCAGCTTTTGTGCTGCATCGCTTCCAGGAGCCAGAACACTTCCATGGGATCATACCTTCGATAGTTATTCCCTGCTCCTCTGCTTGCCCTGATCGCTCCTTGCTTTTCATAATAGCGGATCATATCCCTCGAGAGATGTAAAAGTGTTGACACTTCCCCTATTGAATATGATTCAATGATGTCTTTCTTTTTTGTCATTTTCGGATACCGTTCCTTTCTTTTTCGGATGGTCTAAAGTTTCTTTCAAACTCACCGCCTATAGAGGCGGGAGACTTCCCACCTGTGTTAAACCACATCCGCCAGCCGGATCTTCAGGTCCGGATAGATCCCCGAAGGGATCTCATCCTCGAAAGAGTACATATCCGCTGACTCATGTCCGTCGTTCCAGCTGTAAACCGACACGACTCTCTTTTCCGGATTGATGATCCAATATTCGCGGACGCCGGCGTTGCGGTATTTGAAAAGCTTGAGCAGATAGTCCATCCGTTTCGAGGAAGGGGATACGACTTCAACAACCCAGTCCGGCGCTCCCACGCAGCCTTTATCCTCCGATTTGGACGGATCACAGATCACCGTCAGATCCGGCTCCAGATAGGTCGAGTTATCTGCGTTCAGATATACTGCATACGGCGGAATATACACTTCACACGCTCCCCCATGGGATCGGATATAACCGGCAACTGCAAGATGCATCTCGCCCACAATCTTCTGATGCGTTCTCGTGGGCGTTGCCATGTAATAGATCTGCCCATCGATCAGCTCCGCCCTGACGCCCTCCGGCAAAGCATGGATATCCTCAATTGTATACTCCTCTTTCCTTGCTCTATATGCGTCCCAGGGCTCTCTGAGCATTCTGGCGCACCCGTCGATCATCTCGCCCGGATATTGAATCTCTCCCTCATTCTGACCGCTCAGCGCTCTGGCCAGTGCTTCCAATGTTCCCTGCCTGGGGCTCTTCGTACTTCCGCTCATTACCTTCTGCACGGTCCCCAGAGGCACGCCTGAAAGCTCTGCCAGTTTTTCGTTGCTATATCCAAACTCTCTTTTCCTTCGCTGCATTTCTTCTATTGTCATGGTATCCTCCGTCCATTTTGAAACCGATTGCAAATTAATGGTTTTATTATGGATTAATTATAGTTATATTACTCTATTTTGGCAATAATACGGTTTGATTTATCAAATTAAATACTTCTCAATCAGCAGCTCTAATTCCCTTTTGTCCAGAGGTTGTTCGGAAGATTCAAACGTAAGAATGAGCTGCTCCCCGACAAAAATGCCATTATTCTCATATAATCTGATCTTTTCGCCTCGATTACTGTGTATTAGTGGTGTCTGGTCTAAGAAATATCCCGGCTGGTATTCATCTTGCTCCCATTGTCTAACAAACATGTCTTCATCTGGAACAAAAGGCGTGATCAGTTTTTTGCGCTCGCTGTGAAGAAGAGCGAATACATTAGCCAGTGCATCCTCATCAATACTGTTAAGTGCCCTTCTCACCGCTTTCAACTGATCCGTTGCCGTCTTCAGAAACGCTGCATTATAGCTGTGCTGCGCCAATTCCATGATCTTGTTGCCTTCCTTCGCGGCGGATAAGTATTTCAGCTGTTTATTTCCCTCTTGGTCAAGATAACTGTGGTAATAACGCGTCTTTCCTTTAATCGTTGAAATATGCAGAGTTCCTGACAACGGACTATCGATGTATTAGCTTCTTAAGGGGCCTGATAATCGCTATTCTGATTTTTCCTGATTGCGCCTAACTTTTTTTCATTTTTTTAATTGAAAATTTGCTCCTTGCAGATTATCACTTAAAAACAACACCCCTCATTACTTGTGAACGTAAGAATACTCACGTAATTCCATCGCATACATGCTATAATTCAAATTACAAACAGAATTCATCGAGGAGGAATCCCTATATGCGCAGAAAAGAAGACCGCACCGGCCGGATTCTGGAGCTTTTAGTAAAAGAAAAGAGAATAGAAGTCGCCGAGATCGCGGCGCATCTGGGCATCTCCCAGGTCACTGTCCGCAAGGACCTGGACGCCATGGAAGAACAGGGCCTGGTCACCAGGGAGCACGGCTTCGCCGTGCTGTCCAGCACAGATGATATCAAGGGGCGCCTGGCTTATCACTACGAGGAAAAGAAAAAAATAGCGCTGCGCGCGGCAGAGCTTGTAAAGGACGGCGACACTATCATGATCGAGAGCGGCAGCTGCTGTGCGCTGCTGGCCGCGGCGCTGACAGAACTTCGAAGCGGGATCACCATTATCACCAACAGCGCCTTTATCGCCGACTATATCCGCCGCTCCTCCGATTTCCAGATCATTCTTCTGGGCGGCATTTACCAGCAGGACGCGCAGGTCATGGTCGGTCCCATGGTCCGCCAATGCGCGGAGAATTTCTGGGTCGACCGCTTCTTTATAGGCGTGGACGGCTGGTCCGCGAAGGCCGGCTTCACCAATCAGGACCAGATGCGCGCGCAGGCCGTCCGCGACATGGCGAGGCAGGCGGACCAGGTCATCGTCCTGACGGAATCGGAGAAATTTGAAAGGCACAGCACTGTGCCGATGAATCTGAAGGACCAGGTGAAGGCCGTCATCACAGACCAAAAGATCGAAGCGCGCATAATCGATGAACTTGCCGCCCGCGGAATTGAGGTGTTAACCATATGAATTACTACGACGAATACCGCAGAAAATTAAAAACTCCGGAACAGGCAGTCCGCTGTGTCAAGAGCGGAGACTGGGTGGACTACGGCACCAATGTCTGCTTCCCTACCCTTCTCGACAGAGCGCTGGCCGCCCGCCGCGATGAACTGACCGATGTCAAAGTCCGCGGCAATCTGGCTTTTGGCCCGGTGGAGATCGCAGAATGCGACCCCTTGCGGGAGCACTTCATCTACAACAGCTGGCACTGCTCCGCCTATGAGCGGAAGCTGAGCGACCGAGGTCTGTGCAATTACATTCCGATGATCTTCCGGAACGTGGTGCCCTACTACCGCCATTTCCTTAAGGTAAACGTAGCGATGATGTGTGCCACTCCAATGGACAGGCACGGCTACTTTAACCTCTCCTGCGCTGCAGGCATCGCCAAAGGGATCCTCCGCGACGCGGACATCGTGATTCTCGAGATCAACGAGCACCTGCCCTACATTTACGGGGGGTTCGACGAAAGCATTCATATATCCGAGATCGACTGCGTCGTAGAGGGCGAACATCCTCCGCTCCCGGAATTGCCGATCGCGCCTCCTTCCGAAGCGGAGTCCAGGATTGCCGACCATATCATTCCCTACATCCGGAGCGGTGCGACGCTGCAGCTCGGCATCGGCTCTCTTCCCGGCGTGATCGGCGCAAGGCTCTCAGAGTCCGATGTCACGGACCTGGGCATGCACACGGAGTTGTGCGGAGATGCCTACTATGAGCTTTTCAAGGCAGGGAAACTGACAAACCGCCGCAAGACTTACCAGCCTGACAAGGGCGTCACCGGCATGGTTTTCGGGTCCGCTCCGCTTTACGACTGGGTGGACCGCAATCCGGGCGTCATCATCGAACCACTGGAGTATGTCAACGCGGCAGAGACGATCGCCAAGCACCAGAATATGATCTCCGTCAACAGCTGCATCTCCGTGGATCTCTACGGGCAGGTAAACGCCGAGAGCGCGGGCTTCCGGCATATCAGCGGGACCGGCGGTTCGCTGGACTATCTGACCGGGGCCGCAATGAGCCGGGGCGGTAAGGCGTTCATCTGCATGACTTCTACCCACAAACAAAAAGACGGCACGATCACTTCCCGGATCATGCCGCACTTTAACGGGGAGATCGTGACGAATCCCCGCAGCCAGAGCTATTACATTGTCACTGAATTTGGCGCCGTCAACCTGACAGGACGCACCACCTGGGAAAGAGCGGAAATGCTGATCAGCATCGCGCACCCCGATTTCAGGGATGAGCTGATCCGCGCCGCGCAGGAGCAGAAAATCTGGATCAGGTCCAATAAGCGCTAAAGCATGTGTATCGTAAACATCGGTGGGGGATGTCCCCCCTGTGTTATGCTCCAATAAGTTCCATGATCGTCTTAATAAGGAATACGGTCAACACCAGCAGCATGACCGGCTTGACAACTGCTCCGCCCTTTTTGTCAAAGAAAGAGACGCCGATCCAGTTTCCCGCGACATTGCACAGGCCCGCCATAATGCCCAGCGGGAGCAGCACAGTTCCATTATAGAGGAACACTGCCAGGGAAGTCACGTTTGTTGTCATGTTAATTGCTTTGGTCAGGCCGTTTGCCTCCTTCAGGGTCAGGTGGGCCACCGAGGTGAGCAGCAGGATCAGGAAAGTTCCTGCCCCAGGCCCGTAGAACCCGTCGTAGGCGCCGATCACAAATGCGATCAGACAGCTCAGGAAACATGTCTTTTTAAAGCTGTAAGGCTTTCTCTCCACATCGAAGTTTTTGGTCCGAAGTACGAACCAGGCTGTGACGGGAAGAATAAAAAGCATCAATACTTTGAACGATTCATTGCTGATGAGCAGGCTGATGTGGGCGCCCGTATAAGAGCCCGCCAGTGCGAAAACTACTGCGAAGACCGCCAGGCGAAAATTTATATACCCTTCCCTGGCAAAGCGGTAGGTCGCGGTCGTCGTTCCCATGCAGGAACTCATCTTGTTGGTCCCGATCGCCTCGTGGGGCGACAGGCCGACCAGCATGTAGACAGGCAGGGTGATCAGGCCCCCGCCTCCGGCGATCGCGTCCACGATTCCGGCGACAAAAACGGCCGGAAAGACCGGCCAGTATTTAAGCAGCGTTTCTATTATGGTTGATATGATCATTGTGTTTTGCTCCCGAATTCTGACTGGATATTGAATGGCTGGCAGTGCATTTTCTGCGCCTCGTACAAGATACCACAAATAGTGCTTGAAAAAAAGCAGGCCTTTTCGTAAACTTGAAAAGTCCTGCTTTTTTATGAATCATCTTTGGATGATATCAGAATTATCACGGGAGGAATCATGGAATCATACAACGGAAACGCATTATACGGAAAGAAATGGGCCGCCTGCGGCGACAGCTTCACGGCAGGCGTCACAGGAACGCTGATCCGGAAAGGCCGCTTTAAGGGTCAGAATATCGCCTATCCCTATCTGATCGCCGAGCGCAACAACATGGAACTCGTCAGCTTCTTTCTGGGCGGAAGATGCATCGCCTATCCTGCCGACGGCACCTTCCACAACAGTCTGACGGACCCTCAAGCCGACTGCTATTACAGGAATATTCCCGAAGATGTAGACTATATCACAATCTACCTTGGTATTAACGACTCTCACCATGAACACGGCAAGGGCGGCGACGGCGAAGATCCGACAGGGATCATCCCGCTGGGAACAATTGATGATCAGACAACAGCCACCTATTACGGCGCTTACAATGAAGTGCTCTCCTGGCTGCTGGTCAACCGTCCTTTCGCCCACATTGGAATCATGGTCTCCAACGGATGCGACAGACCCGCTTATCGCACTGCACAGATTGAGCTGGCCACAAAGTTCGGAGTGCCCTACATCGACATGAACGGGGACCGCTTTACCCCCGTCATGATCCGTTCTATGAACCCGGATATCTCCGAGGAGGTCAAACAGGCAGTAAAACTTAAGCAGGCGGTCGATTATCCCACCAATACGCATCCCAATGACAGGGCTCATGAGTTTGAGTCATGGTTTATTGAGGACTTTCTGAGGAGGATTTGAGAAAACAAGCATATAACACAGTGAGGATATTCCCCACTGTGTTATTTGTTATATGGTCAAATGGAATGCGGGTAGTAATCAAAAATTCCCTGTACAGCATCTGAAATGTCCTGAATCTGCTCATAGGAAATACTGGAGATCTTCCGGTAATACCTGGCCTGCAGATCCAGACTTCTCAAGTGTTCAAGCATAGCCGTCCCGTTATATTTGTCAGAAGTAATTCCAATATGCAAAGCGTCCGGGTTCGCATTTTCACTAAGCGGACATACCACTGCGAGCCCTGTCTCATTAAAGAATTCTCTGCTGAGCACCAGTACGTACCGCTCTTCTTTTTCCAGCCACAGAATGTCTCCCTGCTGCGCACATTCTATCACCATATCTCACGTCCCTTCGGTTCTCCCCAGTCATATTCTGTGTACGGACCTAGTTTTCCACCGTAGGCGCGGGCACGTTCTTCCAGTGACCGATGCTTAAACTTCACTTTTTCAATAATAATCTGTTCTCCATGAACTTCCATGCTGAGTGTGTCATTTACCGCTATATTCAGTTCCTGTAAGACCAGCTTGGGAATGCGTATTCCCTGTCCGTTTCCCCACTTTACGAGCTGTATTTCCATGTTATGCTCCTTTTTTGCATTTTACTTCGTCTAAACCGACCGCATGCTGTATATACATTGTATATTATCCGATTACATGGTCCCGGTCAACACCTGCTCGTAAACATGACGCTGTCTCATTTAGCTGGTCGGGAATGCATTGCAAATGCAGGGAAATGGGCGAGTGCAAAGCCTCCCGCACCCCGCAGTAGCATTGCACTCCCAGAATCTCAATTCTCAAATCAACCCCAAATACTCAAACGCCTTATAAAGCCCATCCTCATCGACCCCCGCCGTCACATAGTCCGCCGCCGCCTTGGCTTCTTCACCGCCGCTGCCCATGCAGACGCTGCGGGCGCAGCACTCGAACATCGGGATGTCCACTTTCGCATCTCCAAATGCGATCGTGTCCGCCCTGTCTGCCCCGAGATACTCCAGCAGGCACTCCACTGCGTGCGCCTTTGTGATTCCCTTGACGCCCAGGTCTCCGAACAGCGCCAGCTCCCCGGCTCCGCCCCAGGTCCCGTTCTGAAGGTCCGGGAACTCCTTTTTGGCGTCCTCGAAGTCCTGATAACTACCCAAAATATAGCTGATCTTATTGACATCGTCCCGGTACAGTTCTCCGCCGAAGATCATATCCGGAAAGACATCCCGCACTCGCAGCTGCTCTGCCCCGGCCTTCCCCTTGCGGGCCGAATACAGCTGGATGACAGATTCGCCGGCCGTCTCAAAATTCTCACTGGCAAACAGGCCGTTGTTGCTCTCCAGATAGAATTCCAATCCGCGCGCATGCAGCCAGTCCACGACATGGGTGCACTGCTCCTTCGTGATCAGCTGGTGCATCACTACTTTGCCGTGGTCTTCTACGTAGCTGCCGTTTCCGCCGATCATGCCGTCCAAGCCGATTTTCCAGAGATTCGGATATACTTCCGCCTTGCTGCGGCCCGTGCAGATGTAGACTTTGTGTCCGTTCGCCCGGGCTTTTCTAATTGCGTCCACAGCCGAGGTCGGGAGCTGATTTTCGTAGTTGACAAGTGTCCCGTCAACGTCGATCAATAGAATTTTTTCCATTATCTCTCCTTGAACATTATCTCCTTGAACAGGGAGAAGCGCCCCCCCTTCACAGGAAGGCGCTTCTCCAAAACCCTAAAATCCCCCTAAAAGACCTTAGTTTCTGATAAAGCTGCTGTCATGCGCCGAGAAGCCCGCGTCATCGGAGATGTATCTCTCCGCTGTCATATGCAGGTCATATTTCTCGCGCAGAGAAGCGATTGTCTGCATCATGGGCGATGCGTGATGCTTGTCGATCGCTTCCTGGTCTTTCCACGCATCGATCAAAAGCACAGTCTCCGGATCGTTCATCGGAACGTAGTATTCATAGCGAAGATTTCCGTCCTCCGCGCGGATCAGGTCCGCCGTTCCGCTTGCTTCCATTTCCTGCGCAAACTTCGCTGCATTCCCGTTTACGCCTGTGTAACGAAGATTAACTACAATGCTCATGATGCCTCCTTTTTTACATGCCTGTTTTCCTGATACCGCTTGTTATGCCAGTTCTTCTCCGTTGCTGGCAATTACTTTCTTGTACCAGTCAAAAGATTCCTTCTTCTCACGGGACAGATCGCCGGTTCCGTCGTCAAACTTATTGACATAGATAAAGCCGTATCTCTTGGCCATCTCACCGGTAGAAGCGGATACCAGGTCAATGCAGCCCCAAGGCGTGTAGCCCATGAGATCTACGCCGTCCTTTACTGCTTCCTTCATCTGCTCGATGTGCTTGCGCAGATAGTCGATGCGATACGTGTCATGCACGATGCCGTCCTCGCCCTTTTCATCATACGCGCCCAGGCCGTTTTCCACAACCATAAGCGGGATGCGATAGCGGTCGTAGATCTCGTTCAGCGCAAAACGAAGTCCCTTGGGGTCGATCTGCCAGCCCCAGTCGGACGCTTCCAGATAAGGATTCTTGAAACCTGCTCCGATGTTGCCTTCAGTGGCTTCCGCCTTCGGATCCACCGTGATGCAGTTGGACATGTAGTAGCTGAAGGTGTAGAAATCGACGGTTCCTTCGCGAAGGATGTCCGCGTCTCCTTCCTCCATCTTAATGCTGATACCCTTTCTCTCCCAGAGGCGCTTTGCGTAGGCGGGATACTCGCCGCGCACCATGACATCCGAGCAGTACCAGTTGCACTCTCTCATCTGCTCCTGGTTCTTGACGATATCGTCCGGATTGCAGGTCAGCGGATAGGACAGGATGAAGCAGATCATGTTGCCCATCTTGTACTCCGGATAGTGCTCATGCGCGTACTTGACGACCTTGGCACTTGCCACGAACTGGTGGTGCAGCGCCTGGAATCTCTCCTGCGGCTTGTCCGGCACCTCAGTGATAGGGCCCTCATAGCCCCTGAATGTACCTGTCGACAGGATCGTGCCCATGGGCATGGTTCCTGCGTTAATCTCATTGAAAGTCAGCCAGTATTTGACCTTGCCCCGGTATCTCTCAAAGATCACGTGGCAGTATCTTTCGAACAGTTCGATCAGCTCGCGGCCTTCCCAGCCGTTGTATTTCTCAACGAGAGCAAAAGGCAGCTCATAGTGGGAAATGGTCACAAGAGGCTCGATGCCGTATTTTTTGCAGCAGTCGAATACCCTGTCGTAGAATTCCAGCCCCTTCTCGTTGGGCTCCTCTTCCATGCCCGTCGGGAAGATGCGCGTCCAGTTGATGGAAGTGCGGAAGCACTTGAATCCCATCTCCGCGAACAGCGCAATATCTTCCTCGTAGTGGTGATAGAAATCGATCGCTTCATGAGAGGGATAAAGCGTATCGGGCAAAATAGTTCTTGTCACCCTCTTGGGCACCTTATGGCTTCCGTTGGTGCACATATCGGATACGGACGGACCTTTCCCATCCACATTCCATGCGCCTTCAAACTGGTTGGCAGCTACCGCGCCGCCCCACAGAAAATCATCTCTAAGTATTGCCAATTGAAAACCCCCTTTTTTATTAACAAATTGTCATGAGCTCGTCGCCTGCCTTAATATTGGTGGTCTCCGCTATTTTGACAGATACGTAGTCGTCCGAATTGGTCACAAGCACAGGCGTATGGATCTTATAGCCGGCGTCTGTGATCATCTTGAGGTCTGCCGTCAGAAGAAGGTCGCCCTTCTTCACTTTCTGGCCTTCCGTCACGTGATACTCGAAGGGCTTGCCTTCCAGCTGCACGGTGTCAAGGCCGACATGGATCAGGATCTCGCAGCCGCTGTCTGTCGTAAGAGCTACGGCGTGCTTTGTATCCATAAGGTTGGAAACTGTGCCGTCTGCAGGAGCGACTACCTTGCCGTCTGTGGGAAGGATCGCAACACCCTGGCCCAGAGCGCCGGAGGAGAAGACCTCATCCGGAACCTTCTCGATGTCCAGGACCTTGCCGGTCATGGGGGAAGAAATCTCGATCTTTTCTACCAGAGGCTTCTTCTCTTCTTCGGGCTGTGCTTCAGCCTCTGCAGGTTCTTCTTCCTTAACCTCATCTTTGTAGAGGATTGTGGTGAGGAAGAAGGAAAGGCCGATGGAAACGGCCGCTGCGACCGCGCCGAAGATCACGCCGCGCATGGGGCTCTCGCCGCCGATGAACTGGATCAGGGACAGGATGGAAGGAGAACCGCCCATGGTGTAGCCCTTGACGCCGAAGATACCGGCGATCAGTCCTGCTGCGCCCGCGCCGGCTACCGCACCGATCATGGGCTTGCCGTAGCGGAGGTTAATTCCGTACATAGCGGGTTCCGTGACACCTGCCACGATTGCGGAGATACCGCAGGCGATACCTTCCGACTTGGTCTCCATATCCTTCGTCTTAACGGCAACACCGAGGGAAGCGCCGCCCTGTGCGATATTGGAGCAGAACATGGTAACAAGGACGATGACATCATAGCCGAGCGTAGCCAAATTGTTCATGCACAGCGGGATCAGAGCATAGTGCATACCGGTCATGACGATGAAAGGCATAGCTGCGGACAGAATACCGACTGTCAGCCAAGGTACGAAGTTGTACATAGCCGAGAAGACGCCGGACATGATATTACCGAGAATGTTTCCGATCGGGCCCAGTACGCAGAAAGCAACGGGCGTGCAGATCAGAAGGAAGATCATGGGCTTAAGGAAAGCCTTGAGCACGTTGGGCGATACCTTGTCGGCGAAGTCCTCCGCCCAGCACATGACGGGAGTCATGAGAAGGATGGGAAGGACGGACGATGTGTAGCTGGCGGAGATAACCGGAATGAATCCGAAAATATACGTGTTGGACATGCCGAAGATCACACCCATAGGTGCTCCCTCGACAGCTCCGCCGAGCAGGTTGATGATATCAGGGTAGCAAAGCATAGCGCCGATGACCATGAACAGCGGTACTGTGTGGTTGGTCTTCTTCGCGATCTGCACAGCCAGGAAGATCGGCAGGAAATAGAAGAAGCTGTCCGCCATGCCGTACAGGAAAATGTAGGTAGGGCCCGTGCTGCTCATCAGACCGAAGGTGGTCAGAAGTGTAAGCAGAACCTTTACCATACCTGTTCCAAGCATTGCCGGCAGGAGCGGTGTCATACAGCCTGCGACAAATCCCATCAGTCTCTGCACGATATTGCCTTCCGCCTTCACAGGCGCCGCGTTTCCGGACTCGGAGAAATTCCCCATTTTCTCAAATTCTTTGAAGAGGTTGGATACCTCGTTTCCGATGACGACCTGATACTGGCCGCCCTGCTTGATCACGGACTTGACGCCCTTGATCTTGTTGACTTTGGCGTCATCCGCCTTGCTCTCGTCGTTGAGGACCAGACGAAGACGCGTCATGCAATGTGTGGCGGTCGCGATGTTGTCGGCGCCGCCGACTGCCTCGATGATCTGTTTCGAGGTGGATACATAATCCAATGCCATATTTTTCCCCTTTCTTTCATGGCTGCAGTCCTTTCCCGTCATCCCCTTATGTAAGACCGGCCTCAAAACACTGCTTGATTAAATAGTTAATATGTAATATTCATCCCCTTACAGTCTGAATGATTACTCTTCTCCCTCCGTCTCCCTGTGCTCTGCAGGTTTCTTTTTCCTGACATACCGCTTTGTGACTCTCTGTATATGAATAAGTAGATACAGCCTCTCGTCCATACTCAGGTCATAATGGTAGTTAATCAAAATATAGTCCGCGATCCGGTCCACACAATTGCGCACGGGCTTATACCGCTCCGACAATTCTTCAAAGAGCTCGTCATCGGCCTCGTCCTGATAACCGTCGCGCTACACGATCCTGGCAGCAAAGAACTTGAGGTGTGTCACAAAACGCTGGTAATTCCAATCCTCATCGTTCAGCGTGACCTGAAATGACTCCTGAACAATATCCAATACATTGCCGATCAGCTTCGCCATGGAATCCGGAGAGACATTAGGAAGTGACCCCAGCTCTGCATTCACGAAATGATAAGCCAAAAAAGCCGCCTCATCCTCCTTCATCTTCACACCGAACCGCTCTTCCAATATTTCAAGGGCATACTTTCCGATCTGGAATTCATCGGCATAGACCCTCTTGATGTCCCAGAGCATGGGATTCGCTAAAGTCGTTCCCTTCTTATATCTCTCGACGCTGCCGGCCATATGATCACAAAGCGGGAGAATCACTCTGTCCGATACTTTGATCTTGTATCGTTCCCTGCCGTAATCGACGACCTTCTCCGCGATTTCCCAGTACTCATCCGGTATTTCTGAAAACAGCTGCTGGAAATGGCGCCTGTCAAGTTCATTTTCCGGAATATAGCTTCGTTCCACCAAAGACCGGGCGATCTTGTCCCCGCTCCGCTTCTGAAATCCTATCCCTTTTCCCTGGCAGATCCTTTCAAGACCGGCGGAATCTCTCACAAGAACCATGTTATTATTTAATGCCTTAATTACTGTAAGCTTCTCTTCGTCCGACAATGTCTTCTCAATCCCCATTTTCTCATCCGTTATATCAATAATATTCAATCAATTAAAAAAGCAAGCAAGGCACACCAATAATCGTTTGATACAGCTATCAAACCTGTGTGAGCCTTGCCTGCTTGACCAGTCACAAATCACTATGGAAAAATTTTATCAAATTTTTATACTTTTGTAAACACGAAGGTCGCTAACAAGCAGCTGCGTATTTCTGATTTTTATGCCGTCTTCTTACTGATGCTGCCCTCAGTTCCTCACATAGGCCTGCATGACCTTGACCGGCCCTGAGACCGCCCTCAACCTGTATTTTCCCACACATTCCGGCACAATAAAGGTCTCCGCGTAATGGACTTCATAGGGCTCAAAGCTCCCGTCCACACTCTCAACAAGGCATCTGCCGCCTTCGACCAGATTCAGCACATTAACGCTCTCATGGCAGTCAAGTTCTGCGCTGTCACGCACCGTAAAGCGCCTGGTCTCTATGAACTCAAGCTCATGAAGCCCGGTATGTTCTTCCAGATAATGCTCGTTTTCGGTCACTGTATGAACAGGGCTCACCAGGTTCTCCATGACCCAGTCTGTCCGCCGCTCCTGTATGACCTTCTCTCCGCGGCTGATGTTGATCGGTCTGGGCTTGCCGTCCAGGCCGAGACGCCCCCAATCCCAGAGCTTGAAGGTAAAGATATAGGGCGTCGCGCTGATCTCCAGGACCATGGCACCGCTCCCCGAACAGTGAATAGTGCCTGCCGGGATCAGAAAATGATCGTGTTTTTTGGCGGGAATCTTATTAATGAACTTCTCCGCGTCAAAAGGCGCGCCGCCCTGCTGCGCCGCTTCCAGCTCCGCGATCATGTCCTCGATGCGGACTCCTTCCTTCAGTCCCAGATAAACGCAGGCGCCTTCTTCCGCGTCCAGAATATAGTAGCTCTCGTCCTGGGTGTAAGCCATTCCGAAATTGCGGTGGATGTAGTCGGTGGTCGGATGGACCTGCAGGGACAGGTTCTGCCCTCCGATCGTATCCAGGAAATCGAACCTGATCGGGAACTCGGCGCCGAACCGGGCGTACACTTTTTTACCCAGAAGTTCCTTCGGGTGGCGGAGGATCAGATTCATGGCCGGCATCTCCAGGACGGTCCCGTCAAAGTCAAAGCATATGCTGTTCTCCTCCGGCACGCCATCGAAGCTCCAGGCGTAATTGTCCGCCTCAGGATCCAGTCCGCAGACCTTCTTCATCCACTGGCCGCCCCAGATGCCCGGGTCAAAATAGGGCACAACCCGGAAGGGCCCCGAAACCTCTTTCTGCAGTGCCTCGTCAAAGAGATCCTTTCGGATCATGACGTAATCGTCGTCCCTGTTTGCGTCTATGAAATACCGCATCTTGTCCATGAGAGGCATCTTCCACTTGTCCGCGATGCGCCACTCCAGAAAATAGCCCTGCTTGAATTTTCTCAGGATATCCTCATCCGGATCATCCGTAAAATAGCAGGACATTCCCGCGCGATAGCGCAGCTGGATCTCCCAGCGGCTCAGATCAGCGAAAATGCACAGCCCCTCGTCAGCGAGAAGGGAGGCGCCAAAGCCGTAGACAGCGACTTTCCCATTGGTACCTTTTATCTTGTCTCTGAGATAACTTACCTTTATGGGATTCACAAAATCGGTCAGCTCGCCGCTGTACATCCGCCCGAAGACGCGATCTTCCGTCAGGATGTTGTCGAGCAGGATCTTCATTTCTGCTTCATCTCTCAGAATATCTCTTGCGCAGATCATAAGATCTGGCTCCAGCTCCTCAAGAAGTCGGCGCATATTGTCCTCTGAAACGCCGGGATAAGTCTCCGCAATCAACGTCCTGCTTTCGCCGGACAGCTCCTCCCGCAGACAGTCAAGGATCTCACGGCGGCCTCTGAATACCCTTCCTGTGCTGTTTTCGACACGCAAGGTCGGTCGTTTATTGTAGTCGGACATGACGGCTCCTTTCTCTAATACAGACAACCTTATATTGTTTATTATATCGTGTATTATCGATCAGTAGGAGGGTAATTTAGCAGCAATCCGTGATGTACCCCACGGACGACTATCGTCGGCCGGGGCTTTACGCGCCGTTTCGATAATCGAGAAAAACCGGGGTTGTCTTACGACAGCCCCGGTTTTGTTCTTATTGAGTCCTGTGTCTGATGGGGAGCCGTTCCGTGATCGGGACGGCTCCGTCCATCGCTGCAAGCCGCATTAGTGCTTTAGCAGCCCTATTCCTTGATTTGTTTGCGCCTGTACACAATCACTGCGGCCAGACCGCCTCCTGCAAGTGCCATGAGAAGCAGGAGCAAACCGATCGGGTTGTTGTCTCCGGTCCTGGATTTGTGAGGCGGCGGAGGAACCTGTTTCTCTTTCACAGGATTCTCGACAATTTCGAGTGATACTTCATCGTCATTGCCGATCTTCACTGTCGCAGAAGGTCCGCCATTTACCACCTTGCCGGGACCGCCATTGGATTTAAGCGCACCTTTCAGTACTTTCACTGTCAGGGTCACTCTACCGGCTTTGCCGGCTTCCACATCCTTAAGCGTCCAGATAACAACACCATTTACAAGTTTTCCGCCATCGGAGGAGGAAACGTACTCGACGTTCTTATCAAGTGTGTCCTTGATCACTACATCAACCGCTTCATCTTTGTAGTTCTTGTAGCTGATCTCGTAGGTGATCTCGTCTCCCACATTGACTTCACCAAGTGTTCCGTTCCCCTTATAAGGCGAAATCTCTCTCTTATGAGGCTCTTCCGGTACGGGAGGTTCGGGAACAGGGTTCTCGACTACTTCGACCGAATATTCCTGATCATTTCCGACCTTGACAGTTGTGCTGTCGCCGCCGTTCACGACCTTGCCGGGACCTTCCTTGGACTTCAGAGCGCCTTCCAGTACCTTCACTGTCAGGGTCACTGTGCCCTCTTTCCCTGCTTCCACATTTTCGATCGTCCAGTTGACGATTCCGCCGGCTTCTTCACCGGTGTGTACGCCCTCATCCGATGCGCTCACAAACTCGACGTTCGGATCCAGCGTATCCTTGATCACTACGTTCGCAGCTTCATCCTTGTAGTTCTTGTAGCTGATCTCGTAGGTGATCTCATCGCCAACCTTCACTGCGCCCAGTTCTCCGGTTCCCTCATAAGGAGTGATCTCCTTCTTGTGAGGCTCCTCGGGTACGGGGTTCTCGACAGGCTCCACGGTGTATTCATTGTCATTGCCGACCTTGACTGTTGTGTTGTCTCCGCCGTTGATGACCTTGCCGGGACCTTCCTTGGACTCAAGTGCGCCTTCCAGTACCTTCACTGTCAGGCTTACCTTGCCCTCTTTCCCTGCCTCTACGTTCTCGATCGTCCAGTTGACGACTCCATCTGTCTCTTTGCCGCCGTCGGATGCGCTGACGAACTCTACGTTCTTATCCAGTGTATCCTTGATCACTACGTTCGCTGCTGTGCTCTTGTAGTTGATGTAGCTGATCTCGTAGGTGATCTCGTCGCCGACCTTGACAGCTCCCAGGACTCCGGTTCCCTCATAAGGGGTCACCTCGGTCTTCACAGGAGGCTCAGGAACAGGGTTCTCGACCACTTCCACCGAGTACTCCTGATCGTTTCCGACCTTGACAGTTGTGCTGTCGCCGCCGTTCACGACCTTGCCGGGACCTTCCTTGGACTTCAGTGCGCCTTCCAGTACCTTCACGGTAAGCGTTACCTTGCCCTCGGCTCCGGCTTCGACATCCTTAAATGTCCAGGTTACAATGCCGTCCGCTTCTGTTCCTTCATCAGATGCACTGACGAACTCTACGTTCTTATCCAGTGTATCCTTGATCACAACGTCTGCGGCTGCGTTCTTGTAGTTCTTATAGCTGATCTCGTAAGTGATCTCATCGCC
>DGWK01000037.1:71776-111233 GCA_002395235.1 Lachnospiraceae bacterium UBA4260 | reverse complement strand
CTTCGGCTCCACCAAGTCGGGCATTGCGCCGTTCTATTCCGACAAATACGCCAAGATCGGCTTCCAGGTCAACGAGCTCTTCCAGGATGAGGCGGTGCTCGCCGAGAAGATCGCGGACGTCTGCGTCAAAAAAGATATTCTCCTGGTGAATCTCTATCACACGGATCCGATCGACCAGAAGGAACTCTTAAAGACACTGCTCGAGTACCGCGACATGATCGCCCCCTTCGTGGGCAACGTCGCCGAGTACCTGGACGGCGCGATCAAGGAAGGCAAGACCATCCTGCTCGAAGGCCAGCTCGGCACCATGAAGGACCCTGACCACGGCATTTATCCCATGGTCACTTCTTCCAGCACGCTTGCCGCTTACGGCGCCATCGGGGCGGGGATCCCTCCCTATGTCATCGAGCAGATCGTCGTTGTCAACAAGGCCTATTCCTCCGCTGTGGGAGCAGGGGAGTTCACCTCCGAGATCTTCGGAGACGAGGCACAGGAGCTTCGTATGAGAGGCGGAGACGGCGGCGAATTCGGCGCTACGACCGGAAGACCCAGAAGAGTCGGCTGGTACGACTGCGTGGCCTCCAAATACGGCTGCCGCCTGCAGGGCGCGACCGATGTGGCCCTCACTGTGCTGGACGTTCTGGGATATCTGGACGAGATCCCGGTCTGCATCGCCTACGACATCGACGGAGAACAGACCACGGAGTTCCCTGTCACACACATTCTCAAAAAGGCAAAGCCCGTGTGGAAGAAGCTCCCCGGCTGGAAGTGCGAGATCAGGGGCATTAAGAACTACGAGGACCTTCCGGAGAACTGCAAAGCGTATATCGAGTTTATCGAGCAGCAGATCGGCTATCCGATCACAATGGTCTCCAACGGGCCCGGCAGAGACGACATTATTTACCGTAAGTCCCCGCTTTCGCGCGGATGAACCGTAAAGCCTGAGCAAAGGGCCCTTTGGGAGGAAGCGTGATGAGCGAAAACAATACTTCCGGCAAAAAAGAGGCTGCAGGAAAGGCGGCGGAAAAGGCACCTTGGACAGCCCGCAGAATTGCCGCCGTGATCGGGATCGTGCTCCTTGTGGGGCTCTACCTGCTCACGTTTATAAGCGCGCTGATGGGCACGGAAAGCTCGGGACGGCTCTTTCGATTCAGCCTTGGCATGACGATCGCGGTCCCGATCTTTTTGTGGGTCTTCATCTGGTGCGTCGGAAAACTGCAGAACAGGCACAATATGGCCAGCCTGGACATCCTCTCCTCCAATCCGCAGGAGCGAAAGAAGATGGAACAAGCCCTGCAGAGAGAGAAGGAAGCGGAGCAGAAGAGCGAGGCGGACGGCAGATGAACAGACGGGCGTCGATATTTTGCCTCAATTTTCCGGCACAAATTCCAAACTTATTGCTTGACAGCATGGGGGCGGAGTGATATTGTAATTTAGTACGTGATGAGACACGTATTGGTACAACAAAGAAGAGTTACCGCTCTCACCCAACGGCGAAAGCTTTTGCGGTTTATACCAATCTTTGAACTTTCGGCACATTCAGAGTGCGAAAGCAGATCGGAGATTTGTTGACAGCGGTGCGTTTTGTACCGCTGTTTTCTTTTGTCTTAGGTTGTGGAGGGTACAACAATCAGAAACAATAACGACAATTTATTCATTAATGAACAGATTCGTGACAGAGAAGTTCGAGTGATCGGCGCTGACGGCGAGATGCTGGGAATCATGTCCGCGGCGGAAGCCAGAAAACTGGCTGAGGAAGCTGAGCTCGACCTGGTCAAGATCTCTCCCGGCGCAAAGCCCCCGGTGTGCAAGATCATCGATTACGGCAAGTACAAGTACGAGAAGACCAGAAAAGAGAAAGACGCCAAGAAGAAGCAGCACACAGTGGAGATCAAGGAGATCCGTATGTCCCCTAACATCGATACCAACGATCTCCAGACCAAGATCAATGCTGCAAGAAAGTTCCTCACCAAGGGCGACCGCGTGAAGGTGACGCTTCGTTTCCGCGGACGTGAGATGGCCCACATGCAGCAGAGCGCGCACATCCTGACGGATTTCGCGGATGCGCTCAAGGACTGCGCGGCGGTCGACAAGGCCCCGAAGGTAGAGGGACGCAGCCTTACAATGTTTCTTGCCGGCAAGAAGCAGTGATCGGCAGATCGGAATAACCGAAGATCTGCGGCAGATCACCCATGATCACAATGCCGGTTTGAATAGAGTTCTGTCAGGGGTTAGTGACAGACGACATCAGCTGCAAGTAAGACAGTGAAAGCCAATGTACTTTCACGAGGAAGTCCAAGGCCGCACAGGCCGCGGAGGTTCCCCGATCGTGCCGTCGGCATGGTCGGAAGTGGATCGGATCCACGTTTGGCAAAGGAGGTAAATAGAATGCCCAAGATGAAAACTAAGAGAGCTGCTGCAAAGCGCTTCAAACTGACAGGCACCGGCAAACTTATGAGATTTAAAGCCAATAAGCGCCACATCCTGACCAAGAAGAGCACAAAGAGGAAGAGAAACCTCAGAAAGCCTATTCTGGCAGACGCTACCAACATCAAGACAATGAAGAAGATCATGCCTTATCTGTAATTCATACAGATTCGGTTTGGGACTTAGGAAGAAACGCACAATACATTTGTGCCTTACATATAATGGAGGATAGATAAAATGGCCAGAATTAAAGGCGCTCTTAATGCGAGAAAGAAACACAACAGAGTATTAAAGCTTGCCAAGGGCTACAGAGGAGCCAGGTCCAAGCAGTACAGAATCGCCAAGCAGTCCGTTATGCGTGCGCAGACATCCGCATTCGCAGGCAGAAAGCAGAAGAAGAGACAGATGAGATCTCTTTGGATCGTTCGTATCAATGCAGGTGCCAGAATGAACGGACTCAGCTACAGCCAGCTGATGCACGGCCTTAAGGTCGCAGGCGTTGACATCAACCGCAAGATGCTCGCTGAGCTCGCTGTAAACGACGCAGCAGGCTTCGCAGCTCTTACTGAGGTTGCCAAGAAGGCAATTGCATAAGCAAAATATTGATTATTTGTTTAGCTGTCGCTTAAAATAGAAGCGGCAGCTATTTTTTTAATTATTCAGCACCCCGGGGGCTGCATAGTTACGTATTTTGAAAAGAGAATCAATGAAAAAACGTTTTATCCGCACAGCGGTGGTCCTGATCGCAGCGCTGTGCCTGGGGGCGTGCAGCGGGGCACAGACAGGTCAGGAACAGCCGGAGCAGCCGGAACAGTCGCCGGAGGCCGCGACCGAATCCGAAAGCTCCTCGGAATACGCCACTTTGCATCCGGCTTACGCCGAGGTCAACAGTCCGGACGAGGAGATCAACTGCTGGGGAGATTCGATCACGGAAGGATACGGAGGCGATGAGCTCACTTATCCGGACGTCCTGGCACAGCTCACCGGAATGCCGGTCAGAAATCTGGGCGTGGGAGGAGAGGACAGCAGGCAGATCCTGGCGAGGAGCCTGAGCTATGGAAACCAGTCCGAGGACATTCTGGTCATTCAGATGGGTGACAACGGCGGCTGGAACGATCTCGACGAGCTGATCGGACAGTATCGCAGAATGATCGCGGAGGCGGGGACAGACCGCTATATCATAGTGAGTTCGACGGATGACCCGAATGACTTCGACCAAATCTGGGGGTATACGACGGAGCCCATCGGCCTGGAGGACACCTACTATGAGGCAAGATTCAGAGAGGCCTTCGGAGAGCATCTGTTTGAAGGGAGAAAGTACCTGATCGAAAAAGGGCTTTCCATAAATGACCTGGAAGAGACGGAGGAGGACAGGGAACGGGCCGAAAACGGTTATATTTCCCTGCAACTGCGGCATCCGGAGATCGACAACACGCACCTCAATGACGCAGGCTATAAGGCGCTGGCAAATGGGATATACGAAAAAGGCGCAGAACTGGGATATTGGTGAGCAAAAGACACATAAGGGGGATAAACAGATGAGCGCGAATGATATTTTGAAGCAGTTTCCGGACGGGACGCCGATTGGCGACTGGTTTACGGACCCTTCGGTCCCGGCCGCAGATCCCTCGTTTGACGCCTCCGCGGCGGAAAATCTTGTCGCGAAGAGTGTGCGGCTTACGAAGAAAGAGGAAATTGAATATCCGGACAGCGTCACCACGATCTGATCACCGGGAAGAGAATACGAAAAAAACAGCCCCGCGGATTTGATAATAAATCAAATCCGCGGGGTTTTATGCGGGACAAAGTGATCACAGAAGCGGCAGAGCGACGTTGTCGTACACAACGACCTTGCCGTCATGCTTTGTACACGCCTCTACCATACCATCCTGGGAGATGATAAAGGCGACGCTCCCTTCGACGGCGTCACAGAAGCGATAGCCGGCCCTGTGGCGCATGCCGTGGTCCTTAAAGGTCTTGTAGGTCTGCTCCTTGTTGTCGTAGCCCATAAAGCACATATCGGGGTGTCTGCGCTGCATCTTGTCCACGAGGATCTCCGCGCCGAACCCCAGAAGTTCCAGGTCCTTGGTGAGTACGACGGAGCCGTCGACATTGGTGAGCCTGGCTATGAGATCGGCATACGTGGTGATTTCTTTCTCCTTCGCCGTCGCCGTGAGAGGTTCGTTCTTTGCGCCGTTTTCGAACAAAAAGCCGCTGTCCAGCCGGTATTTGAGGTCGATAAACTCGCTGCACGCCTCAGCGGAGGGGGTGATCAGAATGGCGGCGCCGTGCCCGTAATTGCTCACTTTCCAGAGAATCCTGTAGAGGAGCCGCAGGCGGTCGTTTTCCGAGATGCAGGTGTCCTGCCGCAGCTTTTCGGCGACGAGCGTCGAAGTAAAAATGTCGGTGCGGAAAAAGATACAGCGCCCGGCGTTGTAGTTGATCATGGAGGTCTCTCCGAAGCAGGCCCTGAGCTCGCCGGGCCCGTTTACTAGAATGTTGGGCACCTGGGGCATGCGATTGCCCGAGGAGAGCTCTCTGGTGACGATCTTCTCCCAGGTGGTATAAGCGGCGATCACGCCGATCGCCTTAAAAGGTCTCTCCTTAATGTCCAGGATCAGGTAGCTCATGACCGGGCTGAGGGCGGGAGCGAGCTTATTGAGATCTCTGGGGGTAAAACCTACGGGCTCCTTAAAGCGCAGAACGTGCGCGTAGATATAGGTGTCGAGCAGTTCGGAATCCGGATCTATGAAGCATACCCGGAAGGAGGGAAAACGGCCTTCTTCGCGCATGCAGCTGACGTTGAGGAGAGTCTGGCACACTTCCTCGAGCACATCTTTGGGAGGAAGCTGTTGCCCTTCTTCCGCGATCGGGACGACCTTGTCGTAACAGTCATACACAGCATCTACAAACGCCGCTATCTGATTCATGAAAGTACCTCCTGAGAGTTTGGTAAAAGGATGTTCACAGACATCTTCTTGTATTATAACATAAAAGAAAAGACCGCAGATAAATCTGCGATCTTTCCTGTTCATCGGAGTGACGGGATTCGAACCCACGACCCCTTCGTCCCTAACGAAGTGCGCTAGCCAGCTGCGCTACACCCCGATCTTCAATTTGAAGTTCCTGTCTCTCAACAGGCAAGTGCTATTATATATGGTCACAAGAGGAAATGCAACCCTTTTTTTAAAAAACTGAGCATTATTTTTGAAAAAAATTTGCGCCGCATTCACTCCGCGCCGAAATATGCCCGTTGCGCAAACTAACGTAAATCTTTATAATTTAGTTGGACTCCGGTCGTGCCGGTGCAGGAATATTTTGACAACAATGCGAATGAATAATGAAACGAGAAAAGTTTAAAAAACAAAAGTGGTATAACAACGCGGTCGCGATCCTGATCGGCGTAGTGGGCTATGTGGTGCTGACCCGCCTGGGCCCGATCTTCGATGTGGTCAGGGGCGTGCTGAGCAAATTCGCGCCGATCTTTCTGGGGTGTGTCCTGGCCTATCTGGTCCACCCGCTGGCGAGCGCCCTCCACAGGAGAGTGTTCGGGAAGATCAACAAGAAGAATATAGGATGGGCGCTGTCCGTCCTGCTGGCCATGGTCCTGGTGATCCTGGTGATCCTGGTGCTGCTTCTCATGCTGATCCCGCAGCTGATCGAGAGCATCCTGCTTCTCGTCAGCAACATGGACAACTACATCGTACAGCTCAACAACCTGATTGCCAATCTGAACATAGGGACGCTGGACCTGGGAAACCAGCTGCAGGAGATGATGGCTTCCTCAGAGGATATCATCAAGACGGCTTCCCAGCTTTTGGGAACGTCGATGAGAAAGATCGCCTCTACCTCCGCGGATATTGGCAAGAATCTCTTTAACTGGCTGATCGCGTTTATACTGTCCATCTACCTTCTCATGGCCAAGGACAATATCAAGAGCGGCGCGACGCGGTTGCTCAGAGCCCTGGTGCCTCAGAAGTGGTACGATATAGTGGTCCATTTCATGGCGCGCTGCAACCATATTCTGGTGCGCTACATTGTCTACTCCCTTCTAGACGGAGCGATCGTAGGCGGCGCCACAGCCGTTTTCATGGCGATTACGGGAATGCAGTACGTAGGGCTGATCGCGGTCGTGTGCGGAGTCACAAACCTGATCCCGAGCTTCGGACCTGTGATCGGCGGCGTGATCGGCGGGTTTATCCTGCTTTTGGTCAATCCCTGGCATGCGCTCATGTTCATCATATTCACCTGCATCCTGCAGACTCTGGACGGCTATGTGATCAAGCCGAAGCTCTTCGGCGACTCTCTGGGCGTCTCGGGACTCCTGATCCTGATCTCGATCGTGCTGTTCGGCAATATTTTCGGCGTTGTGGGAATCCTGCTGGCTATTCCGCTGGCCGCGATCATCGACTTCGTTTACCAGGAGGGCATACTGCCGCTTCTGGAGGCGCGAAGAGCCAGGCTGGACGCGGAAGAGAAGGCGGAAGAAGCTGCCGGACTTGCGGATCCGCAGATGAATTCCACGATCACCGTTCTGACGGAAATGTCGGAAGGCAAGAAAAAAAGAAAATAGAGCGATAAAAAACAATCGCGCAGCAGTTTTACGGTATAATGAGGTGGAGAGTTTTCTCTGCCTCTTTTTTTGTAATTATTCAGCACCCCGAATGCGAGGCATTTGGGACTTGGGGTGCTGAACTTTAGACTTTTAAAAAACAGGGGGATACAAGGTTATGGGACTTCTCAGACAGGAGACCGGCTGGGATACTTCGCAGCTGATAAATCTGCTGATCCTGATCATGGCGTTCAGCGGCGTGTTCGGATTTATTTACGAGGAGCTGTTCTACAGGATCGATCTGGGATATTTTGTCAAAAGAGGATCGACCTTCGGGCCGTGGATCCCGATCTATGTATTCGGAGGGGCGGCGTTCACGATGCTGGTCTACCGATTCAAGGACAATCCGCTGCTCGTGTTTTTGCTGTGCGTGCTTGTCTCAGGCATCATGGAATTCGTCACCGGCTACGTGCTCTATCACGTGTTTAACACCCGCCTCTGGGACTACAACACGGAAATATGGAACTTCGGAAATATAGGCGGATATATATGTCTGCGGTCGGTTCTCTTTTTTGGCCTGTCCGGACTGGCGCTGGTCTATATGGTGATCCCGATCATGATCAGGCTGGTGGGGATGGCCGACGCGCGGATCATTTCGATCGTCAGCCGATGTCTGGCGGTTTTGTTTGTCACTGATTGTGTTTTATACAGAATACTTAAATAACAAGGGGAGGGAAAATGATCTTTAAAGTTTTTTTGGCAATCGCGGCAATAGGAGTCGCAATATTCTTTCTTCACTATTATTTTGAACAAAAAGAGACAGGGCGCTGGAAAATTCCGAGACAGTCCCTGTTCGCGCTCTCTCTGTTCTGCACATGCGTGCTCTATCTGCCCTGGGTCATCTATTCCTGGGATCCGGGAACGGGATCTCTGGGAAAGGCCCTGCTCTCGATTCCCTACATGTTCGTCCGCCTCATGCAGACGGTCTCTCTCGACGCCAATTATGAGACGGCCATTGAGATCGTAACGCTCGCGGAAAAGTCAGGGGCGAGCCTGCTCTTTCTGCAGATCTACTCCGGAATCCTGTTCTGGGTCAGCGCTCTGGTGCCTGCCTTCGGAATCTGGACGGTCATGGGACTGTTCCGCAACAAAATGGGATACTGGTTTGAGAGCAGCAGGTATTCTTTAAAGAAGATTTTTTTCATCTTTAACGGCGCCGGGAAGAAAAATGTCGACCTGGCGGCGAGCATCTGGGAGTCTTTGGGCAAAGAAGAGAGGAGAAGGAGTTCTTTTCTGTTCTGCAATGTCGAGGAGGATCTTAAGGAAGAGGAGCTGGAAATCATCCTCAGGATCAAGGGACTGTATACGCAGGACAGCCCGGCGTCCCTGATGAAGATCATCAAGTATTATTCCGTCAGCTATCTGCGCTGGCTCTACACTGTTTTCGGCCCCAAGAGGATCCGCTATTTCCTGCTTGAAAATGAGGACAGGAATTTTGACGATGCGATCGGCATTCTCAAACAGGCGGAAAATATAGACAGAGAGAGAACCGAGAAAGTCATGATCGATATTCTGCTGCATGACAATGAGCTGGACAATATTCTGGACGCGCAGGAGAAATACGGTATCTTTGTCCGGATCCTCGATGTTGAGCGCCTCTACGCGCAGGAGCTCTATGCGAGGTGGCCCCTGTTCTCCGGCCTGGGCGTCGGGGAAGAAAAGATCGAGCTCACGATCCTGGGAAAGGGGAGCGTCGCCGAGGAGCTGCTCCTGAACGGAACCTGGATGGGTACGATCGGTTCGGCGCCTCTCAAGATCACCTACATCGGGGAAGACGCAAGCAGGCTTGAACGGAAACTGAAGATGTCCTGCCCGGGCCTGTTCGATAAGAATAAGGCGGGAGGAGAAGATCTGAAGCCCGATTTCGTGAATATCGGAAAAGACAATAATCCCCAGCTTAACACGATGGATATCACTAAGGCCAATTACGTGATCATTGCGGGCGAGAACGATGAGACCAATATCCGTCTCGCGATGTGGTATAAGACCTGGGTCGCCAGGCAGCTGCCTGTCCGGAACCGGCAGCCGTTCATAGCGGTGCTTGTGAGGGACGCCGAAAAGGCGGAACAGGCCAAGCGGCTCAAGGTTCAGGAGAGCCAGGAACCTTACGATTTCCATATATTCGGAACGGACAAGGAAATCTTCTCCGCAAGAAATCTTCTTCACAGTAAGCTCCTGGAAAGCCTCTACCGGGTACAGCTCTCCTATAACTGCAATGACATGGGAAGAGAGCCGACCGTGGAAGAGAGGAGGAGCACGTGGGATCAGCTCAACGAGTCTGTCTATAACTTCCGAAGTTCGGAAGCCAGCGCCCTGTATATTGTGAACCGGCTCTATGATTCGGGCGCGATTGAGGAGCAGCTGAAGAAGGGGCTCAGATCCCAAAAGAGTGAGCCGCAGGAAATCTCCGGCAGTGATATGGCCGAATACTGGTACAAGGCGCTGTACTCCAATGAGGTCGGCAGCGGCAGCGGGAGACTCAACGACCTGATCGAGGCTTATAACAGATTGCTCAAGGATGAGAATATGGTGGAAAAACTGGCTCAGACGGAGCATCACAGGTGGAATGCTTACATGGTCAGCAATGGCTGGATCACGATGACGAAGGCGGAGACCGAGGAGTGGATGAAAGTGCGCGGCTCCAAGGAGCACAAAGATTATCTGAGACTTCGCCACGCCTGCATCGTTCCCTGGGAGGAACTGAACGAAGTCTCCAAAACTAAAGGAAGAGATCCCGAGCACTTTAAGAACGCGGACAGGGAGATCGTCACCGGAGTGACGGATTTTATAATAAGGGACAAGTAAGCAAGGCGGAATGTCTGTCTGCGGAGCGCTGGAGCGCCTGCTCAGGGAACAGTCAGGAGGAGTTTATGGGAATACTTGCAGCTTTTATGGTGCCGCATCCGCCTATGATCGTGCCGGCCGTCGGCCGCGGCGGGGAGAAGCAGATCGAGAAGACGACAAGGGCTTACGAGCGCGTCGCCGACGAGATCGCGGCGCTCTCGCCCGACACGATCATTATCACGAGTCCGCACTCGGTGATGTACGCCGATTATTTTCATATTTCGCCCGGAAGGGGTGCCAAAGGGGACTTCGGGCGCTTCCGGGCCTCCCAGGTGCGTTTTGAAGAGGAATACGACGCGGAACTGGTCCGTGCCATCGCAGAGCTTGCCGGCGAGCAGGGATTTCCCGCCGGCGTCATGGGAGAGCGGGACAGAAATCTCGACCACGGGACCATGGTGCCGCTTTACTTCATAAGGCAGAAATACGCAGGGGGCAAAATAGTGAGGATCGGACTCTCCGGCCTGCCCCTCACAGAGCACTATAAACTAGGGCAGATGATCCGCGAGGCGGTCGAGCGGCTGGGGCGGAAGGCGGTGTTCGTGGCCAGCGGAGATCTCTCTCATAAGCTGCAGGACTACGGGCCTTACGGATATGCCAAGGAGGGGCCGCAGTACGACGAGAGGATCATGGACGTCTGCTCCAGGGCCTCTTTCGGCGAGCTGTTCGACTTCGACGAGACCTTCTGCGAGAGGGCAGCCGAGTGCGGGCACCGCTCCTTCGTGATCATGGCGGGTGCTTTTGACGGAATCTCTGTCAAGGCGGAGCAGCTCTCCCATGAAGATGTGACCGGCGTCGGGTACGGCATCTGCACGTTCTATCCTCAAAGTTCGGACCCGGGCAGGCGCTTTCTGGAGCAGTACCTGGCGCAGCAGGAGAAGAAGCTGGAAGCGGCCAGAAGCGCCGAGGACCCCTACGTGAGGCTGGCCAGGGCGTCTGTGGAGTACTATATTTTGCACCATAAACGGCTGCCGATGCCGCAGGACCTGCCTTCTGAGCTCTCTGAGCGGCGCGCAGGGGCTTTTGTGTCCATCCATGAGCACGGCAGGCTCAGGGGCTGCATCGGGACGATCGCGGCCGTACAGGACAGTCTGGCGAAGGAGATCATTGAGAACGCGGTCAGCGCATCGACCAGGGATCCCAGGTTCGATCCCATCAGGGCGGATGAGCTCGAGTGGCTGGAGATCAGCGTCGACGTGCTGGGTGATCCGGAGCCGATCAGCTCGCCTCGCGAGCTGGATGTCAGGCGCTACGGCGTCATTGTGACCAAGGGAAGAAAGAGAGGGCTTCTGTTGCCGGACCTCGACGGCGTCGACACGGTGGAGCAGCAGATTGCCATCGCCAAGAGCAAAGCCGGGATCGCCGAGTGGGACAAGGATGTGCAGCTGCAGAGATTTGAGGTTGTGAGGCACCACTGAGCGCAGGAGGGATCAGGGGATTTCCCCCCTGTCGCTGCAGGTGAGGCGGCGGCCCGCTCTGCGGGCCTTGAACACGCGCAGGAGGGACCATGGCTATATGTGAGGTGTGTTTCAGGCACTGTGACCTGATGGAAGGGCAGACGGGGTTCTGCGGCGCGAGAATATGCGCGGGAGGAGCGGTGCGGGCGGCTAACTACGGGAGGCTGACTTCTCTGGCGCTCGATCCCATAGAAAAGAAGCCGCTGAGAAAGTTTCGGCCGGGCAGCCGTATTCTTTCTGTGGGCAGCTACGGCTGCAACCTCCGATGCCCTTTCTGCCAGAATTACGAGATCTCCTGGTCCGAAGAGGCCATGCGCTGCGCGCAGAGCGCGCAGTTCGCGACGCCGGAGCAGATCGCCGAGACGGCTCTCTATTACAAAAACAAGGGAAATATCGGCGTCGCTTTTACATATAATGAGCCGCTGGTCGGATACGAATTTGTCAGGGACACGGCGAAGCTTGTCCGCAAAGCCGGGATGGTGAACGCGCTGGTCAGCAACGGAACGGCTGAGCTTGCCGTCCTGGAGGAAATTCTGCCCTATATGGACGCGATGAACATAGACCTGAAGGGATTTACGGACAGGTACTACAGGGATGTTCTGGGAGGCGACAGAGGCATGGTCATGCGGTTTATAGAGCGGGCTGTAAAAACCTGCCACGTAGAACTGACTACGCTGATCATTCCCGGAGAAAACGACTCGGAAGAGGAGATGCGGCAGATGTGCGAGTGGATCGCCGGGCTTACAGGAAAATCGCCCGGGCGGGAGATTCCGCTGCATATTTCCAGGTTTTTCCCGCGGTTTCATATGACGGACCGGGATGCGACGGATGTAAAGAAGGTCTACCGGCTCGCAGAGGTCGCGAGAGAGAAGCTGAAGTTTGTGTATACGGGGAACTGCTGAAAAGTTCAGAGCGGTTTGATCAGCGCAATAGGTTAAAACAGGATAAAAGAGAGGATGGATGACAGATGGGTGCACTCAGCGGATATAAAGTACTGGATTTCAGCACACTTCTTCCCGGACCTTACGCCACAATGACGCTGGCGGATCTCGGCGCGGAGGTCCTGAAGATCAGCGGCAAAGACAAATACGACCTGGTGGTCAACTGGCCGCCCGTGATCGATGGGGCGACCGTGACCGGCGCGCAGGCCTGGCTGGGCCGCGGCAAGAAGACGATCCATCTGAATCTCAAGAAACCGGCCGCCGTAGAGGCGGTCAGAAAACTGATCACGGAGTACGACATCATCGTGGAGCAGTTCCGGCCGGGCGTCATGAAAAAGCTGGGACTGGGATACGAAGAGCTATGCGAGGTTAATCCCCGGATCATCTACTGCTCGATCACAGGTTACGGGCAGACAGGGCCGTTGTCTCTCAGGGCCGGCCATGACATCAACTATATGGCGAGAGCAGGGATCGCGGCGGCAGCGGGCAGAAGGGTCCAGGGGCCCAGCCTCTACAACTTCCAGATCGCCGATGTGGCGGGCGGATCGATGAATGCGGTCACAAGTATTCTTGCGGCCATCATCTACCGCGAGAGGACCGGAGAAGGCCAGTATATCGACGTCTCCATGCAGGACAGCATTGTGCCCTTCAATTCCATGGACGGGGCGAGCTATTTTGCCGGGGGAAATGCGCCGGCGCGGGAGAGCGGCCTTTTAAACGGAGGCGGCATCTACGACTTCTATGAGACGTCGGACGGCGGCTACGTCAGTGTGGGCGCGCTGGAGCCCAAGTTCTGGGCGGCCCTGTGCGACAGGCTCGGATTCACCGACTGGCGGGACGGCAAAATATTGAAGACCGACCAGCCCATGGTAAAAGCCGCCCTGCAAAAGACGTTCCTCTCGAAGACGCTGGAGGAGTGGAAAGAGATCTTTGCGGAGGCGGACGCCTGCGTGGAGCCCGTCATGAGCATAGAGGAGGTGTCCCGGGACGAGCACCTGGTAAGCCGGGGGATGTGGCCGGAGGTGGAGATCCCGCTGACGGACGGCCGGACCATCAGGCAGATGGGGAGCCCCGTTCACCTGTCGGCGAGCCCGGTGGAGTACCGGCACGCCGGGTATCCGGAAGGCTACCACACAAAGGAGATTCTGCGGGGGCTCGGTTACAGTGATGAGGAAATTGAGGATATGATATGAATGAGGGAAAAGGGCCGGTCAGATCCGGCCGAGATAAATCCGGCACTGCCAGGATTCTGATCGGGCTCTCCATGGCCATATTCGGGACCATAGGGCTCTTCGTGCGGGCTATTCCGCTTCCATCGAGCGAAGTGGCTCTGTACAGGGCAGTCCTGGCCACTGCGGTGATCGGGCTCTACCTGCTTGTTACGGGGCAGAAGATAGAGTTTGCCGGGATGCGCAGGGAATTGATCCTGTTGATCATATCCGGCATAGCCATGGGATTTAACTGGATCCTTCTGTTCGAAGCCTATAAATACACGACGGTTTCCGTGGCTACTCTGAGCTACTATGCGGCGCCTGTGATCATAACCTTCGTGAGCGCGACTCTGTTCAGGGAAAAGCTGACCGGGCGCGGGATTCTCTGTTTTGTCATGTCGACTTTGGGAATCCTTCTGATCACGATGAGCGGGGGCGGCATGAGCGGAAAAGGAACGGATCACATCGGAATCCTGTTCGGACTGGGGGCGGCCGTTCTGTACGCGACGGTCGTTCTGCTCAACAAATTCATCAAAAATGTGGGCGGGATCCAGCGGACTTTTCTTCAGTTCGTGGCAGCGGTCGTGACGCTCCTGCCATACGTGCTGATGACCGGCGGGACCCATCTGGGAGATCTGGACCCGCGCGGGTGGGCCTTTCTGCTGATCGTAGGATTTGTGCACACCGGAATCGCCTACTGCATGTACTTCTCGTCACTGCAGTATGTGACAGGGCAGGAGGCGGCGCTTCTCAGCTATATAGATCCGCTGCTGGCAGTGATTCTGTCGGTCACCGTGCTGCGTGAGCCGATGAGCCTGCTGCAGGTGGTCGGAGGAGCGATGATCCTCGGGTTTACGCTTCTCAATGAATTGCCTGAAAAAAATCAATCATGATTTATTAAATAAGGAGGTACATTATGACAGACATGGAAAGAGTTTGCAGTTTTATCAAAGAGGCACAGACGTATTATCTTGCCACCGTTGAGGGCGATCAGCCCCGCGTTCGTCCCTTTGGAACGATTCACATCTTCGAGGGGAAGCTCTATATTCAGACCGGCAGAAAGAAAGACGTCGCAAAGCAGCTGGCGGCAAACCCCAAGGCGGAGATCTGCGCGTTCAAGGATGGCGTATGGGTGCGCGTAGCGGGCGAACTTGTCGACGATGATCGCGTAGAGGCAAAAAAGTCCATGCTGGATGCATATCCGAGCCTCCGCGCTATGTATGACCCGGAAGACGCGAACACGGAAGTTCTCTATTTCAAAAATGCTAAGGCGACCTTCAGTTCCTTTACGGCGGCTCCGGAGACGGTGGAATTCTAAACTATACGGGAAAACAAACATAAATTGTCTATATTTTGGGCGATTTATAAAGTGATAGTGCTTTTTCAAAACCCTTCTTCGGTGGATATTCCACTGAAGAAGGGAACAGAAACAGACCTATATACCTCAATAGCGGTTATGGTACCCTTTCCCGGCGCCTTCTTCGGTGGATATTCCACTGAAGAAGGGTTTTAAAAGAGGGTATACACTTTTTTGGCCAAAAAAACGCTTCCCTGCCGATCAGCAAGGAAGCGTTTTGTCATGTTCTGCAGAGAGTCCTGATCAGATCAGGATGTACTTCAGAATAAATACAAGTGTCAGAACGTACATCAGAGGTGTGACCTGTTTAGCCTTGCCTGCTGCAACGTTGAGGACAGTGTAGGAGATGATACCGAAGCAGATACCTTCGGAGATGGAGTACATGAACGCCATCGCGAAGATGCAGATGAAAGCGGGGATCGCTTCGAGGACGTTATCCCACTCGATCTTGCTGACCTGCTGCATCATGAGGAAACCGACCATGACCAGTGCGGGAGCAGTGGCGAAGGAAGGAATCGTCAGGAACAGAGGAGAGAAGAAGAGGGAGAGAAGGAACAGGAAACCGGCAGAGATCGCCGTGAGACCTGTGCGTCCGCCTTCTGCGATACCGGATGCGGACTCTACGAAAGTTGTGATCGTAGAGGTTCCGAGGCATGCGCCGCAAATTGTGCCGACCGCGTCGGAGAGAAGAGCGCCCTTGATGCCGGGAAGCTTGCCTTCTTCGTCGAGGAGGTTAGCTTTGGAAGCGCAGCCGATCAGAGTTCCCAGTGTATCGAACATATCGACAAAAAGGAAAGCGAACATGACGACTACGAAGTCCACGCTTGCAATGCTGGAGAAGTCGAGCTTAAAGAGTGTAGGCGCAACGGAAGCGGGCATGGAGATGATTCCGGAAGGAATGACGCTGTAGAAGCCTGCTTCGGGGTTGGGAACATAGAGGCCCACCAGCTGGCAGATGATGCCCAGAACCCATGTCGCGATGATGCCGAGAAGGATAGAACCCTTGACATTGCGCAGCATAAGGATCGCGGTGATCAGAATGCCGATGATGGCCAGAAGTACTGTGATACCCTCGGAACTGAAGGTGCCGTTCTCCATGGAAGCCTTAAAGGAAAATACAGAGACCAGTGTGGCACTGTCCACGACGATGTGGGCGTTCTGCAGACCGATAAAGGTGATGAAGAGGCCGATACCGACGGAAACGGCAATCTTAAGAGTGGCCGGGATGGCGTTGAAGATCGCTTCTCTGATGTTCGTCAGGGAGAGAACGACGAAGATCACACCCTCGACGAAGACGGCGGTCAGAGCCATCTGCCAGGAATAGCCCATTCCCAGAACTACGGTGTATGCAAAATAAGCATTGAGGCCCATGCCTGCGGAGAGTACGAACGGAAGATTGGCGAGGAAGGCCATCAGGAAAGAGGCGATCGCGGATGCCAGAGCCGTTGCTGTAAAGATCGCGCCTGAATCCATGCCGGATGCACTCAGGATGCTGGGGTTTACAGCCAGGATGTAAGCCATTGTCATGAAGGTAGTAAGACCTGCTGCCAGCTCTGTTTTGACATCAGTGCCGTGCTCCTTCAGTTTGAAAAACTGTTCCATAGAGTTTTCCCCTTTCTAATTGGGACCAGAGTCCCATGCTGTTGTGTGATTTACGGAAGGTATGATAGCAGAGAATTTTTAAATTTTCCATAGATTATAGGGAAAAAATGAAAAATTTCTAAAATTTGATAAAATTTAACATGCCGGCATATGCAAATATTGCTGTCTGATAGGAAGTTTTACTTAAAAACAGCGAAAAAAAAGGCACTCCGCGGAGTACCTTTTTGCTGAGATGCTTACTTCTGCTTAATGCTGGCGACGACCATACCCGTGAGCGCGAGGAGCGCAATGGCGTTGGGAATAACCATCAGCTGGTTGAACATGTCGGAGAGCTCCCAGACCAGGTCGTTGGAGGCGAGCGTTCCGAGGAAAATGAATACCAGCGCGATGACTTCATAGACGCGGACGGCCTTCTGCCCGAAGAGGTAGATGACGTTGATCTTGCCGAACATGTTCCAGCTAAGGACAGTGGAGAAGGCGAAGAAGAACAGGCAGATCGCGACGAAGGCATTGCCGAAGCCCTGACCGAATACCGTGCTGAACGCGGTCTGCGCCAGGTTGGACTTTACGATCGCCTCGCCGGCCGCATTGACGGTGCTCTCTGTATATCCGCTCGCGAGGACGCCGTCCGCCGTGTAGAGGGTCGAGATGATGACCAGCGCGTTGAGCGTCAGAACGATAAAAGTATCGATGAAGACGCCGATCATGGCGACCACGCCCTGCTCGTGAGGAGTGGCCACATTGGCCTGCGCGTGCGCGTGCGGAGTTGAACCCATACCTGCTTCATTGGAGAAGAGGCCGCGCTTGGCGCCCTGGGAGACAGCGGTCTTGATGGCTGTGCCGAAGCTTCCGCCGATGATGGCCTGGGGCGTGAAGGCATAGCGGAAGATCATGCCGAAGGTCGCGGGAATGTAAGTGATGCGGGCAGCCAGGACCACGATTCCGCCGAGGATGAAGATGAGAGCCATGATGGGGACGATCTTCTCAGTGACGGAGGCGAGGCGGTTCATTCCGCCGATGAAGATGACTGCGCAGATCAGGACCAGGACGATGCCGACGATCCAGGACGGGACGCCGAAAGCGGTCTGGAAGGTGGAGCCGATGGAGTTGGACTGCACCATGCAGCCGAAGAATCCCAGCGCGAGTATGATCGCTACCGCGAAGAAACTTGCGAGGAACTTGCCAAAAGATCCCTTGAAGGCGGTCGTGATGTAGTAAACGGGTCCGCCCAGGATGCTGCCGTCTTTGTGCTTGATCCTCGTCTTCTGCGCGAGTACGGCCTCCGCGTAGATGGTCGCCATTCCGAAGAACGCGATGACCCACATCCAGAAGATGGCGCCGGGTCCGCCTGTCAAAATAGCGCCGGAAGCGCCTACGATGTTGCCGGTTCCGACCTGAGCCGCGATGGCAGTGGCAAGAGCCTGGAAGGAACTCATTCCGCTCTCATGCTTTTTGCCGTTGAGCGAGATGTTTCCGAAGACGCGCTTGACGCCTTCCCCAAAGAAGCGGACTTGGACAAATCCGGTCCGGATTGAGTACCACAGACCCACCAGGATCAATAAAAAGACAAGAACATAGTCCGACAGATACGAGTTAATCGTTTGTACCAACTGCAATAACATTTCCCTGATTTCCTCCGTTATCGTTAATGGTTTCTGCAACGTTTTCATGTTTCGTCAAAAAAAGAAAGACCGCCGGATTGCTCCGGCGGTCTCATATCGCACAAGTAAAAGACGCGGCTGTTAGCCGGTCATGCACCCTGTCCTTTGACCTGAGAGATTCAGCCTGCGCCGCATCGGCGGCGGGCTTTGCACCTTCGGTACTCGTTCACGAGATTCTCCAGAGCTACATCCATTCTTAGTCGCCGCCCGCATTCGCGGGCACCTGAGAGTGCTGCTCCTTCGGCAAAATGGCCCGGCTTCCGCTCTGTCATACTGTCACTATTTTGCAGTCGTTTCCGACGAGGCAGTTGTGACGCGGACGCAGGCGCATTTCTTTCTCCTAAGAATTTCAACGTAGAATTATGAAATTGCTGCAAGGAACAGGTTAGCAAATTCAAACGGACAAGTCAAGACGAATATCGGCGGATTAGCAGACTATTTTCATTGACGTAATACGTCTTAGTTTCGCACCGCTATAGCGCCTTTCCGGGATTAATGATAAAATGAGAGCGTAACGGTGGCATTGACACGCGCCGCGGCAAACCGCGGCGGGTCCTTAAGACAGTATTGGGGATAAATATGGGTAAAATTGTAGTCGGCTGCTGGGATTGCGACTACTGCGGTGCTGACCGGATCTCGGGAGAGATCAAGATCTGTCCTCACTGCGGCAAACCTCGCGGCAAGGATGTAACTTTTTATATGGCCGGACCCAAGAACTATGTAAAGGATCCGGATAAGATCAACAAGAATCCGGACTGGGTGTGTCCTTTCTGCCAGACGCTCAACCCTGACGACAACAAGTTCTGCTCCGCCTGCGGCGCGGCGCGGGAAGAGAGCGATACGGATTACTTCGAGAGCAAAGAGAAGGACAGAGAGCGAGAGGAAAAGCGCGAGGAGGACAAGCGAAAGGCGGAAGGAACCGACACCGGCACGAGATCAGCCGGGCGAAGCCGGCTGCCGCTCTTTTTGGGAATCGCGGCGATCATAGCCCTGCTGATCTTCATGGCCATGCCAAAGACCAGGAAGATGCATGTGGACTCCAAAACCTGGGAGCGGAGCGTCTCCGTTGAGCGCTACCAGGAGGTAAGGGAGAGCAGCTGGGATCTGCCGGACGGGGCCTGGAATGTCACGAGCCGCGACGAGGTCTACACTTACAACCATGTTCTGGACCACTACGAGACCAGAACAAGAGAAGTGGCGGAAGAGGTACTGGACGGGTACGACACGGAGATCGAGTACCGGGACCTGGGCAACGGCTATTACGAGGAGATCGAGCACCAGATCCCACGCTACAGGACGGTGTACCACACGGAGACCTACGAGGAACCGGTCTATGTGGACATCCCGGTATTTGCCAAGAAGTACTATTACAGCATCATGAAGTGGCTGTACGACCGGGATGAGGTCACATCCGGAGCGGACAACGAGCCTTATTACGCGGAGCTCAACCTCCCCGAGACGGAGCGGGAGAGCGGCCGCAGAGAGCAGTATTGGATCCTCTCCGGGGACAAGAGATACAGGATTTCCTATTACCTGTGGAGCCAGATCAGAACCGGGTCCGATATCAAGGCCGTGATCTCGAACGGTGAGATCACCGATTTCGAGTAAACCTGAAATATTCGTGAACAATGAAGAGACTGCCGGCAGCGGCAGTCTCTTTTTGTGTATAATATCTCAAGGGAGATGCGTAATCACATAATACGAAACAGAATGACGAAAAAAGGAATAAGAAACTTAATAATAATCGCCTTGGTCCTTTTTGTACTCTACTGGGCGGCGGTTTGGTTTCTGGTGAGCGCTGTGCTGGTGCCCTCCTTTATGGAAAGGCTGGATGCTTTTGACAGGATCGTCGAGCAGAGCTACGCGGAGCAGGTGCAGGAGACGGCGCTGATGCAGAATTCGAGCGCCCTGTACTCCATCGGACAGGCATGGGGAAGGCGAAAGGACGTCGAGGAGGTGGAGATCCTCTCGGAGGACGGATATCGGCTCCGGGGCGTTATGGAGCAGAGAGCGGAAGGCCACCGATGGGTGGTGCTCCTTCACGGGTACACGGGCAGCCGACAGATGATGTACAGCTACGCGTACTGGTACGCCGAGCACGGATACAGCGTGCTGGCACCGGATTTCCGCTGCCAGGGGGAGAGCGAGGGAGACTACATCGGCCTCGGCGCCACGGACAGCAGGGACCTGGAAGGCTGGATCGGACTGATCCTGCAGCAGGACCCGCAGGCACAGATCGTTCTGCACGGCCTGTCCATGGGGGCTTCTACGGCGCTGATCTATGCGGCGGGGGATATCCCGGAGAATATCAGGGCGGTGGTCGCAGACTGTGCCTTCACGGACGCCTACTCGATGTTTAAGGAGAAAATAGGGAGCTGGTTCCACCTGCCGGCCTTCCCGGTGGTGGACAGCGCAGAGCTTGTGATCCGGCTTCGGGCAGGGTACGATCTCAAGGAGACGTCTCCGCTCAAAGCGGTGTCCGTGAGCAAGGTGCCGACTTTCTTCATACACGGGAAAGAGGACCGGATGATCCCGGTCAGGATGTGTCTGGAGCTCTATAATGCGGCGATCTGCGAGAAAGAGATCATGATCGTGGACGGAGCCGGACACGCGCAGTCGTCGGAGAAGGAACCGGTTCGCTATTTTGGCGAAGTTGAGAACTTCCTGGGAAGATTTACAAAACAGTGATCAAAATATTGCAAAACAAAAAGGCCGTGAAAGGATGGAGTCGAAACCATTCTTTCACGGCCTTTTTCAGATACCGTTTCCGGTCAGATGCGCGCGGCACGACTGTGCGGGGATCACGCGCTTCTTATGCGCTTCTTATGCACTTCTTACGTACTTCTTGCGTTCAGATCAGGCGTTCTTGAAGTTGAAAGCGGCCTTTCCGGGATAGGTGGCGGCAGCGCCGAGCTCTTCTTCGATCCGGAGCAGCTGGTTGTACTTCTCAACGCGCTCGGATCTGGAAGGAGCACCGGTCTTGATCTGGCAGGTGTTCAGGGCAACTGCGAGGTCCGCGATGGTGGTGTCGCCCGTCTCACCGGATCTGTGAGAGGAGATCGCTGTGTAGCCTGCCTTGTGCGCCATCTTGATGGCCTCAAGAGTCTCGGATACGGAGCCGATCTGGTTGAACTTGATCAGGATGGAGTTGGCGGCGCCATTAGCGATACCCTTGGACAGTCTCTTTGTGTTGGTTACGAACAGGTCGTCGCCTACCAGCTGGACCTTGTCGCCGAGCTTCTCGGTCATCTTCTTCCAGCCTTCCCAGTCTTCTTCATCCAGGCCGTCCTCGATGGAGTAGATGGGATACTTCTCGACCAGCTGTGCCCAGTGCTCGATCAGCTCATCGGTGGTGAAGTCCTTGCCGGATTTCTTCTGGTGATAGAAGCCGATGCCCTTTTCGCTCTTCCACTCGGATGCAGCTGCGTCCATAGCCAGGACGAAGTCCTTGCCGGGCTCATAGCCGGCCGCCTTGATGGCTTCGAGGATCAGCTCGATCGCACCTTCGTCTCCCTCGGGCTTCATGGGAGCGAAACCGCCCTCGTCACCGACCGCCGTGACATCTCCGTTTGCCTTGAGGATCTTCTGCAGAGCATGGAAAACTTCCGTGCACCAGCGAAGGCCTTCCTTGAAGGAAGGAGCGCCTACGGGCATGATCATGAATTCCTGTGTGTCGACGGAGCTGTCCGCGTGCGCGCCGCCGTTGAGGATGTTCATCATGGGAACGGGAAGCTTTGTGGCCTGAACGCCGCCGAGAAAGCGATAGAGCGGGATATCCAGGGAAATGGAAGCAGCCCTGGCCGCAGCGATGGAAACGGCGAGGATTGCGTTAGCGCCCAATTTGGACTTGTCTGCCGTGCCGTCGGCCGCGATCATGGCAGCGTCTACGGCGTAAGTGTCGGAAGCGTCCATGCCCACCAGGATGGGAGCGATGATCTCGTTGATGTTGGCAACAGCCTTTGTGACGCCCTTGCCGCCGTACTGGGACTTGTCGCCGTCTCTGAGCTCGAGAGCTTCAAATTCGCCTGTGGAAGCGCCGCTGGGAGCAGCTCCTCTTCCTACGGTTCCGTCAGCCAGTGTGACTTCCGCCTCAACGGTGGGGTTGCCTCTGGAATCGATGATCTGTCTTCCGTACACTTTCTCAATCTGTAAGTAATCTCTCATGTGTCCTCCTTTCGTATTCGGCGCAGACACGGCGCCTGAACCTGCAGACTGCTTCCGCACATATCTTTCGGAAACAGCGATATTTTGGGAAAAATACAGTACATCCCATTTGCTCCAAATTATAAGGTTTGCACGAAAATATGTCAATTAGTTATTTTTAACTTTGAGCAATTTGCTCAAAAGCATGACTAACTATTCGGAACTGAATTACAAAAAAAGCTGCTCCATAAGGAGCAGCTTAAAGTTATTACTTTATATATTCAAAGTCAGCCGAACATTCCGGCTCAGCGCAATAGGATCACTTGCCCAGGACCATTCTCACGGCGCCGTACATGCCGGCGTCATTTCCGAGTACCGCAAGCTTGAAATCAACGTCGCGGCATGCGTGGAAAGCGGCGGGCGCATAATACTTTTCCACCGCGTCAAGAAGGATCTGGCCGGCCTTGGATACGCCGCCGCCGATGACGACGACATCAGGGTCGACGACGCAGGTGATGTGGGCGATGGCTTCACCGAGCATCTTGCCGACTTCATCTACGACGGAGAGGGAGTACTCATCGCCGCTCTTAGCGTAGTCGAAGACGTCCTTGGCGGTGATCTCTTCAAGATTTTTCAGAGGGGACTCTTTCGCGGAAGCCTTGGTAAGTCCGAGCTTTGCCAGACGGACGACGCCGGTAGCGGAGGCGTACTGCTCAAGGCACCCCTTCTTGCCGCAGCCGCAGACAGCCGTCTCTTTGTCTCTGACCTTCATGTGGCCGATCTCGCCGGCCGCGCCGTTGGAACCCGCGACGATCTTGCCGCCCAGGATGATGCCGCCGCCGACGCCGGTTCCGAGGGTGACCATGACGACGTTGTCATGTCCCTTGCCGCCGCCGTTCCACTGCTCGCCCAGAGCCGCGACATTGGCGTCATTTCCGACTTCTACGGGCACGCCGCCCAGAAGGCTGGTGAGTTCCTCGCGGACATCGACTTTGCCCCAGCCGAGGTTAACGCACATGCTGACGACGCCGTCGCCGAGAACGGGGCCGGGAACGCCTACGCCTACGCCCTCGATATCATCAATGGTGATGTTATACTGGTCCATCTTCTTGGCGATCGCGCTGGCGATATCCGGAAGGATCATGGATCCGTTATCTTCCTTGCGGGTGGGAATCTCCCAGTGCTCAACAAACTTCCCGTTTGAAGAGAAAAACCCGATCTTAACAGTAGTTCCTCCGATATCCACGCCAAATGCATACGGTTTCATAAAAGAATTTCCTCCTATACCCTTAGTTGATTGGAGACTGCATCCGCTTGGTCTTCCCGATTGACCTGCCGGAACGCATTCCATCTTATACTTTCCTTCTAAAACAATATCCTAACATAAAAAAATGCCTCTTTCCACACTCGATGAAAAGAGGCAATAAAAGATTATTTATGGTAGAGTTTGTTGCTCTCGTAGTGAGGCTCGCAGGTCAGGTTGACGCCGAGTTTTTTGAAGACGCCCGCGTCAATCTGCGACAGGATCACGGAAGAGTGGACTTCCAGGCCCCGCAGGTTCTCGAGCTGGTCGATGGCCGCCTTGGCGTTGGGGTCCGTGACTCCGGCGATGGCGAGGGCAATCAGGAGCTCGTTCAGGTGCAGCAGGGATGTGTTGTCGCTGCCCAGGTGATCGATCTTCATCTCCATGATGGGAGCGATGATCTCGGGGCTGATCAGCTTGATGCTGTCCTCGACGCCGGCAAGTTTCTTGAGGGCGTTGAGCAGAAGAGCGGAGGACGCGCCCAGCAGCTCCGAGGTTCTTCCTGTCAAAATAGTGCCGTCCGCCATCTCCATGGCCGCCGCCGGCGCGCCGGTCTTCTCGGCGTTGAGATTGGCCGCCATCACGACCGGCCTCTCGGAGACGCTGATCGACGCCTTATTCATCAGAAGCTCGATCTTGCGGACAGGCTCCTCGCCCGCGTTCCCCTTGCGGAATTCGCACTGTGCATCATAGTAGCGCCGGATGATCTCCTGGCGGGCCGCTTTCCTGCAGACTTCGTCGTCGCAGATGCACAGGCCGACCATGTTGACGCCCATATCGGTGGGAGACTTGTAAGGGGACTCGCCGTAGATCTTCTGGAAGATCGCGTTGAGAAGAGGGAAAACTTCCACGTCCCTGTTGTAGTTGACGCATTTCTCGTCATAGGCTTCCAGGTGGAAGGGGTCGATCATGTTGATGTCATCGAGATCTGCCGTCGCCGCCTCATAGGCCAGGTTGACCGGGTGGTTCAGCGCAAGATTCCAGACCGGGAAGGTCTCGAACTTGGCGTAGCCGGCTTTGATCCCGCGCCGGTTCTCGTGATAGAGCTGGGAGAGGCAGGTCGCCATCTTTCCGCTGCCGGGACCGGGGGCGGTTACGACGACAAGAGGACGGGTGGTCTCGATGTAGTCGTTTCTTCCGTATCCGTTCTCGCTGACGATCAGCGGGATGTCGACGGGGTAACCTGCGATCGGATAGTGCCTGTATACTTTAAGACCCAGGGACTGAAGCTTTTTCTCATAGGCGACGGCGGAAGGCTGGTTGGCAAAGCGCGTCAGTACAACACTTCCGACGTAGAGGCCCTGCTTTGTAAACGCGTCTACGAGGCGGAGCAGATCTTCGTCATAGGTGATGCCCAGATCGCCGCGGACTTTGTTCTTCTCGATGTCGGCCGCGTTGATGGCGACGACGATCTCCGCCTGGTCCTTGAGTTCATAGAGCATGGTGATCTTGGAATCGGGTTTGAATCCGGGGAGAACCCTGGAAGCGTGGTAATCGTCAAACAGCTTGCCGCCGAACTCCAGATAGAGCTTGCCGCCAAACTTTGAGATTCTTTCTCTGATATGCTCTGACTGCGTCTTGAGATATTTTTTGTTATCAAATCCGATCTGCATAAATAATCACCTCTCCTTTTGACCTTTTCCAGGGTGCTGAACAGTTACAAAAAAATCAAATCTTATTATAGCGTAATGAGAGATTCAGAGGAAAGACTTTTTTGACATATATCGAAGGGATTTTACCGCACTAATTCTAATTGCTGAAAACCGCAATAAATGCTACCATTTACGGGAACAGAAAACATCAGGAATTCAGCAAAGGCTCAGATATCGGATCGCTGCGAACGCTTATGAGGAGCCTCAGAGGAGAACAAACATGTATCGTCTTACGTCCAAACTGATCATTTACAGAGGAATAGGGGAAGAGAGCATCCTGCACTGTCTGGCTGAGATCTGCAGGAAGTTCGATGAAGGAGACTATGACAGGGAAGCGCTGATCAGCGAGATCTACGAGCAGGTGCATCGGCTGCTGGACCTCGCCACGAAGTTCGGCTTTAATAAGAACCTGTGGCACAACTATCTGGCCTATCTGATCGCCACTACGGAGACACCTTTTACGCTGGTATCCGAGAAGGTGGGCGCCAACCAGGGCAGCGTCAACGCGTTCGCGCTGGGCGACTTCAGGATCTTCCGGGAGCTGTTTCACTATGATTTCAGCCCGATCGAGAGCGCGCTGGGAGTGAACTGCTTCAGCATTCTCGAGAACTATACGGCGGTCGGAAAGCCGGAGCGGGTCTTCAACAGAAGCGTCAGCGAGAAGGTCCAGGAGCTGAGCGAGAGGATCGAGGCGGTGGAGAGCGAAGAGAGCGCGCAGTCCCCGGAACAGAAGATGTATGACATCATCACCGGTTTCTACAAGGAATACGGAGTCGGCAAGTTTGGCCTGAACAAGGCTTTCCGCGTCAACGATGAGGACAAAGGAAGGGAATTCCTGATCCCGATCACGGCGACGAGCGACGTGCAGCTGGAGGACCTGATCGGCTACGAGCTGCAGAAACAGAAGCTGATCGCAAATACAGAGGCTTTTGTGCAGGGGCGCATGGCCAACAACGTCCTTCTGTACGGAGATGCGGGCACCGGCAAGTCCACGAGCATCAAGGCGATCCTGAACCGCTATTACAGCCAGGGCCTTAGAATGATCGAAGTCTACAAGCACCAGTTCAAGGACCTGCAGCGCATCATCTCGGAGATTAAGAACCGCAACTATCGGTTCATCATCTACATGGACGATCTGTCTTTTGAGGAGTTCGAGATCGAGTACAAGTATCTCAAGGCGGTCATAGAGGGAGGACTGGAGACGAAGCCGGAGAATATCCTGATCTACGCGACCTCCAACCGGAGACATCTGATCAAGGAGACCTGGGGAGACCGGAATGATCGGTCCGACGATGAGATGCACAGGAGCGACACGGTGCAGGAGAAGCTCTCGCTGGTGGCGCGCTTCGGCGTCACGATCGGGTACTTCAAACCTTCTCACCAGGAATATCTGCACATCGTAAACGAGCTGGCCCGGAGATATCCGGAGATCACTCTGTCGGAAAAAGAGCTGGCACTGCTCGCCAATCAGTGGGAGCTGCGCAGCGGCGGCGCGTCCGGAAGGACGGCGCAGCAGTTTATCAATTACCTGGTCGGAAGCGCGGAGAAGTAATGAAACGAAAGAGAACAGCCCCACGGGAACCGGAAAATCGGTTGCCCGCGGGGCTGTTCTTTTTAATACACTGTGTTCAAGGCGGCTACTGCGCCGTCCTCAGGCGGCTGTCAGGGCGTCATCCCGCAAACATGGTCCCTTCAAAGGCCTCATCGAGCCGCAGGCCGTTGACTTTCTGCGGCCAGGTCTCGGTCACGCTGAAGCGGTAGACGGTGCCGTCCTCGGTGATCACGTCGACGGTGTCCTTGCCGTTTGTGCGGTAGAGGCGGCACTTGGTCCCCTTGGGAAGGGTGGCGCTCTTCTTAGTGACAGCGCCGGTGGAGGGATCCACAGTGTCACCCGGAAGGTCCGTGAGAGCCGTGAGGACGAGGTCGCTGCTGATCTCGTAGTCCTCGGTCAGCGGGACGGGCATGCCGTCGTCGCCGACTTTATAGCGCCTTGTGGCGGAGTAAGTGCTCATCAGGTCCAGGTGGGAGTCGAGCGTGAAGGAGTCGGGCGAGGAGATCAGCTGCTCGTCGAGGTACCAGATGTCGGAATTCTCGCTCTCTCTGCGGTAGCGGGAGGTAAATCCCGTGCCGTTGAGTTCTCCCACGAACACAGGCTTTTCGCCGCTCAGGTCGAAGACACTGAAGATTCGATAGTCGTTGTCGGTGATCGTCTGCACGTAGAGATAATTCTTGCCGGACTGCGTGTGCAGAAGGTATCCCTTGGCGTTGAAGAAATAGGTCTCGCGCAGGCATTCCTTGTCGCCGACAGCGACCCGGAGCGCCGTGTAGGAGGTCATGTTCTCGCTCTCGTTGGGGCGGGCGTTGAGGCTGACCTGCTCATAGGTGCCGTCTCCGTTCAGGTCCACGATCGCAGGATAGAAGGTGTCGACAGGATATACGAAGGAGCCGACGTGGGGCCCGTAAGCGTCTGTGAACAGGTCGGGATATTTTGCAAAAGAGACCTCGGCCTGCAGGGCGCCTTCCGCATACGCGCCGATGGAGGAGGGATCAAAGCGGAAGATGACGCCGCCGTCGCTGATCACCCAGGAAGGGAAGTAGTCGACGGAAGCGAGCGCCTCGGAGATCGACTCCTCGCGGTCGCCGGCCGGCTCGCCGGTGCTCATAAAGCGGAGGTTTTCGTTGATCGCGGCGACCAGCGCGCTTTTATCCTTGATGACCTGATCGAAAGTCACTTCCTTGCCGGTGGAGACGTCCAGGGTGATGCCCTCGAACACGGTCATGCCGTGAGCGGCTCCGGGCAGGTAGCTGTAACAGGAGGTGATGAAGCTGACGACCTTGTCATCCATGCGCGTAGGGATGATGCTGTATTCGAGCGTAGCGGGGACCGGCGTTCCGTCCTTCTTATTGGAGGCGTTGAACTCCTTGGACCCTTCCGAGAGCTCCTTGAAAGTCTCCTTGCAGGACGCCGTGATCCTTGTATTGACCGCGTCGAGGCCGCTGCTCAGGGCCGGAAAACTCTTCGCGGATTCTTCGGTGAGAAGGACGGCCTGGTAGTAACCGTCCGCTATATTTTCATAATTGTCTGACTCGAGCAGATAGCATTTGGAGAGAATGAGCTCGGGAACCGTTACAGAGGAGGCAGCGGAAGTGTCCGAAGCGGAATCTGCGGCAGCGGTGCCGGAAGCGTTATCCGCGGCGCCGGTTTCCTTTGTGTCGGCGGCCGATGCGGGGATGACTGCAGGGGCGGCAAAAGAGCAAACGAGGGCAGGCACGATGAAAGCCTTGCACATAAGGGAATAAAATTTATGAGATCTGCAATTTTTCATAGCTCCTCCTTATAAGGAAAGACATTTCCTGTTATCATAGTAACACAGATTGACGAGAAACGTTAGTTTGTTCTTAAAAGCAATTCTAAAAGCAATTGCCAAATCCATCACAAGTAATCGGACCATACACAGGTGCGTTTTTTCCATGTATAATGTGTGATGATGATGCTACTATCAATATGAAGCCGGGCGAAGGGAAGGAAAAAGTCCGGTCAGCGCTCGAAAGGAGTGGACAGCGGATGGCCAACGAGAAGATGATCAACGAGAGGATCCGAAAGATCACCGAGAATATACTGGAGGATTACAAGAACGGAAGAGATATAGACAAGATGGACGTCTTCAGTCAGCCGGACAGCGACGCCGTGACGGACATTGTGAATAAGCTGCTCAACATCCTCTTTCCCGGTTACTACAGGGAGAAGAACTACAGGAGCTACAATGACAACAGCAGGATCAGTATTTTGATCGAGGACGTCGTCTACAACCTGGCCAAGCAGATCGCGATCGCGCTGCGCTTCCGCGATGAGTACGCGCAGACGCCGGAGGCGGAGCTCAAGGATCTCTCGGAGGAACTGGCCATCACCTTCATAAGCCGGATTCCCGCCATCAGGGAGCTGGTCGACACCGACATGGAGGCCTTTTACCAGGGCGATCCGGCCGCATACAATAAGGAAGAGATCGTGCTCTGCTACCCGGGCCTTTTAGCCAGTACGGTCAACAGGCTGGCCCACGAGCTGTTCCTGCTGGGGGTCCCGCTGATTCCCAGAATGATGACGGAGTACGCGCACTCCCGGACCGGTATCGATATTCATCCGGGCGCCACCATCGGAAGATATTTCTTTATGGACCACGGGACCGGCATTGTGGTCGGTGAGACGTCCGTCATCGGCGAACATGTCAAAATATACCAGGGCGTCACGATCGGCGCGCTCTCCACAAGGGGCGGGCAGACCCTGCGCGGGTCCAAGAGACATCCCACCATCGAGGACGATGTCACGATCTACGCCGGCGCCTCCATCCTGGGCGGTGAGACGGTGATCGGAAAGGGCTCGGTCATCGGCTCCAACGTGTTCATCACAAGCAGCGTAAAGCCGGGGACCAGAATGAGCGTCAAGACGCAGGAGCTGGTGATCCGGCACAAGGAAGAGCTCGAAGGGCCCAGAGAAGAGGCAGAAGAGGGCGGAAAGCCCGAGAACTGGTATTAAAAAGGCGGCGCAGCGGCTCGCTCCACTTGCCTTGGATAAAAAATGGAAAGCGGCTCGTTCCGCTGACCTCAACACAGGAGGGAATAGAGGAGGGTAGAAATGGAAAAGATATTCGCAGCAGTCAGAGATCTGACACAATACGCACTGGCAACAGGACTCATAGAGAAGGAAGACGTGATCTACACGGTCAATTCCCTCATTGGGGCGCTCGGCATCGATGACTATCCGGGCGACCGGGAGGAGATCCTCGAAGGAGCCGCGGCCATCGACCGCGCCGGGATCGAAGACGGGACGCTTCTGGAGGGGATTCTGTCGGATATTCTCGAGTACGCCGCGGGCAAGGACATGCTGGACGGCAGCAGTGTCGTGATGCGGGATCTCTTTGACACAAAGATCATGGGGATCGTGACGCCCCGTCCCAGCGAAGTGATCGCGAAGTTCCGCGAGATCTACGAGGAGGATCCGCTTAAGGCCACCGAGTGGTATTACGATTTTTCCCGCAATACGGATTACATCCGCAGATACAGAATCAAAAAGGACAGAAGGTGGAAGACGGCGACGCAGTACGGCGAGCTCGATATCACGATCAATCTCTCCAAGCCCGAGAAGGACCCCAAGGCCATCGCGGCGGCGAGAAACGCGGCGCAGACCAGCTACCCCAAGTGCCAGCTCTGCGTGGAGAATGAGGGATATTTTGGCAGAGTGAACCACCCGGCCAGAGAAAATCACCGGATCATTCCGATCACGATCCAGGGAAATCCCTGGGGATTCCAGTACTCGCCTTATGTCTATTACAACGAGCACTGCATCGTGTTCAACTCAAGGCACATTCCGATGGCCATCAACCACGACACGTTCTGCAAGCTCTTTGACTTCATTAAGGCCTTCCCGCACTATTTCCTGGGCTCCAACGCCGACCTTCCGATCGTGGGCGGCTCGATCCTGAGTCACGACCATTTCCAGGGCGGGCATTACGATTTTGCCATGGCCAAGGCGCCGGTGGAGCGCACCTTCGAGGTGGGAGGCTTCGAGGACGTCTCCTGCGGCGTCGTGAACTGGCCCATGTCCTGCATCCGCCTGAGCGGTCCCGACACGGAGCGCATCATCGCGCTCGCCGACCACATTCTGGACGCGTGGCGCGGGTACACGGATGAGGATGCCTTTATCTACGCGTACACGGACGGCACGCCCCACAACACAATCACGCCGATCGCGAGAAAGAGGGACGGCCACTATGAGCTCGACCTGGTGCTGCGCAACAACATAACGACCGAGGAGCACCCTCTGGGCGTCTATCACCCCCACGCGGAACTGCATCATATCAAAAAAGAGAATATCGGCCTGATCGAGGTCATGGGCATGGCTATTCTGCCCGCAAGGCTTCTGGGCGAGATGGCGGACCTCAAGAAGGCCATCCTTAACGGAGACGATCTCAGGGCGGATCCCGCGCTGGAAAAGCACGCGGATTGGGCGGAGGAGTTCATGAGCCGCTATGATCGGATCGACGAGAGCAATATCGACCAGATCCTGTGCGACGAGATCGGGGATGTGTTCCGCCGCGTTCTGGAGGACGCGGGCGTCTACAAGAGGACGCCGGGAGGGCAGGAGGCTTTCGACCGGTTCATAAAGAGTCTTTAATAAAGAGTTTTTAATAAGAGAGTCTGTAAGGAATTGATCTATGAGCGTGGATAAGAAATACGGGGATCTCTGTAATATTCTGAAGGCGGAGGGCAGGCTTGCCGTGGCTTTTTCGGCGGGCGTGGATTCAACGCTCCTGCTGCGGGCGGCCATCGACGCCCTGGGAAGCGATAAGGTGGCGGCTGTTACCGCTGTCTCACACTCATTTCCGGAGAGGGAGAACCGGGAGGCGGAGCTGTTTTGCCGCGCAAGCGGCGTCCGGCGGATCACCGTGGAGGTGGATCAGCTGTCTATACCGGGCTTCAGGGAAAACCCGGCGGACCGGTGCTACATCTGCAAAAAAGAGCTCTTTGGCAGGATGATCGAGGCAGCCCGGGAGAACGGGTTCGAGAAGATCGCGGAAGGGTCCAACCTGGACGATCTTGCTGATTACAGGCCGGGACTTGCCGCGATCAAGGAACTGGGCGTGCTGAGCCCGCTGCGGGCGGCGGAGCTCACTAAGAGCGAGATCCGGGAGATTTCCGAGCGGCTGGGACTTCCTACCTGGAACAAGCCATCCATGGCCTGCCTGGCCACGAGATTCGTCTACGGGGAGACCATCAGTGATGAAAAGCTTCTCCGGGTCGAGAGAGCGGAGGAACTCCTGCGGGAGATGGGCTTTTTGCAGTACCGCGTGCGGATCCACGGCGAAGACGGGCTTTTGGCGAGGATCGAAGTGATGGCTTCCGAGTTCGGAAAGCTCTTGGAGAACCGGGAGGCGGTCACAGAGAAGATGTTGGAATACGGCTTTAAATATGTCTCGATGGACCTGCAGGGATATCGGACGGGAAGCATGAACGAAAGTTTGTGACATGGGGACGTATCCGCTGACACATTTTGATCGGCGTGAAAGAGGGCGGCCCTAGTGACACATTTTGGTGTCACCGGGGCCGCCCCTTTTTTCGCGCCTGTCAAAATGTGTCAGCGGATACGTCCCTGTGACACAAAATTTCGGCTTTGGCCAGAATGGAATAATTGGTGTAGTAGACGACGAAACCGGGCTTGGCGCCGCTCGGCTTCTTTACGTTCCGGCGCAGGAGATAGTCGATCTCCACCTTGCCCTGTTCGCGGCCGGCCGAGTAATAGGCGGCGAGAGAGGCCGCCTCCTCGAAGGTGCGGTCGGGAATCTCGTCCATGGACTTGCCGCCGGCGCGCAGGATGACGTGGGAGCCGGGCATGTCGTTGGCGTGCATCCAGATGTCCGTCGGGTCCGCGAAATGGAACGTGAGCTGGTCGTTCTGGATGTTGTTCTTGCCGACGTAGATGTCGTAGCCGTCGCTGCTGACGTAGTGCAGCGGCTTGCTGACGGGCGTGCGGGACTTCCCTTTTTTGCTGCCGGATTTGTCGAAGCCGGGGCGCTTTTTGCCGCTGCCCGAGTGCCGGCGGACCAGGCCGCTGTCCTCCATCTCCTGCCGGATCTGCGCCAGGTCGCCCTCGTCCGTGGCAAGATCCAGCGAAGTGCGGATGCTCTCGAGGTGGTCGATCTCGGCCTTGACCTCGGCGATCAGCTTGGTGAGGGCCTCGTTGGTCCTCTTGAGCTTGGTATATCGGTCAAAATATCGCTTGGCGTTCTGCGTCGGCGTCAGCGTGGGATCCAGCGGAATGCGGACCTTCTCGCCGGTGTAGTAGTTGTCGACCTCGCAGGACTTTTCGCCCGCCGGGATGGAGCAGGCGTAGGCGTTGAGCAGCTCTCCGTAGAGCCTGTACTTGTCCCTTTTTTCGGTGTCGCGCAGCTGCTTGCACTGCAGGTCATATTTGTGCACGTCGCGCTCGAGGATGGTCTGCACGATGCGGCGCAGGTCCACCGACTTCTGGCGGGTGCGAGTGACTTCATTTTTCTGCGCGTAGAAGGTCTCGAGCAGCTCCGAGACGGAGTCGAAGCGTACTTCTTCAAAGCGCCCCTCGAAATCGGAGTAGACGCGCATGGGAACGGCGGAGTAGCCGACGGGCTCGCCGCGGCGGCCGCCTTCTTCCTTTTTATAGCAGATACAGGGGGCAAATCGCCCGGCACGCACGTCCTGCATCAGGCCGTTAAAATCTCTCCACAGGGCGGTACGGTCTTCCGGGCTCATGGAAGAGGCACTCCGGTCGTTGGAGAGGCCCGCGCGGTAGCAGAGTTCTTCGGCCATCTGCGTGGAGATTCCCGTGTAGGAGGCGAGCAGTAGCTTTGCCGGAGGAATCTGCTGCGTGCGCAGCAGCGCGTCGAACGCGTCCTCACTTTCCTCGAGCGGGTTCTTCTTGCCCCTGGTGTCGGGGATAAAATAGGGCCTGCCCGGAAGTACTTCCCTGACGGAACTTACCAGAGAGGAGATGTGTTTGATGCTGTCCACGATCTGCTCTTTGTCGTCCAGGAAGATGATATTGCTGTGCTTGCCCATGAGCTCGATGACCAGGGTGTGCCGGCAGAGGTCGCCCATCTCGTCGAGGTGTTCCACCTCAAAGCGCAGGATTCTCTCGAGGCCGGGCTGCGTCACGGAAAGGATCCGCCCGTTCTGCAGGTGCTTGCGCAGGAGCATGCAGAAAGCCGGGGCCTGCAGGGGCGCCTGCCTGGAGACAGACGTAAAATAAGCGAGCGGGAGCGAGGCGTCGGCCGAGAGGTAGAGCCTGCACTGGCCGCCGCCGCACTCGGCGGTGGGCTTGAGTGTGAGGACCAGCTCGTCGCGGTCCGTCTGCGCTATTTTGTATATTCTTGCGCCCGTCAGTCTGTCGCTAAGCTCCTTACAGAGACAGGCGGTCGTGATGCCGTCAAAAGCCATAAATATGCGGCTCCTTTCGTATATGTTTCGTGCTTGTTCATAGGCAATAGGTAAATCATCTGATTATAGCACAAGACGGGAGTGTTGTCGCCTTCCGGTCCGTTAAACCGCTGGTCGTAAGGCTCTGCTTTGCTTTACAAAGCTCTGAAAGAGCAGTAAAATCGGCTATATACAATCTATGGAGGATTACATTATGATCAAGAGCATGACAGGATACGGTCGGGCAGAGTTTGCGAACGAAGACCTCAAGATCACGGTAGAGATCAAATCTGTTAACAACCGCTATCTCGATATCGGGATCAAGATGCCCAGACAGCTCGGCATGCTTGAGTCGAGCATCCGCGCGGAGCTCAAGAAGTACATCGCGCGCGGCAAGGTAGACGTATATATCACCTACGAAGATCTGCAGGAAGCCAACATGCAGGTCAAGTATAACAGCAAGATCGCCGGCGAGTACCTGAAGTACCTCAGGCAGATGGCGGAGGAATACGGACTCGACGACGACATCCGGGTTTCTTCTCTGTCAAAATATCCCGACGTCTTTACGATGGAAGAGGAGCCCATGGATCCCGTGCAGCTCTGGGAGAGCCTGCGCGACGTGGTGCGCGAGGCGGCGGAGAACTTCCTTGAGGCCAGGACCCGGGAGGGCGAATTCCTCAGAAATGATCTCAACGGCAAGCTGGACGAGATGCAGAGCCATGTGGACTTCATCACGGAGCGCTCGCCGCAGATCGTGACCGCTTACAGGCAGCGCCTGTACGACAAGGTCAAGGAGCTGATCGGCGACAACGTGATCGAGGACAGCAGGATCCTTCAGGAAGTGACCATCTACGCGGACAAGGTCTGCGTGGACGAGGAACTCGTGCGCCTGCAGAGCCATATCAACGCGACCAGAGAGGCGCTGGACGGAAGCGAGGGCGTGGGCAGAAAGCTCGACTTCATTGCCCAGGAGATGAACCGCGAGTCCAACACCATTCTCTCCAAGTCCGACAACCTGGAAGTCTCCGACAGGGCCATCGAGCTCAAGACGACCGTCGAGAAGGTCAGGGAGCAGATCCAGAACATAGAGTGAGCGGGCCGTTAAAATGGATATGTTCAGGTTTATCAATATCGGTTTCGGCAATACAGTTAACGCGGGAAAGATCATAGCCATCGTCAGTCCCGACTCGGCGCCGGTAAAGCGCCTGGTCTCCCGGGCCAAGGAGGACGGCAGAGCCGTGGACGCCACCCAGGGGCGGAAGACCAAGGCCGTGATCATCATGGAAAACGACCGCGTCGTGCTCTCGGCCCTTCTTCCGGAGACAATCCGGGGGAGAGCCCAGGGAGGGAGCGAAGCGCCCGGCAGGGAGAGCGTGCCGGAAGACACATCGGAAGAAGAGCAAGGATAAAAAGTGCTTAAGAGGAGCGGCCGCGATCGGAGCCGCAGGAAAGAGGATTACAGTATATGGCAGATGAAAAGAGACCCGGCAAAATAGTGATCATTTCCGGTTTCTCCGGCGTCGGAAAAGGCACGGTGGTCAAGAAGCTCTTACAGGACTTCGGCCACTATGTTCTCTCCGTATCGATGACGACCAGAAAACCCAGGGAAGGGGAGAAGGACGGCGTCAATTACTATTTTGTCACAAATGAAAAATTCGAGAATATGATCGTCGAGGACGGCTTCCTCGAGCACGCGGGCTATGCGGACCACTATTACGGGACGCCCAAGGATTTCGTGATCCGGAATACGAGGGAGGGCAAGAACGTGATCCTGGAGATCGAGGTCCAGGGTGCCATGCAGATCAAGGAAAAATATCCCGACGCGGTCCTGATCTTTATCACCACGCCCAGCGCGAGGGAGATGGCAAAGCGGCTCATCGGGAGAAAGACGGAGACACATGATCAGATCCTGAGGCGCTTCAAGAGAGCCATCGAAGAGGCGGAGCATATGAAGGACTATGACTTCATAGTCATCAATGACAAGATCGAAGACTGCGCCAGGGAAGTGAACCGCATCGTCGAAAAGAACGAGGGCGGCGTGCGGTACGACCCGCAGTACAAGAAGGAATTTATCTCCGACCTGCTGGAGATCATCAAAAAACACACCGAATAAGCTATACAAAAGAGCAAAATCTGTGATATAGTAATTATTTGCATGATGATCTGTGCGCCTCTATGCGAATGGATGAGGAAATAGGCGCACAGGAGCGTATATAAGAAAGGAACAGGTATTAAAATGATTCATCCCTCTTACGTGGATTTAATGCAGGTCGTCAATAAAGGCGTTGAAGAAGGCGAGACGCCCGTCATCAACAGCCGCTACTCCATCGTCATGGCGACAGCCAAGAGAGCGAGACAGATCGTGGACGGCGACGAGCCGCTGATCGATGTTCCGGAAGGCGAGAAGCCCCTCTCCATCGCTGTGGAGGAGCTCAATCAGGGGAAGATCCGCATCCTGTCCGAGAACGAGCCCGACGAAGATGACGAGTCCGAGATCTTTGAAGAAGAGAGCGAAGAAGACGAGAAAGCCGCTTCGGAAGAGGAAGCGTTTAAAGAAGGAGCCCCGGGAGAAATTCATTCTGAAGGAGATGACGTCACCGAATGAAGATCCTTTTTGTTTCCTTAGGATGTGATAAGAATCTTGTGGATTCGGAGGAAATGCTGGGATCTCTCAGAGAAAAGGGCTTTTCCTTTACGGACGATGAGAACGAGGCCGACGCCGCGATCGTCAACACGTGCTGTTTTATCATGGACGCGCAGAAGGAGAGCATCGACCAGATCCTCTCGCTGGCGCAGCTGCGCACGGAAGGAAGTCTCAAGGCTCTGATCGTGACGGGCTGCATGGCGCAGCGCTACAAGGACGAAGTGCTGAAGGAAATCCCGGAAGTGGACGCCGTGATCGGCACCACTGCCGAGAGCAGGATCGCCGAGATTCTGGAGGAGATCCTGGCCGCGGACGGACCGGTCGGTTCCAACGGGCACCTGCTCGTGGAGAACGAGAACGAGAGGATCGGGACGAAAGCGGACCGCGTCGTCACGACGGGAGGCTATTACAGCTACCTCAAGATCGCGGAAGGGTGCGACAAGTGCTGCACTTACTGCGTCATCCCCTCGATCCGCGGGCGCTACAGGAGCGTTCCCAAGGAGGAACTGGTGGAGCAGGCGAAGGCACTTGCCTCCCAGGGGATCAAGGAGCTGATCCTGGTCGCCCAGGAGACGACCCTCTACGGCACCGATCTGTACGGTCACAAGGCGCTCCCGGAGCTTCTTCGGGACCTGGCGCAGATCGAAGGCATCGAGTGGATCCGCCTGATGTACTGCTATCCCGAGGAGATCACCGTCGAGATCGCGGAAGCGATGAGGGATATCCCCAAGGTCCTCCACTATATCGATATGCCGATCCAGCACGCGTCGGACAGCATCCTCAAGAAAATGGGAAGGCGCACCGACAAGCAGGAACTGAAGCAGAAGATCGCCATGCTGCGCGAAATGATGCCGGACATCTGCCTGCGGACGACACTCATCACCGGTTTTCCGGGAGAGAAGGAAGAGGACCACAGAGAGCTTCTGGATTTTGTCAGGGAGATGCGCTTTGACCGCCTGGGAGTATTCACATACTCGAAAGAGGAGGGAACTCCCGCGGCTAAGATGTCCCCTCAGATCCCCGCGCGGGTTCGAAAAAAGAGACAGAAAGAGCTTATGCTCCTGCAGCAGCAGATCGCTTTCGAGACAGCGGCCGAAATGGAAGGCCGTGAGCTGGAAGTGCTGGTGGAAGGGCAGCTCGTGGGTGAACAGGTATACCTTGCGAGAACATATAAGGACGCTCCCGGCATAGACGGGGCGGTGTTCATTGAGACACAGAGAGAACTGATGACAGGTGATCTTGTGAAAGTAAAGATCACCGGTTCCAGAGAATATGATCTTATAGGAGGATTATTATGAATCTGCCGAATAAACTCACTGTTGTGCGTATGGTATTGGTTCCTTTCTTTGTTGCAGCGCTGCTGCTCTCCAAGACGAATGACTCCCTGAAATGGGTAGCCCTGGCGCTCTTCGTCATCGCCTCGCTGACCGATTTCGCGGACGGCTACATTGCCAGAAAATATAATCTGGTCACGAACTTCGGAAAGTTCATGGATCCCCTGGCGGACAAGATCCTCACGATCTCCGGCATGATCTGCCTGGTCGAGCTGGGCAGGATCCCCTCCTGGATTGTCGTGATCATTGTGGCGAGAGAATTCATCATCAGCGGATTCCGCCTGGTGGCCGCAGAGAACGGCGTCGTGATCGCCGCCAACTACTGGGGCAAGTTCAAGACCACGTTCCAGATGATCATGATCATTCTGATGATCATGAACATTCCTCAGCTGCAGATCGTCACGAATATCGTGATGTGGATCGCGCTGGCCCTGACTCTCATCTCGCTCTGGACATACATTATGGCCAATAAGCAGGTGCTGGCAGGAGATAAATAATCGATTTCCAACAAAGCCCTGCCGGGTCCGTCCCGGCAGGGCATATTTCGTTGAGAGGAAGGTTTCGCGATGGGCAGATGTATCATGATGTGCGCCGGGGAGTTTCAGCCTATGGAGATCGATCGCCGGCCGGGGGACTGGGTGGTCGCCGTGGACGGCGGACTGAAGCACCTGGACGAATGCGGTATAGAACCGGATTTCCTTCTGGGCGATTTCGACTCCCTGGGAGCGGAGTACGAGGAAACGGTGGCAAAATACAGAGCCATGGGGGAGGATCACTTCCGGCAGTTTCCCGTTGTCAAGGACGACACAGACACAATGGCAGCAGCCCGGCTTGGGATCAGCAGAGGCTATAAGGAATTTCTGATCTACGGCGCCCTGGGAGGGAGACTCGATCACACGATGGCCAATATTCAGGTCATGGTGTGGATTTTACGAAACGGTGGCAGAGCCTGGCTGATTGACCGGAATACCCGCGTCACGGTACTGGGACCGGGGCAGTTCATAATCCCTGATGATTTTGAAGGAACTGTGTCCTTATTTTCGCTGGGCGACTGCCTTGAAGATGTGACCATCTGCGGCATGAAGTACGAAGTGGAACACGCCGTCGTCTGCAATGATTATCCGGTGGGCTGCAGCAATGAGACGCTGCCCCGGACGCTGCCCCGCGAGGAGAGAAGGCCCGCACTGTTCTCCATAGGGAAAGGCACAGGACTTCTGGTTCTGACGCGCGGCCTTATCAACAAGGGAGGCGCGGCCCCCTTCGGTTAACGGGCTTTAACTCCAAAATTGTGTATACCCTCTTTTAAAACCCTTCTTCGGTGGAATATCC
>DGWK01000037.1:0-71705 GCA_002395235.1 Lachnospiraceae bacterium UBA4260 | reverse complement strand
GGAATATCCACCGAAGAAGGGTTTCAAAAGAGGGTATTGTGGTTCAATAGAGATATATAGGTCTGTCTCCGGGCCCTTCTTCAGTGGAATATCCACCGAAGAAGGGTTTTAAAAGAGCAATATCACTTAAATTGGGGATAGCCCCCGCTAATCAGGTCCTGTCCACCCGGACAATGACCTGATAGCCGGGAAGCTCCGTGCCGATATAGTCGGTGAGTTCGCCGATGATCTTTTCGTCCGACTCGCTGCAGGCGAAGGGAATCTGAGCGTCGAAAGACACGGCCGGGCAGTCTTCCCCGCGCAGTATGCGAAAATCGTGGAGTCCGGCGTCCGGATGTATGGCGCGGAGTTTCTTGAGAATCCTGGTCCTGAGCAGGTGGGCCTCGTGGTCACGGGAATCCACGGGATCGATGTGGATGACGCTCATGACGCCGAACTCTCTGTCGAGCCGCGACTCCAGCCGGTCAATGATATCGTGGGCGTGCACCAGCGTAAAATCCGAAGGGACTTCGGCGTGAAGAGACACGATCAGATGCCCAGGGCCGTAGTCGTGGATCAGGAGATCGTGCATATCGAGAATTCCCTCGGTGTGCAGGACGCGATCCATGATTCCTTCGGCGAGTTTCGGGTCCGGCGCCTGTCCCAGAAGGGGACCGGAAGTCTCAACAAGCGTCCGAACTCCGGTCGTGAGAATGAACACTGAAACGGCGAGACCGCACCAGCCGTCCAGCTGCAGGCCTGTGCGGCTCGACAGAATCTGGCAGAGCAGGACAACGGAAGTGGCGGCGCAGTCACTTAAGGAATCCATGGCCGTGGAGTGCAGCGCCACGCTGTCGATCTTCGAAGACAGATTCTGATTATAGCAGAACATGTAGAGCTTGACGGCAATGGACACAGCCAGTATGGCGACGGCTGTGCCGGAAAAGAGGACCTTTTGCGGATGCAGGATCCGGCTGACGGAGTCCTTGGCCAGATCGGCGCCCACAAGAATGATCGATATACTGACTAAAAGACCCGTGATATACTCGATCCGCCCGTGGCCGAAGGGATGGTCCTTGTCGGGCCTTCTGCCGGACAGCTTAAACCCGATCAGCGTGATCACGCTGGATGCCGCGTCGGAGAGGTTGTTGAAGCCGTCGGCCATGATGGATACGGAAGACGCCAGTATTCCGGCGGTGATTTTGCCGGCAAACAAAAGGATATTAAGAAAAATACCGACTGCCCCCGAGAGGACGCCGTAGCGGCGCCTCACCTCCGGAAGGTCGGTATTTTTGTAATCCGGGATAAAAAGTCTGGATAATAAAGTGATCAATTTAACCCTCGCTGAAAAGAAGATCGGAGTAAGTCGGGAAAGGCCACGCGCTGCGCGCCGTCATGGTCTCGAGCTCGTCCGCGTAGCTCCTGCACTCGTTCATGTCGGGGACAATGACGTCGTGGCAGTAGCGCATCGCCTCCTCGGGGTGCACGGGAACCTCGCGCAGGTCCTTTTCGAGCTTGGCGCAGGCGTCGTGCAGGCAGTCGGAGAGCATGCAGTTGCCGCGTGCGTTGTTTTCCTCGTACTTGTAGGGGAGCCCCAGGCTCTTGCGCTTCTCAAATCCCTTGCACAGGCTGGTGCCGTAAGCGGAAACCGCAGGCAGGATCTCCTTGCGGATCATGTCGATCATGGTGCGGGCCTCGATCTCGATGGTCGCGGTGTAGTTCTCGACATGGATGTTGTAGCGCGCGTCGACTTCCTCTCTGGTGTAGATCGCGTGATCGGTAAAGAGACGGATGTTCTTTTCGTCGATATAGGCGGGCAGGGCGTCCACAGCCGTGGAGAAATTAGAGAGCCCGCGGCGCTTGGCCTCTTCGATCCAGGACTCGTCGTATCCGTTTCCGTCAAAGATGATGCGGCGGTGCGCGGTGAGCTCGCGGCGAATCAGGTGCGAGACGGCCTCGTCCATGTTGTCTGCCTTTTCCAACTCGTCGGCGAAGAGCATGAGCTCGTGGGCCATCATCGTGTTCAGGACGATGTTGGGTCCCGAAATAGACAGCGAGGAGCCGGGCATACGGAACTCGAACTTGTTGCCGGTGAAGGCCATGGGCGACGTGCGGTTTCTGTCCGTGTTGTCCTGAGGAATCGGAGGCATGACGTCGACGCCGATGTTGATGCTTCGCTTTTTTGCCCCCTTCATAGTCGTGTCGTTGATGATGGAGTCCACCACCGCGCTCAGGTCAGAGCCCAGGAAAATAGACACCACTGCGGGCGGCGCCTCCTGAGCGCCAAGACGGTGATCGTTGCCGGGCGTGGCCACGGTGGCGCGCAGCATATCCTGGTATTCGTCGACGCCCTTGATGAAGGCCGTCAAAAAGAGCAGGAACTGCGCATTCTGGCGCGGCGTGGAGCCGGGCTTGAAGAGGTTCTTGCCGGTGTCGGTGCCCAGCGACCAGTTGTCGTGTTTGCCCGAGCCGTTGACGCCCGCGAAGGGCTTTTCGTGGAGCAGGCAGACCAGGCCGTGCCGGTCGGCGACCTTCTTCATGATCTCCATCGTGATCTGGTTCTGGTCGCAGGCTGCGTTGGCGTCAGAGTAGATGGGCGCCATCTCGTGCTGGGAAGGCGCCACCTCGTTGTGCTTGGTCTTGGAGAGGACGCCCAGCTTCCAGAGCTCGCCATCCAGGTCCTGCATGTAGGCGGCGACTCTGGGACGGATCGCGCCAAAATAGTGATCCTCCAGCTCCTGTCCTCTTGGCGGCTTGGCCCCGAAGAGCGTACGGCCGGTCATGATCAGGTCCTCGCGCTGGGAGTAAAGCTTTTTGTCGAGAAGGAAATACTCCTGCTCGGCGCCCACCTGGGCGATGACCCTTGAGGTTGTCGTATCTCCGAACAGCCGCAGGATGCGCACCGCCTGTTTGCTCACGGCGTCCATGGAGCGCAGGAGCGGGGTCTTCTTATCCAGCGCGTGACCGGAATAGGAGCAGAAGATCGTGGGGATGCACAGAGATTTTTCCTTAATAAAAGCGAAGGAAGTGGGATCCCAGGCCGTGTAGCCTCTGGCCTCGAAAGTCGCGCGAAGGCCGCCGGAAGGGAAGGAGGAGGCGTCGGGCTCTCCGCGGACCAGCTCCTTGCCGGAGAATTCCAGCTCGATCCGGCCTTTGCCGGCGGGAGCGATGAAGCTGTCGTGCTTCTCCGCCGTGACGCCCGTCATGGGCTGGAACCAGTGCGTGTAATGGGTCGCTCCTTTTTCGACGGCCCACTGCTTCATGGCTTCCGCGATCTCATTTGCCGTCGAGATATCGAGCGGCGTGCCGTCGCTCACGCTCTGCTTCCACTGCCTGTAGCAGCTGGGGGAGAGACGCTTTTTCATTGTTTCTTCATTGAACACCATGCTGCCGAAGAGCTCCGGGAATTTTCCTGGATCACTGTTCATAAAACTTCCTCCGTTTTGAGTATCCTGTCCGGATGACGATTCATTTTCTTCTGTTCGCGGCAGCGCTCGCAGAGCTGTCCGCAGGGATGCTGCGGTAACTACCATAGAACAGTACCATCTTATCACAAAAGGTCAGATTTTTTTTCATGAAATAAAAAAAATACCAAAAAAATCACGTATTTTTTTGTGCATAATGGATAGCGAGTGCTAAGTTTGATACTATTAATTAAGAAATCCTTAAGAAATAGTGCACACGTGCGCGGAAAAAGGGGAGATGTCGTCTGAAAGCCGCCCGTATGCCGCGCAAAAGCCCGCTTGTCGGGCACCGAGTTTGAGGTCAGACGCAGAAAGAATGAAAAAACAGGACGAACCCGGGGGTCGTAGAACAGAAAACAGTCAGAACAACAGACAAAAGGTGGCGCAGCACAGAGTGGAGGTGCTGAAAAAAGCGAAAGAGATCGTCATGAAAAAATATCACATGACTGAATCGGAGGCGCACAGGTATATTCAGAAGACGGCGATGGATTCCCGAAAAGGAATCGTGGAGGTCTCTGAGATGATCATCGTGCTCTATGGCGATGCGTCATGACCAAACGGCGTTATCATGATCTGAAATTACGAAAAGCGGCTGATCCGAATCGGCCGTTTTTTTATATGTATATAATTGAAAACACAATTTACGAAGAAATAGAATCGTGTTAAGATTATTTTCGATTCAGATAGAGAGCGGAAGCTCGAAGATTGCGAGGTGTGTATGATTGATGCAGGACACGGCGGAGGACATTCTGCCGGCAGGAATATCTTGTTACGTTTTGCGGCAATATACGGAGCCAGTGCCATTCTCGGAATGGGGACCTATTACGGATACAGATTTTACTGCGAGAGCAATAATAACGGTTTTTTAAAGGGAACCACGGTGGATGGCGAAGATGTCTCCGGAATGTCGGTGAAGGCAGCCCGGGAGCTGATCCTGGATAAGTACGCGGACTCCGAGATCGCCATCACGGAGAATGAGAACGAAGACCTGAAAGGAAATCTCGCCTATTTTGGCTATGAGATCGATCAGGACAAGCTTCAGAAAGACCTTCAGACCGCTTTTGAGACAGAAAAAAGCGACAGGATGGCGGTGCTCCGCAGTATTTTTGACAGATTTGAATGTGAGATCGAGGCGGCGCCGCAGGAAAACACGGCTGTTTTTGAGGAAGTGGTGACGGCGGATCACCTGGAGGTGGCCCGATACCCCTCTCAGGACGCAGCGCTGTACTACGACCCCGAGGCGGATGCGGTGGCAATCTCGGAGGAGATCCAGGGAAACGAGATCTCGGACAAGGATCTGCAGAATTTCGTGAGAGACTGCATAAAACAGACGTTGGAGGAAGAAGAGAGTCTGCACGCCGCATATGAATTTCCGTGGGATCTGTGTGAGAAGCCGGGCGTTTACAGAGACGACGAGGAGCTGGTGACAAAGAGGGACGCCATCAACACGTACGCGGGCGCCGGGATCACCTACACATTCGGGAAAGAGACGCAGGAATATGATCTTTTGGATATCTATGACAAGTTTCTGGAGATCATGGACGGAAAGGCGCAGATCAGCGATGACAAAATAGAGACGTTCGTGCAGGACCTGGCCTCCCGCTACGATACGCGCTATCTGGAGAGGACCTTTAATTCCACCCTGGCGGGGGAGATCACGATCAAGGCCTCGCGAAACGACTACGGCTATACGGTTCTGCAGGAAGATGAGGCGGCGCAGATCCGGGAGGACATCGAGTCCCGGAAGCATGTGACCAGAGAGCCCGTCTACCTTGAGACCAACTCCTGGGGAAATCCCTACTATCTCGCGAGAGAAGGTACGGATGATCTGGCCGGTACTTATATTGAAGTGGACCTCACAGCACAACATGTATGGTACTATAAAGACGGCGAAGTATATACGGAGTGCGACTGCGTGTCCGGCGATGTGACCGATGATCACGGGACGCAGACGGGATGCTTCCCGCTGGCCTACAAGGAGAGCCCGTCGGTGCTGACAGGAGGCACCGGAGACTCCGCTTACGAAGAGAAGGTCAATTACTGGATGCCTTTCTTCGAAGGACAGGGGTTGCACGACGCGACATGGAGATACTATTTTGGCGGCAATATCTACAGAGGAAACGGATCGCACGGATGTGTAAACCTTCCGCTGTGGGCGGCGCAGGAGATCTACGAAGCGGTGGATACAGGCACGGCCATCATCATATTTTACGAATAAATATTCGAAATAATGGCAATAATAATGCTATTATAGAAAAGTAGTGAAAGGGATCTGCGGTGAAAAAAGACAGAATCGTAATAAAAGTGGGGACTTCGACCCTGACAAATGAGCTGGGCAACAGCAACCTGCGTACAATGGAAAAGCTTGCCATGGTCCTGTCGGATATCCAGAATATGGGACATGAAGTCATTCTTGTATCCTCGGGCGCGATCGCGGTCGGAGCCAACAAGATGCACATGAAGGAGAAGCCCACCACCATGCGAATGAAGCAGGCGGCGGCAGCGGTCGGACAGTGCACCAACATGTTCCTGTACGACAAGTTTTTCGGCTATTACGACAAGACGGTGGCCCAGATTCTGCTCAACGCCGAGGATATCGCACAGGAAGAGAAGAAGGAGAACCTGAGCAACACGTTCTCGGCGCTTCTCGAGTCGGGCGTGATCCCGGTGGTCAACGAGAACGACTCCGTAAGCTACACGGAGATCGAATCCGAAGAGAGGCTGTTCAGCGATAACGATGTCCTCTCGGCAGTCGTGGCAGTGCTGTGCCAGGCGGACAAGCTCGTGATTCTCTCGGATATAGACGGATTTTTCGACAAGGATCCCAGGCTCTATAAAGATGCCCGCCTGATCGGGCAGATCGACAGGATCGACGAGTCGGTATATAAACTGGCGGGAGGAGCAGGTTCCAGAAGAGGGACCGGCGGCATGCGCACCAAGCTTCAGGCCGCTGACCTTGCTACAGCGCAGGGAATTGACACGGTGGTCACCAACGGCAAAAATCCGGAGGTACTCTATAAGATCGTCGAAGGAGAGCCGGCGGGAACGCTCTTCAAAGGGCACAGATAAGGAAAACATCCGCACAGCGGCGCCTTGTCTTGTGAGCCTTAATTATATATTTAAATTTTTATGAAAGGACAATGGCGTCATAGTATCAGTAGATACATGGCGCCATTTTTCTATACAGACTTAAACAGCCATGTTCAAAAAAGAAAAAGGGGGTAAAAAATGGATACTCTCGATCGTGAGATTCTCAGCTGCCTTGAACAGAACAGCAGAGAGAAGGCATCAGTGATCAGCCGCAAGATCAACCTTTCTGTTTCGGCAGTGCTTGAACGGATTCGTAAAATGGAGCAGCAGGGCATCATTCTCGGCTATACTTTGCATACGGACAAGAGGGCCCTGGGGCTCGGAATGCAGGCAATCATGGAAGTGGCGCTGGACCACGCGTCGCACTACGACGACTTCGTGGCAATGGTGAGCCGGGTTCCCGAGATCGCGGACTGTTATTATCTCAACGGAGACTTCGACTTCCTGATCAAACTCTACGCGCGCGACCCGGAAGATATGGAGAAGATTCACAAGAGTATCAAGGATTTTAAGGGGGTCGCCCGCACAAGAATTTATACGGTCCTCAGGAACGTAAAAGAGGAATAATTCTTTGCGGGACTTCCAGATTCATTCCAAAAGTAGTAAAATACGTTAAAAGAGTAACTACTATAAAATAAATGGAATGAGGAGAATCACATGAAACAAAGGCCTGTAGTATTAATGATCCTGGATGGCTACGGAATCAATGAGAATCCCGAGGCGAACGCGATCGCCATGGCAAAGACTCCGGTCGTCAGCGGTCTTATGGAGAGCGTCCCCTTCGTGAAGGGTTATGCCAGCGGTATGGCAGTAGGACTTCCCGACGGACAGATGGGCAACTCCGAGGTCGGGCACATGAATATGGGCGCAGGCAGGATCGTCTACCAGGAGCTCACAAGAATCACCAAGGAGATTCAGGACGGCGATTTCTTTGAGAACCCGGAGATTCTGGATGCCATAAACAACTGCAAGGTGAAGAATTCCGATCTTCATATCTACGGACTTCTGTCCGACGGCGGCGTTCACAGCCACAACACGCACCTGTATGCCCTCCTCGAGATGTGCAAGAGAAACGGTCTGGACAGAGTCTATGTGGACTGCTTCCTTGACGGAAGAGATACTCCGCCCCAGAGCGGCGCGGACTTCATCGCGCAGCTCGAGGAGAAGGAGAAGGAGATCGGCGTAGGCCAGATCGCCATGATCAGCGGCCGCTATTACGCCATGGACAGAGATAACAACTATGACCGCGTGCAGAAGGCTTATGACGCGCTGACCAAGGGCGAAGGCCTCAAGGCGGAGAGCGCGCACGAAGCGATCACGGCTTCTTACGAGAGAGGCGAGTACGACGAGTTCGTAAAGCCCACCGTCATCTGCAAGGACGGCAAGCCCCTCACCACGGTCAAGGACGGAGATTCCATCATCTTCTTCAACTTCAGACCCGACAGAGCGAGAGAGATCACACACTGCTTCTGCGACAACGAGTTTGACTATTTTGACAGAGGACCCAGGAAGAAAGTTACTTACGTCTGCTTCAAGGACTACGATCCGGATATCCCGAACAAGGAGATCGCCTTCAAGAAGGTCGACGTAACCAACACCTTCGGCGAGTGGCTGGCTTCCAAGGGTATGAAGCAGGCAAGAATCGCTGAGACAGAGAAGTATGCGCACGTCACATTCTTCTTCAACGGCGGCGTGGAAGTTCCCAACGAGGGAGAGGACAGGATCCTTGTCCGTTCCCCCAAGGATGTTCCCACTTATGACCTCAAGCCCGAGATGAGCGCTTACGGCGTTCTCGACAAGCTGGTCGAGGCAATCCACTCCAAGAAGTACGACGTGATCGTGATCAACTTCGCGAACCCCGACATGGTCGGCCACACCGGCGTCCTTCCGGCAGCGATCAAGGCTGTGGAAGTTGTCGATGAGTGCGTCGGCAAGGCGCTCGAGGCGATCAAGGAAGAGGACGGCGTTCTCTTTATCTGTGCGGACCACGGCAACTGTGAGCAGATGGTCAACTATGAGACCGGCGCTCCTCACACCGCCCACACGACCAACCCGGTTCCTTTCATCCTGGCCAACTACCACGAGAACGTAAAGCTCAGAGAGGGCGGCGTTCTGGCGGATATCGTACCTACCCTGATCGATATCATGGGAGAAGAGCAGCCTAAGGAAATGACCGGAAAATCGCTGCTGATTCGCGAATAATCGGCGAAAAATCGGCCATTAATCGGTATCAAGGCGGAATTTCACAAAAAATACACAATATGAGAGCAGGCAGGAACGAAATTTCCTGCCTGCTTTTTACGTGAATGTGGTAAAATAGTTTGATATATGCATAATATGCCAAAGTTTGCTTTGTTGGAGATTGATACTTTCATGAGCAGTGATGCAGGAAAATCGTTAGACCGCTATCTCAAAGATAACGCGGCACAGGCACGAAAAGAAAGAAAATACGGATCGGCCAGGCTTCGGAGGTGGCGGGGACGGGCAGTCTCCTGGGTCTACCTGCTGCCGAGTCTGGTCGGAGTGGGACTCTTCTTTGTACTGCCGTTCGGAGTGGTCATCTACTACTCCGTAGTGAACAACCCGGTGCAGCATGAATTTGTGGGGCTGCGCAACTTTATCAATACCTGGGGGAACAACGCGTTTTCCCTGGCGGCGCGCAATACGCTCCTCTTCTCAGTGGTGGCCGTACCGCTGGCGGTTATATTGTCACTGTGGCTGGCAGTGATCATGGAAAGCCGCATACCTTTAAAGAGCTTATTCCGGACCTTCTTCTTAAGTCCCATGATGGTGCCCATTGCATCGGTGATCCTTGTCTGGCAGGTGTTGTTTGACTACAACGGTCTCGTCAATGTGATCCTGAATCGAATCGGAATCGATAAGATCGACTGGCTCAAATCGGACTATGCGCCGATCGTCATTGTCCTTTTGTTTCTGTGGAAGAACCTGGGCTACAACATGATCCTGTTCATGTCGGGACTCTCAAGCGTTCCCAAGGACCAGATCGAAGTGGCAAGACTGGAGAGCGCGAGCGAGACGCAGATCTTCTGGATGATCAAGATCCGCTATCTGTCATCCACGATAATGTTCGTTATCATTATGTCGCTGATCAATTCCTTCAAGGTCTTCAGGGAGGTATATCTTCTGACGGGAGATTACCCTTATAATTCTCTGTACATGATGCAGCATTTTATGAACAATACATTCCAGTCCATGGACTATCAGAAGCTCTCTTCCGCGGCGATCATCATGGCGCTCTTCATGATGGTGGTGATCGGGATCCTTCTCATCGCGGAGGACCGGTTCGGAAGGGATCTGGAGCAATAACCGACTATGGGTATTTTTAGAAAGAAAAAAAGCGAAAACACCGCAGATAAAAAGAATACTGAAATAGAGCCAAAAAAGACCGAAGCCCCAAAGGCTGCCCCGAAAGAAATAGAAGTCAGGGACAGAAAAGACAAGAAGGAAAAAGCGAGCCGCGAGAAGTACAGGGAGTACGACGCGATCAGCGACAGAAGAAGGGCGGAGGGCAGGCAGGCGTTTCGAAGAACGCTGGTGGCTGTATTTTTTGCCTTCCTGTTCCTGATGCCGACGGTGCTCACCTTCACGAACTCCTTCATGACAGCCTCGGAGATCAACGCCAACTACGGCGCGATCTTCGCGCAGAACACCTCGGGCGGCAAAGTGTTCGTCTCGGAGGTGGTCAACCTCAAGTTCATTCCGGACATGGTCACTTTCAGCCAGTACGCAACCGTGCTTTTCAAGAGCCCGGAATACCTGATGAAATTCTGGAATTCGGTGATCTATGTCGTGCCGATCGTGGTCTTCCAGCTCCTGGTCGCTTCGCTGGCCTCCTTCGGGTTCGCCAGGTACCGGGGAAAGGTAAAGCAGCTGATTTTCTTCTTATATATAGTGCTCATGCTGATGCCTTATCAGGTAACACTGGTGCCCAACTTTATGGTATCATCCGAGCTGGGGATCATAGGAACGAGATGGGCGATCTGGCTGCCCGGCATATTCTCGCCGTTTGCGGTCTACATGCTGACGAAATACATGCGCAGGATTCCCTACTCGCTCTACGAGGCGGCCGCCATTGACGGGGCCGGCGAGTGGCAGATCTTCACGCAGATCTGTATGCCGATCTGCAGAGGGGGACTTGCGTCGATCGCCATTTTGATCTTTATCGACTACTGGAACATGGTCGAGCAGCCGCTGATCCTGCTGGACAACGAGGAGATGTACCCGCTGTCCGTATTTCTTTCCAGGATCAACGCGGGAGAGATCTCGCTCGCGTTCGCGGTGGCAGTCATCTATATGGTCCTTCCCATGCTCTTCTTCCTGTACGGGGAAGAATATCTGGTGGAAGGAATATTGTATCAGGGCGGCATCAAGGAATGATGAGCCGGGTCGTCACTTTATGAGGTGGTTTGTTTATGTACGAAATCGAAGATAAGCAGAACAGGGAACAATACAGGATGGAGCGGAGCGCGGCGAGAAGAGACTGGCTCAAGAACATAGCCATCGCTTTTCTCACCATTATGCTGATCCTGACCTTTTTCTCCAATACGATCATGAATTATTCGCTCCCGCAGGTGGCGACGCAGTATGTGCAGCAGGGCAATATCACGCCCAAAGTCAGAGGATCGGGCGTGGCGGAGGTCGAGGACCCCTACAGCGTGAAAGCGCCCAACGCCAGAGTGATCTCGGCGGTCAACGTCAAAGTCGGGGACGTGGTCAAGAAAGACGACGTGCTCTTCGAGCTGGAGGACGCGGAGTCCGAGGAACTCAAGGAAGCCAGGAAGGAATATAACGACGCCAAGGCGGCCTTCCAGAAGGCGCTCTTCAGCGGCGACCTGACCAATGAGGCGGTGGAGCGGATCCGAAACGGCGAGTACCTGACCGAAGATGAGATGCAGGAGAGACTCGACGAGGTCAATTCCGATTACGAGGACGCACTCGAAGAAGACACGGAAGCGGGGCTGGCAGTGCAGAGGCTCAGCGGCGCGTCGGACACTTCGGGTCTGGGCGACACGGCGGCGGCGGAGAAGGCCGCGCGGGACGCCAAGAAGCTGGCGGACGCCCAGGCCTATAAGGCGGAGACGGAGGCGGAGCTGACCAGGGCGACCAACGAGAAGGACGCCACCATCAAGAGCATTCAGGCGGAGCTCGAGCTCAAAGAGCTTCAGAAGACCATGGAAACCGCACAGGCCAAAGTAGAGAAGCTCGAGAAGGCGGAGAAGGGAGCCACGGTGAAGGCTCCGATCGCCGGCACCATCGTCTCTATTGCCTATAACGGAGGGGACACCACCTCTTCGGACACTACGGCGGCCGTGATCCAGCCGGAAGGCAAGGGAATGACCGTGAGCTTCACCTGTACCAAAGAGCAGGCGCAGATGCTCAAGGTCGGCATGGAGGCCAAGCCCCAGAACGAGTGGGCCTATTCCGAGTTTAAGGCTACGCTGTCCAGCATCACGGCGGATCCTTCCGATAGCTCCGGCAGCAAAATATTGAAATTTGAGATTCAGAGCCCGGAAGTGGAAGCGGGCGAGACCATACAGCTCAGCGTCGGCGAGAACACCAAGTCTTATGACCTGACGGTTCCCAACAACGCGGTGAGAGAGGACAACAACGGCAAGTTTATCCTGATCGTGAGCAGCAAAGAGAGCCCTCTCGGAAACAGATATATCGCCACCAGAGTGGATGTGCAGGTACTTGACAGCGACGACCTGCTGACCGCGATCTCGGGATCGCTCAGCGGCTATGAATATGTCATCACGACCACCACCAAACCGGTTTCCGCCGGTATGCAGGTGCGGCTTGCGGAGGATGTGCAGCAGTGATCCGAAAGAAGAAAAAGCGCCGCGGCATAACGCCGTGGAAGAAGACCGCTCTCAAGGTCTGCGTGATCCTTCTTCTTACGGCGGGTGCCATCCACGGCTTCAGGCTCCTCAAGGCCCTCGAATTTGAGGACCAGAGAGAGGCGTCTCGGTGGGGCGCGGAGCAGACCTGCGCGCAGGTGAGCGCCTTTATGCCGATGTCGGAGGCGATGAAAGAAGAGGACATCCAGGGGCTGGAATACAAGATCCATACCGCTCTGGCCCAGGATTCGATCAAACTGACGGCGGAAGGAGAGGACGCCAAACTGTGGCAGGACTGCTACAGCGGAGTCGGGAGCCTGACGCTCGCAGCGGGGAGCAAAACAGTGACGGTGGAGGCTGTCGGTACGGGAGGCGCTTTTTTCACCTTCCATCCCCTGAAGCTGTCAGCCGGAACCTACTACCTTCCCGATTCGGTCATGAAGGACGAGATCCTTCTGGATCAGGAGACGGCCTGGAAGTTGTTCGGCGCCTTCAATGTGGAAGGCAGGACGGTGCGCGTCCAGGACATGCACCTGCGCATCGCGGGCGTATATGAAAAGCCCCAGGGAAGCCTCTATCAGAAGGCGGGGCTCCCTGATTACGTAGTCTTTGTGCAATATAAAACGCTTCTGCAGTACGGCGGCTCCGGAAACGGATCCGATTCGGCCGGGCAGAGCGCGGCGGCGGGTGGAGTTCCCGGCTCTGCCGCGAGACCTGCGGCGGTCACCGGCCTGGCGCTGGCTTCCGAAAATGAGGCGCCTCCGGAGGCCGATACGGATGCGGGCTCGGCTGCGGGTTCAGAGACGGATTCCAGCTCAGATTCCGGTTCGGAGACGGACAGCGGTTCCGGAACGGGCACGGGCTCGGATACGGGCAGCGGCAGTGCTGCCGGATCCGGCGAGGCATCCCAGTCGGGAACGGGAGACGAGCAGGGAACGGTCCCGGATGAGACGCACAACAACGAAAATGTAGGGACCACCAACACCAATTATAAAGACACGGGAATGATCACGGCCTATGAGATCGTGATGCCCGATCCGGTCGAAGGATATGCGGCAGCCATTCTCAAAAAGGCACTGGGAGAGGAGACGGGAGCGATCGTCGTGGACAACACGAACCGCTTCGGGATCCGAAACCTTGTGAAGGACATTCGGGAATTTCCCCTTCTGGGCATGCGGACGGCAGCGGTGCGCTATCCCTATTGGGAAAATGTGGCGATCGGATGGGAGACGATCTTCGCGGCTCTGTTCCTGCTGGAATGCATTCTGATCGCTTTGGCGATCCTGCTCCTTGTGTGGATGATCATCCACTGGTACAGGCATAAGAGCTGGACGCTCATGGGAGGCATTCAGAGCCTGCAGGACAGCGTCTACGAGAGACAGTCGAGAAAGAGATATCCCGAGTACTACAGGGAAAAAGAACAGTCTGAGGACCTCTCTGACCGGGAACCTTCCGATTCTGAGAAGGCATCCGGGAAGGAGACGAAAGCGGATCAGGCGGCTTCTGCCGAAGCGGCCGGCGGTTCCTCACAGACTCCGGCGGCAAAAGACAGCGCGGATCCGGGCAGACTGGAAGATAAGGGCCTTACTCCCTTTGAGAGAATCCCCGAGAACAGAAAGGCGGTAGAGTATGAGACGAATTACCAGGATGATCAGCGCGGCGACGGCAGCAGTGCTGGCACTGACAATGACGGCCTGCGGAGGAGCGAGCAGCAGTAGCAGCGGCGGGGCAAAAGATCCCCAGGGCGGAGCAGGCACAGCAGTAAATGTTGACTGCGTGTACAGCTCCCAGCAGATCGTTCTTGAAGATGAGGAAGAAGGGTTTCTGAATGACATCAACGTGGACAGTCTTGCCTTCAAAGACGGCCGCCTGTACGCGACAGGGTATTCCCTCGGCAGCTCGGACTCCGGAAGCCATGTGCTGATGAACTTTAATCCGGACGGATCGGATCTTCAATACAACATGCTCATCGGCAGCGGCATGCAGGATGTGATCTCCATGAGCTTTGGCGACGACGGCAATTACTATATCGCCAGGGTCTCCTATGACGGCGATTCGGCGGCCTATGTCGGTACGGAAGAAGGCCCGGGCACGGAAGGCCCAGCAACGGAGGAAGGTCCTGTAACTGAGGAGGGACCTGTCCCGGAAGAAGGTCCCGGCGGCGCCACGGCCGCAGCTCCGGTCGAGGAACTTGAGGATGCGGAGAACGCACCCGTCAACGAAATGGAAGAAGAAGCTGACGCGCAGGGACCTGCCGGCGCTTACGAGGAGACCGGAGAGGCAACGGGGCCCGACGTGGCCGTCGAGGAGGATACAGCCGGAAGTGCAGGACCCGGTGCGGAAAACATCGAGGAATTTGTGTCAAACGGCGAAGATTCTCCGACCAATGACCCTGCTCTGCAGGAGGAGTCCACGGAAGGGATCACATCTCCCGCGGATGAATTCAAAGACGACCCCGATGTAACCGACGGAGAGAACAAACTTGTTGTGGAAGATGTCCAGGAAGTCGACCCCTCCGAAATGGTCGGAGAGGGCGAGGCGGTCTATGTTTTGAGCTGTATTACGCCGGAAGGGCAGGAGCTGTGGTCAGCGCCCGCCAAGGCTTCCGAAGGCGCGGAAGCGGAGTATTTCGTAAATAACCTCGCTTACAGCAGCGAAGGTCTGGTTGTCAGCACTTCCGCGGGACTTGACCTGTACAGCAGCGCGGACGGATCTTTCATCAGGAACATCAGTACGGATGCGATGGTGCGGAGCGCCACGCCCTATGTGCTGGAGGACGGCACGGTCGCCATTCTTTCCTATGGTGGCAGCGGCGAGGAGATCGCAGTAGTAGATACAAAGACAGGAGCTCTGGGCAATACCTATCCCATCCCTTCGGAGATCGGGGCGACCTTCCTGTTCCCGGGACACAGCTATCAGCTGTATCTGGCCGGCACCAATGCGGTGTACGGAATGAACCTGGACGGCTCCGAGGTCGTCAAGGTCGTGGACTTCGTGGATTCCGATATGGACATCACGGCGATGACCGGTTTTGTTGAGATGGAGGATTCCCAATATGCGGCGATTGTCGCGGATCTCGTCGGAAACAATATGGTCGTATCCCTTGGGAAAGTGGATCCCGAAGTCGTCGCAAACCGCAAGACGATCACACTGGGCAGCTACTATCTGGACTACGAGGTGCGCAAGCAGGTCTTCGCCTTCAATAAGCAGAGCCAGGACGTGCGAGTCAGTATCGTGGATTACGCGCAGTACAACGGGGAGACGGGATCGGAAGGCCTGACAAGGCTCAACACGGACATCGCGTCCGGAAACGCGCCGGATATCATGGTCCTCTCGGCGGTCATGCCGATCAAGAGTTATATCAACAAGGGCGTCTTCGAGGATCTCACGCCCTACATGGAAGCCGACGAAGAGATCGCCGGCAGAGAATACCTCACGAATGTATTTGACGCCTTCAAGACGGACGGAAAGATGTACGCGGTCATCCCTTCCTTCTTCGTGAACTCGATCGTAGGAAAGACCGAGGACATCGGAGACGGATCCGGATTTACGATCGATCTGGTGAAGCAGATCGCCCAGCAGAAAGGGGTAGAGCCTGAACTGATCTTCGGCGTGGCCACGCAGAAGGATGTCCTCTATTCCGCCCTGGAGATGTGCGGCGACCAGTTCATTGACTGGGAGAAATCGGAATGCCGGTTCGACTCCGACGAATTCATACAGCTCCTTGAGTTCATCGGCCAGTTCCCTGAAAAAATCGACGAGAGCAAGTATCAGGAGGACACCACCGCCTTCTACAGAAGCGGCAAGGCACTGTTCACAAGGGAAGCAGTGGGATCCTTTGACGAGTATGTCAATCTTCGCTATGGCGTTTTCGGAACGGACATCACCTTGGCCGGGTTCCCTTCCCCGAAGCCGGGAACGGCGACAATCTTCCCGCAGCTGGAGATCGCGGTCAACGCGTCCTCCGAGAACAAAGACGCCTGCTGGAGCTTCGTGCGCAGGTTCCTTCTCGACGATTACCAGGATTCTGTGAGCATGTATTGGCCCGTCAGCATCGACGCATTGGACAAGATGGCCAATACTGCCATGGAGCCGCTCTACTACACAGATGAGAACGGAAACCGCGTCGAGGACCACGTGGTCATGAACATTGGCGGTGAAAATATCGAACTGCCCAGGATCTCTGACACGGAAGTGGATCAGCTCTACACATTCCTGAAGTCACTGAGCACGGAAGCTTACTATGACTCCAGCATCGAAAATATTATCGTAGAGGAGTCCGCAGCTTTCTTCGCAGGTCAAAAGAGCGCGAGAGACGTAGCGGGCGTCATCCAGAGCAGAGTGCAGATCTATATCAACGAGAACAGCTGAGCGCGCAGGGCGGCGGACTGCCGCCCGTAGCCTCAGGAAGAAAGGAAAACGTTACATATATGGCATCAAATCATTACGACAGCATAAGGGAGAGGACCAGAAATTTCTGCATTGTGGCCCACATCGACCACGGCAAGTCGACGCTGGCGGACCGCATGATCGAGCGGACCGGTCTTCTCACCAGCCGTGAGATGCAGGACCAGGTCCTGGACAACATGGACCTGGAGCGCGAGCGCGGGATCACGATCAAGAGCCAGGCGGTGCGTCTTATCTACAAGGCAAAAGACGGCGTGGAGTACATCTTCAACCTGATCGACACGCCCGGTCATGTGGACTTCAACTATGAGGTGAGCCGGTCTCTGGCTGCCTGCGACGGCGCGATCCTGGTGGTGGACGCCACACAGGGCATCCAGGCGCAGACCCTCGCCAATGTCTACCTTGCTCTGGAGCATGATCTGGATGTCTTTCCCGTGATCAACAAGATCGACCTGCCCAGCGCCATGCCGGAGGAGGTCAAGCAGGAGATCGAGGACGTCATCGGAATCGAGGCGGAGGACGCCCCTCTGATCTCGGCCAAACAGGGCATCGGCATCGAGGATGTACTGGAAGCAGTCGTCGCCAAGATCCCCGCACCTGAGGGGGACGCCCAGGCGCCTCTGCAGGCCCTGATTTTCGATTCCCTATATGACTCCTATCGGGGAGTCATCGTGTTCTGCCGTATCCGCGAGGGCCTGATCCGCAAAGGAATGACCGTTCGTATGATGGCGACCGGCGCCACGGCGGAAGTCGTCGAAGTCGGCTACTTCGGACCCGGTCAGTTCATCCCCTGTGACGAGCTGGCAGCGGGCCAGGTCGGCTATTTCACGGCCTCTATCAAAAACATCAAGGACGCCCGCGTCGGCGACACAGTCACGGAGCACGCCCGCCCCTGCGCGGAGCCCCTCCCCGGCTATAAAAAAGCCCAGCCCATGGTCTACTGCGGCCTTTATCCCGCGGACAGCGCCAAGTATCCGGATCTGCGCGATGCGCTGGAAAAACTCCAGCTCAACGACGCGTCGCTCTTCTTCGAGCCGGAGACATCCCTGGCACTGGGCTTCGGCTTCCGCTGCGGATTCCTCGGCCTTCTGCACATGGAAGTCATTCTGGAAAGACTGGAGAGAGAGTACGACCTCGACCTGATCTCGACGGCGCCCGGCGTTGTCTACAAGGTCTACAAGACGGATGGGACCATGATCGAACTGACCAACCCGTCCAACCTCCCCGATCCCGCCAAAATAGAGCACATGGAAGAGCCCATCGTGAGCGCTGAGATCATGGTGACCACCGAGTTCATCGGCTCCATCATGCAGCTGTGCCAGGAGCGCCGCGGCCGCTATCTGGACACCGAATACATCGAAGAGACCCGCGCGATCCTCAAATACGAGCTGCCGCTCAATGAGATCATTTACGACTTCTTCGATGCCCTCAAGTCCAGATCCAGAGGCTACGCTTCCTTCGACTACGACCTCAAGGGATACGAGACCAGCGAACTGGTCAAGATGGACATCCTTGTGAATAAGGAGCCTGTCGACGCGCTCTCCTTCATCGTCCATGCGGCGGGCGCCTATGACCGCGGCCGCAAGATGTGCGAGAAGCTCAAAGAAGAGATCCCGAGACAGCTCTTCGACGTGCCGATCCAGGCAGCGGTGGGCGGACGCGTCATCGCCCGAGAGACAGTGCGCCAGCTGCGCAAAGACGTCCTGGCCAAGTGCTACGGCGGCGACATTTCCCGAAAGAAGAAATTGCTGGAGAAGCAGAAAGAAGGAAAGAAGAGAATGCAGATCGTCGGAAACGTAGAGATTCCGAAGGAAGCCTTCATGAACGTACTCAAACTTGATTCAGGAAACTGACAGGACGGACAAGCGATGAACGAAAAGATTCACCGCGGACCGGTCTCCCTTTACCTGCACTTCCCTTTTTGTGAGCGGAAGTGCAGGTATTGTGATTTTTTATCGGGACCGGCCTGCGCAGAAGAAAGAGAAGACTACATAGAACTGCTCTGCCGCGAGATCCGTATGCGGGCACCCGAAGTGACAGTACCTGAAGTGACGGCACCCGAAGTGTCTGATAACGAATCGAAAGCACCAGAAGCGACAGATGCCGCAATGATGGCGCCCGTCGACACCATCTTTATCGGCGGAGGGACCCCTTCCCTGATGACACCCGAACAGGCGGACCGCCTCCTGCAGGCAATCTTCAGTGCCTTCCACGTCATGGACAACGCAGAGATCAGCATGGAAGTCAACCCCGGCACAGCAGATCTCACCAAACTCCGCGCATACAGATCAGCCGGGATCAACCGCCTCTCGATCGGCGTCCAGTCCTTCGACGACGCGGAACTCAAGCTCCTCGGCCGGATCCATACATCCGACCAGGCGCGCCGGATCTTCCACATGGCCCGCGAAGCCGGCTTCAGCAATATCAATCTCGACCTGATGTCCGCCCTCCCCGGCCAAAATATAGAAATCTGGTCCAAAACTCTGCGCGAAGCCGTTGCACTCCAGCCGGAGCACCTGTCCGCTTACAGCCTGATCATCGAAGAAGGCACGCCCTTCGCCAAAATGTTCTCTCAAAAAGAACTTCCGGCATTGCCCTCCGAGGAAGAAGACCGCGAAATCTACCATTTCACTAAGAAATTCCTTGCAGAAAACGGCTACAGGCGCTACGAAATCTCCAACTACGCCCGTGAAGGATACGAGTGCAGGCACAACTGCGGCTATTGGACCGGACACGAATACCTGGGCCTTGGACTCGGCGCCTCCTCAGACCTGGGAGGCATGCGCTTCAAGAACCCGGACCAGATGTCACTATATCGCAGACTGATCGAAGAGCAGAACACAGCCGCACTCCGCTGCGAAAATCAGAAAATGACCAAAGAAGACCGAATGGAAGAATTCATGTACCTTGGCCTTCGCATGACCGATGGCGTATCAGAAAGTGAATTCGAAGAGCGATTCGGCACAAGAATAGAAGATCAATATGGCGAAGTCCTGCGCAGACATATCTCGCAGAACCTTATTCGCCGCCTTCCCGGGAACAGCGCAAGATCGGCATTTCCCGGAGACAGTGGAGAGCCTGCATGTTCCGGAAACGGCGGAAGACTTGCGCTCACCGAATACGGCCTTGACGTTGCCAACTATGTCATGGCGGATTACCTGCTGTGAACCACCTGACGTCAATACATATTGCTAAAAAAGCGAACAGAAAGCCGTTCCAGCTCTGTTCATAGATTCGGAGCCTGAGGTCCCATGATCGGCTGCGATGATCAGCCGCCGCAGGTTTACCCTTGCGGGGTTCTCAGATGGATGCTACAATGCATGACCCCGACGGCTCAGAAGAGAATGATCTGTTCATGAGTTCATCGCCGTCGGTCGATTACCGACAGCATCCATCTGGGGTTCACGCAAGGGCGGCGTCCGGAGTGAAATTTCTATAACAGTTAGGCTTGTCTAAAAAAATATTGATATTTTTTAAACGCAAAAATTTTCTCTATATCCTTTTTTAAAACCCTTCTTCGGTGGATATTCCACTGAAGAAGGGAACAGAAACAGACCTATATATCCCTATAGATGTCATAGTACCTTTTCCCAAGCCCTTCTTCGGTGGAATATCCACCGAAGAAGGGTTTTTAAAGAGCACTATGGCGTTTTAAAATGGACGAATAAATGGCAATATTTTGACAAATATTCGTATCCCTGACGAAATTAACAGTTACTTATTGATTCATGAGGCCTTCCCTACTAAATGGCAGTTGAATAATTAACTTTGAAGGTTTATAATCGACACATCTCACAAATCCCATTCTTTCTTTCGGGATTTGTACCAATCATTTCTGAGTTGTCTTTCCGGTTCCGGAGAAATATCTCAAGAGAAAACATTTTGTAACCGTAGAAATAGTTTTAAGTAGGAGGTGTTATGTACAGTAGTATACTCACAGGGGCAGTTCATGGGATTGACAGCTATTTGATGAAAGTAGAGACTGATATTTCTAATGGACTTCCTTCATTCAACATGGTGGGATTCATGAGCGGTGAGATGAGAGAAGCAGGAGAGCGAGTCCGCGTTGCACTCAAAAATCTGGGAATTCATCTGCCGCCACAGAGGATCACGGTAAATTTATCACCCGCAGGGATTCCTAAAAGAGGCATACTGGTCGACTTACCGGTTTGTGTCGGACTCCTGGTTTGCCTCGATTATTTGCAACCAGAAGCGACGGAAGGCGTACTTGTAGCAGGTGAACTGGGCCTTAACGGTGAAATCCGACCGGTGAAGGGAATTCTGCCGATCGTCGCAGAGGCAAAAAATAAAGGAGTTACGACTTGTTTAGTGCCTAACGGAAATCTCTCGGAGGGGGCACTTGTTCACGGAATACGAGTTGTCGGCGTAAGAACTTTGGCCGAGATGGTTAACTATTTGAGAAAAAATCAAAAAGAAAGAGACAGTTTCCTGCCTCCTGCGGAAGTGGACGCCGGACAACTCCTCTCAAAGGCCGTCAATAAAGCATATCCGGATTTTTCAACCGTGCATGGCCAGAGACAGGCCAAAAAAGTGCTGGAGATCGCTGCAGCGGGCTTTCATAATGTACTTATGATGGGACCTCCCGGAACAGGGAAAAGCATGCTGGCCAGATGCCTGCCGGGAATCCTGCCGCCTCTGACTCAAGAAGAAGCATTGGAAATAACAAGGATTTACAGCGTTTCAGGCCGGCTGCCTGAAGAAACGGCATTGATCACCGAAAGGCCGTTTATTGCACCTCATCACTCTGTAACAAGAGCAGTTCTGATAGGAGGAGGGAATATTCCATCTCCCGGACTCATCACATTAGCACATCTGGGCGTCCTGTTTCTGGATGAAATTTCCGAATACTCACTGCCGGATCTCAATTCATTGAGAGAACCGTTGGAAAATCACGAAATTGTAATAAGAAGACTCTTCGGCACATATCGCTATCCGGCAAGACCTCTTTTGGTAGCAGCTGCGAATCCGTGCCCGTGCGGATACTATCCCGATATGAACCGATGTACCTGTACGCCGAGAGAAGTACAGAAGTATCAGAGAAAAATAAGCGGCCCTCTGATGGACAGAATTGATTTCAGAGTCCATGTAAGCAGAGTGAGTGCCGATGATCTTCAGGGAAGTGATTCGGAAGAGAGCAGCGAAATCATTCGCGGGCGCGTTATGGAAGCTATTGAAAGGCAAAAAAAACGCTTCCAAGGAACGCCATTTAACTATAATTCAGACATGACTCCGGATGCGTTGGAGCACTTCTGTCCTCTGAATTCGCTGCTCGCCGAAAAAATGAAAGGCGTTTATGAGCGTCTCGGTATGAGCATGCGTTCTTATCACAAAACACTGAAAATGGCGAGAACGATCGCCGATCTGAACGGAAGAGAAATGATTCTGGAGAGAGATCTGATGACAGCAGTAGGCTTTCGCCTGCCTGAATACAGTGAGGATGAGTACTCTTCGGGAAGAGAATTTGAACCCGGAAAAAGAATTGAGCATAAAGCTGTAAATTACAATGTAAATGCCGACGGAAACACTTCTGCCGTATGTGAGAGCGAGGGATATTACGGGATCGAAGAATGGTACGAGAGCGAGGGGGACAAGTAATGGAAGAAAGAACAATTAATCCATATGCTTACTGGCTCTCATGTGTCAAAGGAGTCGGCAACGTCACGATAAAGGCACTTATGGAGAGCGTAAGCGGCGCCGAAGAAGTCTACAACATGTCCGAGGAAGAAATATGCATGTGCCTGGTAGATAAACTCCGAAGCAACAACATAGCAGTAAGTAAGGCGTGTAGTATAGAAGTAGCAAAAAACTGTGATCCCCTTGAGGAAGCCGAAAAACTGAAGGAAAAAGGCATTGGTTTTGTATGTCAGGAGGACAGTTGGTTTCCGAAGAAACTCAGGGACATTCCGGACAGTCCTTACGCGCTTTATTATAAAGGAGAGCTTCCGCCGGAAGATATTCCTGCCGTAGCGATAATAGGATCTCGAAATTGTTCCGGATATGGCAGAGAACAGGCTCGCATATTTGCGGAAAGACTGGCTGAGAGAGGAATTGCAGTGATCAGCGGCATGGCAAGAGGCGTTGACGGAATCGCAGGAAAAGCTGCTGTTGTTTCGGGCGGAAGATCCTATGCAGTACTCGGATGCGGTGTAGATGTGGTCTATCCGATGGATAACAAAGAGTTGTACGATCTTTTGGCAAAAAATGGCGGGCTGCTCTCAGAGAACAGGCCCGGCACACATCCCCGAGCATCGCTGTTTCCCAGAAGGAACAGGCTGATCAGCGGACTGGCGGATGCAGTACTGGTCATCGAGGCGAGAAGAAGGTCCGGAACTGTGATCACGGTTGACGCGGCCCTTGAACAGGGACGCGAAATCTTTGCTTTGCCGGGGAGAGTGAGCGATGCATTAAGTGACGGGTGCAATGTCCTCATAGCGCAGGGCGCAGGAATAGCCTGCTCACCGGATACAATTATTGAACATTTCTTTGGGGTGAGTGACAGCGGCACGGATCTTTATGAAAAGAAGAGAAAGCAGAGAAATCGAAGAAGGGATGAACTGTCCGGCATGGAGGCGGTGCTATTCGATGCGCTTGGGTGCGGAGATATCATGGAGATGGATTTCCTGATCAGCAGAGTAGAGAGCATTCTGGGAAAGCATATCGACGCAGAGGAGTTTACTGCCTGCATGATGGGACTGCAGATGAAGGGCCTCGCAGAAGAAATCGGAATCGGCCACTACAGAGGAATCTGACCAAACCCGAGAATCGCCCCACCGCAAATCCACAGAAAATCCACAACAAATCCCCATAAGAGGCGTCAGTTCCTCGCTCAAGTTTAATTCGGAACATTGATTTCACAGTTGATTAATTGTACAATGAATTGTTGTGAATACAGTAAATGTACGAAACGAACCATTTAAGAATAGAGAAAGGAACTGACATAATCATGACACTGATCAAGAAACCGGTCACAGGCATGAAGGACATCCTGCCCGCAGAGATGGAGATCCGTGACTACTGCATCTCCGTCATCAAGAAGACGTATGCGGAGTTCGGATTTCAGTCCATCGAGACGCCTTGTGTTGAGAATATTGCAAACCTGACAAGCAAGCAGGGCGGAGACAACGAGAAGCTGATTTTCAAGATCCTCAAGAGAGGCGAGAAGCTCAAGCTTGAAGAAGCGCAGAGCGAAGCGGACCTGGTGGACGGAGGACTTCGGTATGATCTGACAGTTCCGCTTGTTCGCTATTTTGCCGCGCACCAGAACGAACTGCCCATGCCCTTCAAGGCGCTGCAGATGGGCAACGTGTGGAGAGCGGACCGCCCGCAAAAGGGCAGATACCGCCAGTTCATGCAGTGCGACATCGACATCATTGGCGAGCCGAGCAACCTCGCGGAGATCGAGCTGATCCTGGCGACGACGACAACGCTCGGAAACCTGGGCTTCAAGAACTTCCAGATCCGCATCAATGAGAGGCGCATCCTCAAGGCGATGGCCGCCTACAGCGGATTCCCGGAGGACAGATATACGGATGTTTTCATCATCCTGGACAAGATGGACAAGATCGGCCTGGACGGCGCGGCGCAGGAACTCATCGACGAAGGATTTACCGAAGAGATGAGAGACCGCTATGTGAGCCTGTTCGAAGGATTGCAGGGCGCGCAGGACCAGCTGGCTTACCTCGAAGAGAAGCTGGAAGGCTTCATCGAGCCCGACGTGATCCCGACGCTGCGCGAAGTCATGGAGAGCGTCGACGGGACAAAGACCGCGGATTTCAGGATCGTCTTTGATCCCACGATCGTGAGAGGCATGTCCTACTACACGGGAACGATCTTCGAGATCGCGATGCCCGAGCTGGGCATCAGCTGCGGAGGCGGCGGCCGCTACGACGGCATGGTCGGCAAGTTCACGGGCAAGGATGTTCCTGCCTGCGGCTTCTCCATCGGTTTTGAGAGAATCATCCTTATTCTTATGGAGCAGGGATTCAAGATTCCCGGAAGCCCGGTCAAGAAGGCATATCTCATCGAGAAGAACATGCCCGCCGAGCGCCTGTGCGAAGTGATCCGGCAGGCCCAGAAGGAGAGAGCCGAGGGCACGCAGGTGCTGATCGCCCGCATGGCCAAGAATAAAAAGTTCCAGAAACAGCAGATGGCGGAGAGAGGTTTTGAACAGTTTGAGGAGTTCTACCGCAATCCGATCAACAAATAACAGGAGGAAACGAGAGTAGTCATGGCTGAGTCTATGTTGGGATTAAAGCGCACATGCAGATGCGCCGAACTTAGTGAAGCAAACGTAGGGCAGACCGTCACCGTCATGGGATGGGTGGCAAAACAGAGAAACAAGGGAGGCCTTGTCTTCGTAGACCTGCGCGACAGAAGCGGCATCGTACAGCTGATCTATGAGGAGACAGAGTGCGGGGCTGAGAATTTTGCCAAAGCGGAGAAGATGAGAGCGGAATTCGTCGTCGCGGCAGTGGGAACCGTCTGCAAGAGAGAAGCGGTCAACGAGAACATCGCGACCGGACAGATCGAGATCCGGGTCAAGGAGACCAGAATCCTCTCCGAGTCCGAGACGCCGCCCTTCCACATCGTGGAGAACAGCAATACCAAGGAAGATCTGCGCCTCAAATACAGAAGCCTGGACCTTCGCCGTCCCGATATGCAGAGAAGGCTGATCCTCAGAAGCCAGATGATCCAGAACATGAGAGAGTTCATGGCCGGAGAAGGATTCCTCGAGATCGAGACCCCTATCCTGTGCAAGTCCACGCCTGAAGGGGCAAGAGACTACCTGGTGCCCAGCCGCGTTCACCCCGGCAATTTCTATGCTTTGCCCCAGTCTCCGCAGCTCTTCAAGCAGCTGCTGATGTGCTCCGGCTTTGACAGGTACTTCCAGATCGCCAAGTGCTTCCGCGACGAGGACCTGCGCGCGGACAGACAGCCCGAGTTCACCCAGGCCGATATGGAGCTGTCCTTTGTAGACGTGGACGACGTCATCGATGTCAACGAGAGACTGATCCAGTATGTGGCCAAGAAGACCTTTGACCTGGATGTCGAGCTTCCCCTTCCCAGAATGAAGTGGATCGACGCCATGAACGACTACGGCTCCGACAAGCCCGACACGCGCTTTGGCATGAAGCTCGTGGACATCACGGACGTGGTAAAGGACTGCGGCTTTGCGGTACTGGCCGATGCGGCGGCCATGAAGAACGGCTCCGTCCGCGGCATCAACGTCAAGGGACAGGGCGGCATGGCCAGAAAGAAGATCGACGCGCTGGTCACTTTCGCCAAGGGCTACGGCGCCAAGGGCCTGCCTTACATCCAGCTCAAGGATGATGGCAGCGTCAAGTGCTCTTTTGCCAAATTCATGACAGAAGACGAGATCAAAGCGATCGTCGAGAGAATGGGCGGCGAAAAGGGCGACTTACTGCTGATTGCGGCTGACCAGAACAAGATCGTCTGGAACGTCCTGGGCGCGCTCCGACTCAAACTCGGCGAAGAACTGGGCCTGATCGACCACAACAAGTTCAACTTCCTGTGGGTCGTGGAGTTCCCGCTGCTCGAATGGAGCGACGAGGAGGAGAGATTCGTCGCCATGCACCATCCCTTCACCATGCCCATGGATGAGGACTGGCACCTGATCGATTCCGATCCCGGCGCCGTCAGGGCCAAAGCCTATGACATCGTCCTCAACGGCGTAGAGCTGGGCGGCGGCAGCGTCAGAATCCACCAGAACGACATCCAGGAGAAGATGTTCGAAGTCATCGGCCTTAAGCCCGAGGAAGCCCAGGAGAAGTTCGGCTTCCTTCTGACCGCCTTCAAGTACGGCGTACCGCCGCACGCGGGACTGGCCTACGGCATCGACCGCTTCGCCATGCTGATGACCGGCGCGGAGAGCATCCGCGACGTCATGGCCTTCCCCAAGAACAAGGACGCCGTCGACCTGATGAGCGAAGCTCCCAACGTCGTCGACGAGAAGCAGCTGGAGGAACTCTCCATCGCGATCATCAAGACGGAAGAGTAAATCTTAAAAAATGAAATAAGAAACCGAAAGCACAAATTTAACGTAAATTTTGTGCTTTCGGTTTCTTTTTACCACAAAAAGCAATGTAACAGTTATAATGATATGTATCAAGAACGTCTATCAGAATTTTGACAGCGTAAGTAGAGACAGAAAGGTAGTCGTGATGAATACATATGGTTACGTCCGAGTCAGCTCCCGGGACCAGAATGAGGACCGGCAGCTGGCAGCAATGCGTGAAATTGGTGTGCCCGAGAACAATATTTTCGTTGATAAACAGTCGGGGAAAGATTTTGACAGGCCCAGGTACAAGGCCATGGTAAAGAAACTGCGAAAGGATGATCTGCTCTACATCAAGAGCATCGACAGACTGGGGAGAAATTACAAAGAGATCGTCGAGCAGTGGCAGTTTCTGACAAGGGAGAAGGGGGCGGACATCGTGGTGATCGAGATGCCGCTCCTGGATACGCGAAGAGGGAAAGACCTTCTGGGTACATTCCTCAGTGACATCGTGCTGCAGGTCCTGTCCTTTGTGGCGGAGAACGAGCGCGGGAACATACGGAGCAGACAAAGGGAAGGAATCGAGGCGGCCAAGGCAAGAGGCGTCAAATTCGGCAGGCCGGTGATCGAACTGCCGGACAACTTCCCGGAGATTTACAAAGCGTGGAAAGGAGGGAGTATCACAGCGTGTAAGGCGGCACAGATCTGCGGACTCTCGAGATCGACTTTCTATTATAAAGTCGGCATGTATGAGAGCGAGAAGAAGGATCTGTGCGGACACAAAGATGAAATACAGGATCTGTCTGTCCGTCCATAAGAAAAGGAGGACAGTAATCCATGAGTATTTACGGCTACGTCAGAGTAAGCTCATGCGATCAGAATGAAGATCGGCAGCTCTTTGCCATGAACGAATTGAAAGTGCCCAAGAAAAATGTATATATAGATAAACAGTCCGGAAAGGATTTCGACCGGCCCGCCTACAACAGAATGCTAAAGAGGCTTCGGCGGGACGATCTTGTCTATATCAAAAGCATTGACCGTCTGGGAAGAAATTACAACGAAGTGGTGGAACAGTGGCAGTACCTGACACGGATCAAAGGCGTCGATATCGTGGTAATCGAGATGCCGCTCCTGGATACACGCAGAGGAAAAGACCTCTTAGGTACCTTTCTGAGCGATATCGTATTGCAGGTGCTTTCATTTGTGGCGGAGAACGAGCGGACCAATATCCGCAGCAGACAGCGAGAAGGAATTGAGGCAGCCCGGCGAAGAGGCGTGCGCCTGGGAAGACCGGTAAAACCGCTTCCGGACGATTTCCCGGATATTTACACCAGTTGGCAGAGCGGAGAGATCCCGGCGTCCCGCGCCGCGCAGATGTGCGGCATGTCGAGAGCTACTTTTTATAAGAAAACAGAACAGATGCGGCAAAAAACAGACCAAAAGGAAAAAAACGACTAAAAGGGTATTGCCTTTCCGTCGATTTAAGTATACCTTTTTGGTTTATTTTTTTGTCTGCATTCGAATTGATTATGAAACTAGTATAGCACATAACCTTAACATTTGTGTAACAAATTTTCTTGTTTTTTCGTGCTCTGGGCAACTTTTGGTACACATTAATGAAATACAGGACCTATCCGGCCCGATTTATGGAATCTCTATAAAGGTATACCTTTTTGGATGTTCCATAAATCGGGCTTTTTCAGACCACTTTTCTGAACCGATTTATGTAACGCTCAGCATGCTTCCAATAAAAGACAAACATCAGTAATAACAGAAAAGCCGGGAGAGTGAGAGATGAGTATTTTTGAAAAAATGGTTGAATACTTCATTACATTAAACAAGAAGATGAAGCGCTGGCAGAGGGCCGTATCCCTCCTGTCCGCGGTCGTTGTCTTTACCACGACGTATGCGCTGATACTTCCGGCCATCACGCTGGACAAGAACACAGCGGATGAACAGCCGGGCATAGAAGTGGCGGCGAGCGAGAACAATGCCGACGAGAGCGGCACTGTCTATGAGAGTGCGTCCGAAGAAGCGCCCGCGGAAGAAGCCGAGCCGGAAGTTTCTGAGGACAACGCCTCGGAAGGCGGTCAGCAGGAAGATGCCGAAGAGGCAGGGCAGGACGAAGCCGAAGAGAATGCCCAGGCCGAAACGGACAGCGCTGACACGACTGCGCCCGCTGAAAATGCCGAGGCTGCAGAGACAACCGAAGACGCTGCAACGGCGGGCACAACGGTCGAAGAGATCGCGGCTGAGACCGGAAAGAGCGTCGACGAGATCAAGCTGATCACGGAAGACACACAGCTCATTTACCGCGGGGACGACTATGTGGTCTACGCTGATTTTGGTGAATCCGCAAAACTGCCCGTGGGCGTACAGCTTGACGTCAGAGAGATCACCAAAGAGAGCGATCCCGAAGCCTACCAGGCTTACTATGACAAAGCGCTCTCCCAGATGCAGGACAAGTACGACGAGAACACGCAGCTCTCTTTTGCCCGGTTCTATGACATCACGTTCAAATATGAAGGCATGGAAGTAGAGCCCAGCGGCAATGTCAACGTCCGCATTGAGTACAAGCAGGCGGTGGAAGAGGAGAAGACCGAGAACGTCGATACCGTCCACTTCGATAAACGTAACGATGAGCAGGCCGAAGTCATCGATTCCAATACAAAAGGATCCGAGACTTCCGTAGAGGCGGTCGAGTTCGAATCCGACCAGTTCTCCGTATACGGCGTAGTCGGTTCCGCGACCATCGAGAAGACCGTCCTTGCCAGCGACGGCAACAACTACAACATTTCCGTCTCCTACGGCCCTGATGCAGGCGTACCGGAAGGCGCGGAACTGAAGGTCGAGGAGATCGCGGACAGATCTAAAGAATACAACGAATACCTGACACAGACCGAGGACACCCTGGGCTGGGAAGCAGGAACGGCCACCTATGCCCGTTTCTTCGACATCACGATCGTCGACGAGAACGGCGGCAAGGTCGACATCCAGGCCCCCGTCGATGTCAAAATAGAGCTCGCCGACAAAGAGGAGAGCAGCGAGAGCAATCTCCAGGTCGTCCACTTCGGCAAGGAGACGGAAGTCGTGGAGGCCAGCACGGAAGGCAGTGCGGTCAGTTTTGCGGCGAATGGGTTTTCGGTGTATGCGGTGGTGGATAATGACGATACTGGCGACTATGCACGTATGAAACTGGAATTCTACAACCGCGATACCAAGATTGCAGAAATGTATGTCAAGAACAAGGATACGCGTGAAGATCTCAACACAATTCTGTATGACCCGGGTGTTGGTACATTAGCAGAAGGTGAGATGTTCAAAGGATGGTTAATCGTAGAACCAGATGCTGAAGGCAATTACGATGCTGAATACACAAAGGATGACATAGATAAAGCAAAAACTATTGATGAAGTTAGGGATTGGGTGTTTGGAAGGACTCTGAAAGAACTGGAAACTGTCAGAGTCTATGCAATGATTTTTAAGGCTTACAATATCATCTACAAAGATGAAGATAAAGCAACTATTCACAGTGAGGCTCTGATTATCAAAGCTGATGATGAAAAAGTTGATTACACTATAAACCAGCCTTATACCCCCAAAGAGCAGGATGAAGCTTTCATGGGATGGTATACGACAGATCCTGTAACGGCTAAGGACGGCAGCAAGCAGCCGTTTGAAAACGGAACAGAGGTGGAGATCAGCAGCAACGTAACATTTACTGTTAATGCGCCTAAGGGACATTGGCTTGTTTTTAACGGTAATGAAGACGATGGAAGCAGCGCCAGCTATACTCCGCCGCAGTTTATACCCAATGGGAGTACAACTAAAGAACCGAATAAGCCAACTCGTAAAGGATACTCATTTGAAGGGTGGTATACAAAATCTGGAGAAAGGTTTGAGTTTAACAAACAAATCGAAACAGACACAGAGCTTTATGCGAAATGGAAAGCAGATGACAGCGCAAACTATTCAGTAATTATTTGGAGACAAAGAGTTACTGATGATAAAAATGCAACAGATGCTCAGAAAACATATGACGTAGCGGAAGTCATCACACTGAGTGGAAAACCGGGAAGTACAATTAACACGGTTCAACAAAACGGTTCCAATGTTAACACCGGACGCGGGAACAGTGTTAGGAACTATAGCGTTAACGGCACACCAAAGGCATATACTGGATTCCATGCAGGAAGATATGATCGGAATGTGACCATTGCGGCCGATGGATCATCGGTTCTTAATGTTTATTATGATCGCAATTTGATTACCATTGTTTTTCGTCCGTACACAGCTGGCGGTACGCGTTATTACATTTTAGATGAAAACACAGGTAATTTATCAAATAATAACGTTACTTACACTGGATTATTTGATGCGCCTTTAGATTTTACATGGCCAACATTTGCTCGAAGAAATTATTACGAATACGATGTTTTATGGCATACCGGGAGTAATAACGGTAACCTTACTTTGAGTTTCTATGGGTCTTATAAGCACTACATACCATCCAATGTTACAGATACTATGTACCTGGTTGATGCCGGCAACATCCCATACAGATTTATCAAGCAAAAAGTGGATGGCACGTGGCCGGATGACACATCGGATCCTGATCATGTACTGACAATCTACATGAGTGGGGGAAGCTTTAACCTCTCAGAAAAATATGCCGGATTTAAAGTAAAAGACTATAGAACCAGTGATTATACAACCAGCAGTACTGGATGGACTGCAGCTCGAAATGCGGATGGAAGTTTAAAAACGGTAACAAACGTCAATAGTCAACTAAATATTCGCTTTGAGCGAAACATGAATCCTATAACCTATTTGGATGGCACATACTTTGACGGAGACGGCAACATAATTAAGAACGCTACCAAAGCACCGCTTGGAAAGTCGAAAGATATTTATTATGAAGCTTCAACAGCCTCATATAATAAGGGCGGAAATGACTACTATGTTCCTCCTGTTCCGACAGGTTATGTATTTGGCGGCTGGTATACAGATCCCACTTGCACAGTGCCGTACACATTTACAACTATGCCGATCGACGGCATTACGGTATACGCCAAATGGATTCAAAAGGAATACCGCGTGTTCCTGCATCCCAATGTTCCGACTTCTGATACTTCATTAAAATGGGGCAACCAGAAGATGAGTTTCCGCGTAGATTATGGTGATAAGATTGCAGACGGCAATCAGATCATAGGAACCAGAGACGACTACGAACTGATTGGATGGTATACGGATCCGAGTTTTAATAACCCGTTTAACTTTGGCGCATTTGAACTGAACGATGATACTGTTACGGAATCATATGGGCAGACAGAGCCGACGGAGCTGGATAAGTATGGAAATCCGACAGAACAGATCAACAAAGATGCAAATGAAAAACGCTTCTGGATTGACCGTAAATTGGATCTGTATGCGAAGTGGCGCGCTATTTTGACGGGAGCTAACGGAATCAACGTTGAATATGATCCCGGCGATGGCAAAAATGAGCCTAAGGATCCACTTGAGTATCTTGATAGTGCTGAGGCAACAGCAGGTGCTGCTTCTACACCGAATGATAGTGATAAAAAGTTTATGTACTGGGTAGTCCAGAAATGGAATGGCTCTGAATATGAAGATACGAATGTAAGAGTTAATCCCGGAGATAAATTTGAAGTCTTAAAGGCAAATGCTAAGGTTGAAAAATTGCCTGAGGATCCTACGAAGCCTGGAATAACACATAAGTACACAGTCAGGCTTCGTGCAGAATATGTGCCGAAGGAAGCGCCTACCAATACGCACATTTGGTGGCATGCAAATAATAACAATACGACTGAAAAGCAGATTGATAAGGTGAATGACGGAAAAGAACTGCTGATGATCAACGAAGCAGTTTCAATTAAGCCGGCTGATACATTTACTTATGCAGGTCGCAAATTCCTCGGATGGGCAAAGGCGGATGAGGGCACCGACCCGAATATCATCAGTAACTTCGGACCTGATGATTTGTTCCTTACATATCATGAGGAGAATGGAGGGTACTATACAGCAATCATAGATAATAAGCCCCAGATAGTGAAACAGGTTGCAGCAGACGAGAAAGAACCTTATCAGGATCTGTATGCTGTATGGGAGAAGTGGGGCTATCTTAAGATAGGAAAACACTTTGATGTACAGGAGTTCTATCTTGATGGCACTGAGATGGAGCAGCGCTGGCAGACTCTTAAATTCACAATTACAAATGAAGCCGGTGATTTCATCAAGCTGAAGAAAGAGACTGAGGGTCCGAACAAGGGCAATTATATATTGGATGAAATTGTCAAAAAGGAGAGTATTTCGGACACGAATCCTGCTCCTACAGTAACACTGACGGAGTTTACTCGTGAAACCGGAACCAGTGATCACGAGCACCAGTACTTCCTGTATGCATGGTTACCGGTCGGCAAATACAGGGTCGAAGAAGATCATCAGCAAGCGGACAATCTTCTTCTTGGATATACAAGAACAGGAGGTCCTAAATACTATGATGAGAAGCCGATAGCTAACAGCTGTGTATATGGACAGACTAAGAATATCGGAACCGGTGAGATCAGGATAGACAATACTTACCGCGGAGAAAATAACTTTGCATACCTGAAAGTTGAGAAGGCTATTGAGGGAAATGCTCCGGCTGAATTAACAAGCAACAAAGAGTTCTACTTCATAGTAAAAAATGAAACACTTGGTGCTTATATATCAACTGAGCATGACCGGCGGGAATTTACTACAAATATTAAAAAAGCAGCAGTATTTTCCATAACACCGGGAGGACAGGTAAAGTACAACGGAAATGTAGTTGATGATGGCAGAGTCAGGGTGATAGGAGATAATAACTATTCCGTAATAGAATTGAGCGATAGTTCTACTCCGAAAGCCATCAAGAGTCCCGTTATTGAAGATTACGATTGGTCGGTGTCATATTCGCCGGCAAATGTAAAGGCAGATAAGGATACTGATCAGATACTGAAAATTACCAATACGTATCTGTCTCAATTCGGTTCTCTAAAGATGACGAAGATCGTTGATCCTGAAGGTGATCAGCCTGAGGGAGTTACAAACCACAAATTCAAGATCACTGTAAAGAACAGTGATGGAAAATGGATTGACAATAAGGGGGCTGCGGTAGATACGAAGTATGTATTTGAAGTACTGCCCGGCGATGACAATTCAATTATTGTTCCCAGACTTGCACCGGGTACGTACACAGTAACAGAAGAAACGGAGGATCCTGATCCTTATCCTTCTTATAAGCTGACTGTATCAGCCTCTAATGGTACTGATCCGGCTGTGGAAGGAAGCAGTACTTCTGTTGCAGTTAGTAAAGGAAAAGAAGCCAAATCGGTATTTACTAACAAATACAAACAGAAAACAGCAAAAATCCAGTTTATTAAGGTGGATGAAGCGGCAACCTCAGGTAATTATTCAGAGCATACGCTCGCAGGCGCAGAATTCACTTTGAAGCCAATTGGCGGTGACACTAAGAAACTGATATCAGGAAGCGACGGTATCTTAAAGAACGGCAGCGAAGGTGTATTTGAGCTGAAGGCTTCTGAAAAAGAATCCAGTGTCCTTACGGAAACAAAAGCGCCAAATGGCTACAATCAGATGGCAGATACAGTGAATGTTAAAGTCAATGTAACTGCGTCAGGGACAACCGTGCAGGCCTTGTCTTCCAGCGGAAGTAACTTCATAGTTATTAATCCTGAAAAAGAAGAAGATCCCTACATTGTGCTGATCCCCAACAATCCGGGAGTTGAGCTTCCTCACTCAGGCGGCTCCGGAACAACCCTTTATACATTAGGCGGACTGATGCTCGTCATCGCATCCGCTTTGATGTACGGCTTCAGGATGAGGCGTGGAGAAAGGAGGTTTAGATAATGCCTCTGATCTCGACGAAATAACTGACGCCGAATCTGAAACCGAACTATACATGATTTCAGCTGCCCGATGAGGATAAACAAGTCGGGATTCCGAATCGGGCAGCAGATTGCCAGCTGTGGCAGACACATGTGTCAAAACAGCAATACCATAAGATCCTTTTTAATCAACAGCTAAGAGGAATAACAAAAAAGAAAGGAAAACAGTTATGAAGAACATGAAGAAAGTGATTGCTCTCGTTCTTGCAACCGTAATGGTTATGGCGATGGGAATCAATGTCTTTGCGCAGAACAAGGATTCTGGCCAAGGCGGAAGTGCTACTATTACTATTACAAATGCATCAAACGGAGAGACTTACTCGGTAAGTAAATTGTTTGATGCAACTGTCAGTCAGTCTACTGATAGTGAAGGAACTAGTACGTCTATTGCGTATACAGGAGATATTCCGGCCTCATTATCAGCATATTTTGAAAAGAATGCACAGGGAAATATTTCTCTGAAAGAAGGAGCTGATATTACTCAGGAAGCTTTTCAGAATGCACTTAAGGCATGGGCAAAAGATAATGTAACTGCGTCGGTAGTGAGTGACGGTACAGAACTTAATTTCACAAATCTGAAGTATGGATATTATGTCGTAACTACTACACAGGGCGAGGGGCTTATTACAGTTGATTCCACAAGGCCCAACGCAAAAGTTATCGACAAGAATACAACACCTCCGGTCAAAGATCTTAAAAAGAGCGCTGATAAGACAGATGTGAACATTGGTGATACAGTTACCTACACAGTTTCATTTGGGACTGCAAACTATATTGATGGAGAAAAGGGACCTGAGCAGATTGTTGAATATACAATTAAAGATACGCCGGCAACTGGCTCTCTGAGAAATATCACAGTTACAAGCATAATCGTTGATGAAGATGGAAAGACTGATACAAAGGATGATCAGACAACTTTAGATGTACAGCAGTTTGCTGATGGAAAAATCACAATTCCGTGGGTTGGAACGGATAAGAAAACGAGTCTCTATAAAAACGGTGCAACACTTATCATTACATATACAGCAATAGTAGCAGATACTGCTTCAATCGACGGACAAGGAAACAAGAATACTATATCGGTTACTTATAAAACTGATAAGGGCACAGAACCTGAACCTAGTGAGTATACAGACGATGAGACAATATTCACTTATGCCATTGCTATTAAAAAGGTAGATCAGGCAGGAAAGAATCTTGCAGGTGCCAAGTTCCAGTTTCCCTTCTATGTAAAGGCAGACAAGGATACTGATGGAGCATATGTATATGCAGGAAAAGAACCAGGTGAAGGTCTTGTTAACGAACTTACAACTCCTGATGACGGTTTGATTATTGTTAAGGGTGTAAAAACAGGTGAATATAGCGTTACTGAGACAGAAGCTCCCAAGGGCTACAATAAGCTGACAGCAGCTGTAATAGTAAAGGCGACAAAAACAGGTAAGACAACAACATCGACAACAGTTTATCTTGATAAAGATGGAAAAATAGTCGATACACACACTGAAGGCGGTTCCGATGTTTTGGTAAGCATTGATGAGCTGGCGGCAACTCCCGCAGTAGCAGTCAACAAGACCGGCGCAGAACTTCCCTCCACCGGCGGCATCGGCACAACAATGTTCTACATTGTAGGTTCCGTTCTCGTGATCGGCGCAGCAGTTATGCTGGTATCCAAGAGAAGAATGGTTCGCTAATTCCGAAGCATTTCATATTAACAGACAGCAGTGATAGCCTGTTTCATATTGCTATCCAGGTATAGACTAAAAAGGATCCGCAGGGGGCCGGGGCTTGCTCCGGCCCCCGCTGGGATCCGAAGTTATGTATATTTTCCTAAATGTACAGATGAGAGAGGATTTTGTGCACTTAGTAAAATACACATGAAAGAACGTTTAATGAAATCAGAAACAGGGAATGCAAAATATAGTGCGCAGGCGCTTCCCAAAGAGGGAAGGCGCAAGAGAAAAGTGAGAAAAGCGCCGAATACAAGTGCTTCCGACAGAGTGAGCGGCGGGGCGTCCCAAAGCGGGAAGACGAAAGCTGTGCGCAGCGCAGCGGACCGGCTGTTCACACTGATCCTGGTGGCGACTATGACGATCGGGATCTGTCTTTTGGCCTATCCGTCCGTGGCGGACTACTGGAACTCCTTCCATCAGTCCAAGATGGTCATGGTTTATGCGGACGCCGTCGCGGATATGAATGAGGAAGAGTACGCGAAGATTCTGGACAGCGCGCGGGAGTACAACACGGCGCTGGCGCAGAACGGAATGGAGTGGAAGCTGTCCGATGAGGAGAGAGCGGCCTATGAGGCGGAGCTCAATCCGGACGGCAGCGGCATCATGGGATATATCAAAATACAGAAGATCGACGTCATGCTTCCGGTTTATCACGGTACGAGCGAGAATGTTCTGCAGACATCAATAGGACACCTGGAGAATTCTTCACTTCCGGTGGGAGGCGAGTCCACCCACACGATGCTGTCGGGGCACAGGGGACTCCCTTCGGCGAGGCTCTTTACCGATCTGGATAAGCTCAAGGAAGGAGATACCTTCACACTGACTATCCTCAATGAGACGCTGACCTATGAAGTGGATCATATATGGATCGTGGAACCCAAGGATCTGACCCATCTTCAGATTGAGGAAGGAAAGGATCTGTGCACGCTGATCACCTGTACGCCTTACGGCATCAATACGCACAGGCTGCTGGTGCAGGGGCACCGCATCGAGAACCTGAACGGAAACGCGATGGTCATCGCCGACGCCATTCAGATCCGGCCGGTGTTCATTGCACCGTTCATCTCGATTCCGATTCTGATCATGCTGCTCATCTATGTTTTGGTAAGTACCAGTGCAAAGCATGTGAGAACGCGCAACTACAAGGAAGAGTACCTGGGAGAGCGCGGGATCAGCGAAGCTGAGATCGAAATTGACGGCAGGGACAGGATCATGGAGGCGGTCCGCCGGTTCGTCAACAGGAAAGGCAAGTGACAGCCGGACTGCTCCGAAAGAGAAAAATTTGACAAAAACGAATTCATTTGTGACAATCAGATTTATACGCACAAATGAATTATAGAATTTATCTGCCCTCTGAGCTTTCGGAGGATGGATAAAAATGAATGTATTTGGTTATGTGAGGGTCAGTTCTTACGATCAGAATGAGGAGCGCCAGCTCATCGCCATGAAGGAACGCGACGTTCCCCGGAGAAATGTGTATGTGGACAAGCAGTCCGGCAAGGATTTTGACAGACCATCATACGCAAAACTGGTCAAAAGACTACGGAGGAACGACCTGGTCTACATCAAAAGTATTGACCGGCTCGGTCGAAATTACGCTGAGGTCGTAGATCAATGGCGTTTTCTGACCAGAGACAAAGGCGTGGACATCGTTGTGATCGACATGCCCCTTCTGGATACGCGAAACGGCAAGGATCTCATGGGAACCTTTCTGAGCGATATAGTCCTGCAGGTTCTGTCCTTCGTCGCGGAGAATGAGAGGACGAACATCCGGAGCCGACAGAGAGAGGGAATCGAAGCCGCCAAAAAGCGCGGCGTTCATATGGGAAGACCGGCCATGCCCGTGCCCGACAATTTCGAAGAGATCGTCGGAAGAATGGAGAGACGGGAGATTACCGTGGCAGCAGCGGCGCAGCTGTGCGGGTTTTCCAGGTCGACGCTCTACAATAAGATCAACGGTTTGGGCAAAAAAAGGAACGAAAATTATTTGAGTCCAAATTAGATATTGTTTTTTTTTCTGAATAAGTATACTTTTTTGGTCAATAAAGCCGTAACCAATTACCGCCTGTTTTTATAATATCCCCGTCATAAAGGCGAAAATCTCACAACTTTTCTGTATTATTTTCCTCCTAAATTCCCTGTTTTTATACACAAAAATGAAATATAGCCTTTATCAAGCCCATTTTATTCTTACTCCATTAAGGTATACCCTTTTGGACAGTCTATAAAATGGGCTTTTTTTGTGTCAGACATTTTCATTATTTCAACTTGGGGAAAGACACATGCCGAAAAAAATGGATCTGACCGGGAAAACATACGGCTATTTAACGGTCATCAGAAGTATAAAAGGAAATTCCAGGTACTTGACCTGGGAGTGCCGCTGCAGGTGCGGCAATATCGTCCACGCAGACTCGAGACAGCTGCGTATGGGCACAATCTCCAGCTGCGAGGACTGCAGATATCTGCTCCCCAGAGGGAAGAAAGCCGTGGAAACTACCAAAATGATAGGGTGTGGCCAGCCGCCGGCGGATTTAAAAGGTAAGCGATTTGGAAAATTGGTTGCCTTGTTTCCTGTTAATAAGACGGGAAGCGGCGGATCCGTAGTCTGGAGATGCCGTTGTGACTGCGGAAACGAAGTCGAAGTTACGGCGGCGAGCCTCAACAAGGGCAATAACAGGAGCTGCGGGTGCCTCAAAGAGGTTGCGCAGCAGCAGATCCACGACAGGCTTCATCTTGTGGACGGAACCTGCGTCGAGTGGTTGGACGGAAGGAAACAGAGGTCCGACAATGCGAGCGGCCACCCGGGCGTCTTTAAAAAGAAGAACGGGCGCTACAGCGTATCCATCGGCTTCAAGAAGAAAATCTTCCATATAGGCGTTTTCGACAACTATGAAGACGCGGTGGAAGCCAGGATTGCGGCAGAGAAGATCATCCATGACGGTTTTCTGAAAGACTATAACTTCTGGAATGAGCAGAAAGAGAAGAATCCCGGATGGGAGAAGCAGCACCCTTTCTCCTTCGAAGTGACGAAGGAAAACGGCGTGCTGACCGTCCACAGTTCTGTGAGGGCGCTCATGGAGCAGGAGCAGCAGACCGGATCGGCATGATCGAGGTATAGATGACAAAACAGATATAAAGGAACAAATACACCAGATGGGAAAAGTTAAGGAAAAGAACAATGCCGCCGCTCTTCCGGGAACGGCGGAACTCACGGAAGCAGTTAAAAGGGACCGCTATGTCCACAGATTCACGGCTACGGTGCGAAGCACATTTTTGTCGCTGATCGTCGTGGCGGCTGTTGCCATCCTTGTGGCTGTCCTGCTCCTTCCGATTCTGCGGATTTACGGAAAATCCATGAACGGAACATTGGACAGCGGAGATATTGTGGTATCGATCAAGAGCTCTGACCTGAAAACGGGAGATGTGGTCGCGTTCTACTATAATAACAATATTTTGGTAAAGCGCGTGATCGCGAACCCCGGAGAATGGGTGGACATCGACAAGGACGGAAATGTATATGTCAACAACGTCAAGCTGGAGGAACCTTATATAGAAGAAAAAGCGTATGGAGAGACCAACATCGAACTTCCCTACCAGGTGCCGGAAGGCAAGATCTTCGTGATGGGAGACAACCGACTGGTCTCTATAGACTCGAGAAACACCTCGATCGGCTGCATTTCGGAGGAACAGATCGTCGGCAAAATAGTGTTCCGCGTCTGGCCTTTCGCACAGTTCGGGGCGGTGCATTAACGGTTACCATACTGTTTTGACAGATTACAGGGCATATATGAATCGATAATGAAACAACAGATAAAGACAACAATTGAAAGGGACCGGTCTTCTCCGGGCAGAGAAAAGATCTCCGAGAGGATCGCTCGATGGGCATCGACCAGAGCAGTCAATCTGATTTTGTTCGGGATTTTGTTCCTGGGGGTGGGACTTCTGGTCTATCCCTCGTTCGCGGATTACTGGAACTCCTTCCACCAGACCAGGGCAGTCGCCTCCTACGCGGAAAAGGTAGCGGACATGAATGCCGAGGATTATGAGAAGATTCTGGACAGCGCGCGGGAGTATAACAGACGACTCGCGGAGAGAGGTCTCCACTGGGAACTGACCGACGAAGAGAAGGAAGAGTACGAGAAGGAACTGGACATCAGCGGAACCGGCATTATGGGCTACATCAAGATCCAGAAGATCGACGTAATGCTTCCCATTTATCACGGCACAGACAGCGCGGTCCTTCAGATCTCCATCGGACATCTGGAGCCATCCTCTCTGCCGGTGGGCGGAGAGAGCTCCCACTGCATGCTGTCCGGACACAGAGGACTGCCGTCCGCCAAGTTGTTCACAGACCTGGACCAGCTTAAGGAAGGCGATACTTTTACGCTGACGGTTCTGAACGAGACGCTCACGTATGAGGTGGATCATATATGGATCGTGGAACCTTGGGAATTGGAGCATCTTGATATAGAGGATGGAAGAGATTACTGTACGCTGATCACTTGTACGCCTTACGGAATTAATTCGCACAGACTGCTTGTGAGAGGCCACCGAATTAAGAACATAAACGGCAATGCAATGGTCGTCGCGGACGCGATCCAGATACAGCCGATCTATATAGCGCCGTTTGTGGCAATTCCGATTCTGATCGCACTTTTAATTTATGTGCTGATCAGTACCGGCGTGAAAAGGCGAAAGATAAAGAGTCTTAAAGAAGACTATATAAATGAGAACGGACTGACGGAACCGGAAATTGAGACCGAAGACAGAGAGGGAATCCTGGAAGCCGTAAGAGGCTTCCGAAAGAAAAGGAAACAATCTGCAGAAAGGGGCAGCCACCATGCATAAAAGAATATCTATTGTAAGGAAAATGAAAGGAATCGCCGCCGCAGCGCTGGCGCTGACCATGTGCCTGACAGCACCGTTCAGCTCACTCTCTGCAGCAGCTTCAGAGAACGAAATGCCGGATCCCGACCGTATCGGATCAATCTCGATCACATTCACGGACCCGGAGACCAAAAAGCCTGTCAGCGGTGATAACAGGATCGCACTCTACAAGGTGGCGGACGTCAAAGCAGAAAACGGCTTCAAGTTCGTCTATGTGGACAACTTTGCTACCGCCGGGGAAGTACCTGCAACCGGAGAAGAACTGAATGCGGACCTGGCCGAAAAGCTGAGCAAAATAGCGAACGAGAAAGGCCTTGATCCCGACTGCGCGGAGCAGAAGATCGATGAGAACGGAAATGTGACATTTACTGATCTCAGGATCGGCCTGTATCTTGCGGTGCAGACTTATCAGGGAAGCGGCAATGAGAAGTTTACGATCAGCCCTTTCCTTATATCCATTCCCAACAAGTCATCGGACGGAAAACTTGTCTATGACGTAGATGCCTCTCCGAAGGTTGAGGTCAACAAGGAGACAACACCTCCGCCGCCGCCGGAGAAGCATAAGCCTCCGCGCAAGCTCCCCCAGACGGGTCAGCTGTGGTGGCCGGTAATGACACTTGGAATTGCGGGCGCGGCTCTGATCGCTTTCGGAATGATCAGAAAGTCCAGAAACAAATAAAGTAGCATAGAAAAACTGATACGGATACTGTTTCGAAGCGCTTGACTGGAATAGTCAATGACGGGAGAGAGAAATGAAACTGATTGATAAGATGGTGGAATACTTTACCAGATTAAATAAAAAGATGAAGCGCTGGCAGCGGGTGGTATCAGTCCTGTCTGCAATCGTTGTCTTCGTGACGACCTATGCGCTGATCCTGCCGGCCATCACACTGGATGTGGATACCGCCTCCACGCAGGCGGGTATCGAAGTAGCCAGCGAGAATGAACCTGACGCAGCCGGCACTGTTTTTGAGAGCACGGAAGAGGAAGAACCGGAAGTGACCGAAGATGTGGCGGACACAGACTCCTCCGAGGAAGCAGTTCCGGAAGAAGAAGTGACGGAGGCATCCGAGAGCGGCAGCGGTACTACCGAGAGCAGCGAAGAAGCAGATACAGAAGCAGCACATGCATCTGCCACAGAGGCAGCGACCGAAAAAGCAGCTGGCGCAGTGACATCTTCTGCTGCTGACACAGCAGAGAGCGTGGTCGCGGACACTGCAGCCGCAGCATCTACAGAAAAGGCGCCGGCCCTGATCACTGAGGCGACCCAGCTCACCTATAAGGGAAAAGATTACATTGTCTATGCGGATTTCGACGGATCCGCACAGCTTCCTGTGGGCGTAGAACTCAAGGTCAAAGAGATCACAAAAGAAAATGATCCCGAGGCTTATGAGACCTATTACAAAAAAGCCCTGGAAGAACTTAAGGACAAGTATGATGAGAACACCGGTCTCTCTTTTGCCAAGTTCTATGACATCAGCTTTGTCTTCAAGGGTCAGGAAGTGGAGCCCAAGGGCAACGTAAATATCAAGATTGAATATAAGGAAGCTGTCGAGATTGAGGAAGAGACCAAGGTCGACACAGTACATTTCGACAAGAATGATGCAGACAAGGTCGAGATTATTGACTCTGATCAGGAAGTGACAGACGACACGAAGGTGGAGTCTGTTGAGTTTGAGTCCGATAAGTTCTCCGTTTACGGTGTTATCGGTACGGCAACCATTACAACCAAGTACCTCACTGGAGACGGCGAGACCTACAACATCAGTGTCAGCTATGGTCCCGACGCCAACATTCCGGACGGCGCGGAACTGGAAGTCAGTGAAATCACGGAAGACTCCGACAAATATACAGACCTTTACGCAAAGGCCTCCGAGGCGGTTCTTGACGGAAAGGATGCATCTGTGCCTTTCGCGCGTTTCTTCGACATTTCCATTGTCAAAGACGGCGAGCAGATTCAGCCTGATGCTCCCGTTGACGTTAAGATCACTTTCGACGAGACCGTCGAGGCAAACAAGAAAGCAAAGTTTAATGCTGTCCATATTACGGACGAAGCCACGGATGTTATTGATGTCAAAACGGAAGGCGGCGAATCCGAAGAGACTGTTACCGTTGACGCAGTGAAGTTCTCTGCAGAGGGATTCTCCATCTACGGCGTTACATATACAGTCGATTTCGAATATACAGATCCGGCAACGGGCAAAACATATTACTTCAGCCTGGGTGGCGGTGATTCCATTAACCTGACTGACCTTCTCGTAACCCTTGGCATTAAGAGTGAGGAAGAAGTCGAGAAATTTGTAGCAGAAGAAGTTGTTAACGTAGAGTTCAGTAATCCTGAGCTTGTTAAAGTTACCCATAAGGGCAAGACTCTCGGCATGTTCGGCGCAGAAGACTGGCTGTTGGAGAGCTTGCAGGCATTTGATACCGAAGAGACACTGACGATCTCTCTCAAGAACGGAGAGAAGATTGTGGTTAAAGTGACGGATGCGCAGAGTGCGGATATTTCCAATCAGCTTCAGAACGCTACAATCAGTGGTACCGGTTCAAGCGATGAAGGAAGTACGTGGAAAATTGAGAATCCGAGCGGCTCTTATTCCATTGGACTCAACTTTGCTGAGACAAATGCCTCTGATCAGTTTCCGTCACTCACGGGAAGTGAAACAGAATTGCAATTGACATATCAACTCCCTGCCGGACTTGAAGTTCATGCACAGCAAGGACAAACATCATTTACCAATACAACCCTTGGAATAACCGCACAGATTCCTTGGGAGCTTGATGCAAACGGAAAATTAACATTCAAACTTGATAATACAAAAAAGGACTACGGCGGAAAAACTGCATATGAGATATTTAACTCTGCAGTTGATGCATATATAAATCTTAATATTAATGCCAAGTGGGACGGGAAAACCCAAAAGCTGGAGTTCTCTGACAAGGTAGAGAAAGATGTAGAGATAGGAAAACCTACACCGGGAACAATTAAGCTTGATAAAAATGGTTGGATAGATCAAAATACCGGGAAACTCAATTATAAGGTTACTATTAAGGTTGAAGGCGGTAATGTTGATTCTGCCAGAATAACTGACACTTTACAAAATGCTTACGGTATAAAGATTAATAAAGACAGCGTTAAAATTAGCAGGAACCAGTGGCCCAGTGATGTCGTTGAGTATACAAAGACAGTCAATGACCAAGGGATGGAGGTTAATTTTACTAACCTTACGTCTGGTATGGAGTATTACATCGAGTATACTGCGGATGTTGATTATGCATTGCTGGACACAGATCATGATGGGAAAGTTTCCCTGTCGCCTAATAATACGGTCACAGATGGTGAAACAAGTTCGGAAAAGAAAATCGTAGAGAACGTCACATTCAGTAATGTCGATAAATCTGTCGGACAACAGTCTGATCTGATCCAGGAAGGTGATAAATACTACAGAGAACTTGAATGGACGATTAAAGTAAACGATAAGAGAATTGGTGACTTGGGTGGATCAAGTCTTAAGGATCATATTACCACTCAGACACCGCCCATGGAATACATTGGCAAACTTACAGTTGAGAGAACGGATGCGAATGGAAACAAAACTACAAATGTAGTTGATTGGAATTCGCTCCCCGCTTTCGATAAGACGAGCGGATGGACATATAATTTCCCGGCGGGTGAAGATAAATCCTCTTACGTATTCACTTATAAGACCAGAGTAGATGTAACGGATCTGAAAGCAAAGGCAACAGTCAAGAACGAAGCTGAAGGCAAATATGGTAAAAGCGGTAAAGACGGACAAGTAAGTCCTGGGGAAGAAGCCGGTATTAAGAAAGAATTTGTGTCTACTGAGAATGGTCAGTCAACATGGAAAATTACATTGACTGTACCTTCGTATGGGCTGGATCTCGGTCTCGTAGAAGAACAAGTGCCTTCGGTACAAAAGAACGGCAAAACCTTGTACGACGAATTAGTCAGCTGTACAGTTGACGAGAGCCAACTTGCGCCTGGTGAGCATTTTGTTAAACAAGATTGGAACCCCAAAGAGTCCGGGTTTACACTCCGCTTCTATAAAGACGCAGGGACGCAGCATGAGGGATTCCAGGCGACTGGATCTGAGAGAAAGATTGAGATAACTGTTGTTACGAAGAACAACGAAGAATGGCTTAGTGATTCTTCATTAACGCCAACTCATGTAAACACAGCTAAGTTTAATTATATGGAGGTGAAGGCATCCAAGGACTTTGCTAAAAAAGACATTAAGAAGAAAGTCGAGGCTCTTGATCAAGGAAGGACAACTACTATTAACGGCAAAGAGTATTTGCGCCTTAGATATGAGCTTGAGTTAACCGGGGTAAATGGACCTGTATCAGTCGATGACAATATGAATATAAATGGTGTTATCTATGATACAACTCCTAACGGTGATTATAATGGCAGCTTATATTTCAAATATTATGAAAACTGGAACTGGTATGGGAGCAACCCCGTAACAGTTACGCAAAATGGTAATGGAGCTACATTCTCTATATCAGATAATGATATTCCGAAGAAAGAGAGTGGAGAATACTACGGCACTTATAAGCTCACATACATAGTTAATGTTCCATTTGAAGAGGCTCAAAAGCAGGCAGCTCAAAGCCAGGATCTCAAAACAAAGGTGACAAATACTGTTAATTGGGATGGCAATACGAGAACCTCTGATTATGAAGTGAGCTATGATGCTCTGGATAAAAAGCTCTTAAATGAAGGAGAAATTACCGGAGAGAAGCGTACTGCGAAGTATCAGATTAAGGTAAATGCTGCCGGAGCAACTGTACACGGTGGAGAAGCTTATCTGCTTACGGATACCTTCAGTGATAGTTTGGCAGTAGATTATAGCTCGATTCAGTTCAGTGATCCGGATGCAGTACTTTCTTATGAGGTCTCGGGAAATACAATATCCATATGGATTGAAGATGGAAAGCCGTTGACTATTACTTATAATGCCAAAGTACTGGGCACTGGAAAAGTAAAAATAACCAATGAGGCTAAGACAGAGTTTGATGATGAGAAGGTAGAAAAAGAAAGAGATATACATGGTGGTTCAGAGGGCGGTGGAAGTTTTCCTCTGGTGCATCTTATGAAGGTTGATGGCGATAACGCCAAAATCAGACTTGAAGGAGTTAAATTCATTCTGCATTCTACTGATCCGACTGAAGAGGAAAGACTAAAAGGAATTTCTCTGGAGCAAAGGACATTCACCACGGATGCCCAAGGAAAGGTGGATATAAATACAGACAGTAGAGGATATCAAATTTATTTTAATACGCAGTATTTATTAGTGGAAGATCCATCGACTGTTCCGGAACACTACGTGCCGCTTGGAACAACCTATGATCCGGGAATTACCTTCATAATCGACAAAGAAGGAAAAGTCGATTGGGACATACACCAGTACTATAATGGCTACACGTTGCAGGTCAAGAACTGGAAGAAGAAAGGTGACCTCGAAGTATCTAAATCCGTCGTCAGTGATGAGGAGGCAGATAAGAGCAAAGAGTACAGCTTCGAACTTAAACTCTATAAAGACCAGGCTAAGCAGACAATAGCCGATGAGATCACAGGTACGTATGGAGACGTTTCAATAGAAGCAGGTGTCGGAACATTTACACTTAAGGATGGCGAAAAAGTCTCTATCAAGGGCATACCTGAGGGAATATTCTATGAGGTTAAGGAGACAAATGTTCCTGAAGGCATGACTGTTAAGTACGACGGTAAAGTCACAGAGTCTGCAACCGGACAGATCGTGTATAACGAAACCAAGTCGGCGGCTGTAGTAAATACAAAGACAATGCCCGGATCGCTGAAGGTAAAGAAGACATCTGATTACGCGGGCGCAGACAAGGACAGCAAGGTCTACAAACTCGCAGTCAAGAATTCGGATGACAAATATGTTAAGCAGGATGGTACATTATCTGATTCTGCAGTTTGGATTGAATTCAAGGCAGGCGAGGAGAAGACCTGGAATAATCTTATAGCCGGAGGCTATACGGTTATTGAGGATGAAACGTCGGCAGCTGTTCCGGGATATAAGTGGTCTGCGGAAGGAACGGGTGTTTCTGTCACCGTCAATGAAGGTGAGAATAAAGAGCAGACTGTTTCCAACAAATATGTGGCAAAATCCGGCAAGATCACGATCCCCGGTAATAAGACATTGACCGGCCGTGACATGAAAGCGGGAGAATTCACATTTGAAGTTAAGGAAGGTGATAAGCAGGTAGCAACCGGCACGAATGCGGCTGCATTAGACGGTGTTTCGGGAGCAATTACGTTTACAGAGATAAAATATGGTCCCGAGGATATCGGCGAGCATACCTACACTGTAACGGAGACAACGCCCGGAGAGGATACCGGAGTAACACAGACCGGAACAAAGAGTTATACGGTTAAGGTAAAGGTTGAAGACGACGGCACAGATGAGCTGAAGGCGACAATTACCAGTACTCCGACTGCTGTATCCTTCACGAATGAGTATGATACCAAGACTACGGCTAAGATTGAGGGTAAGAAGGAGTTTAACGGAGAGATTCCCGAGAACAAATTCAAAGTTCAGATCACAAGTACTGAGGGCACACCGTTACCGAGTCCGGCTGAGGCTGTAATTGGTACCAACGGTGAGTTTGCATTCAGTGATATCGAGTATCCTCTGTCAGTGATGGCTGATGTCCAGGCAGACGCAGCGACTCGTGTGAAGACCAAGACATTTACTTACACAGTAAGTGAAGTTCTGCCGGGAGGCGTCACAGCTGAAAATCCGGTCAGTACAGATGGTATCAAATACGATACAACATCTAAGACAGTGATAGTAACGGTCACATACAATGAGTCTACCGGTGTCATGAGTGCGCAGGTATCTCCGGCAAAGGCTGATTTCAAATTTGAAAACGAGCAGCTCGGAAACCTTAAGCTTACTAAGACACTGAAGACTACAGATCCGGCCGGCGATCCCAATAAGGAATTTGAGTTTACGATTACCTTTGAAGGCGAGAAGGCTGAAAAGCTTGCATCTTCCTACAAGGCAGTCAGGACCAAAGGTCAGGAATCAACGGATCTTGACGTAGCGATTACAACCGTCGACGGAAAGAAGACGGCTAACGTTAAGCTGAAAGCAGATGAGTCTGTAGAGATCAAGAATCTTCCGCTCGGTGTAACTTATACCGTGACGGAGAAGGATGATTCTGACTATAAGATTTCTTCAAAGACCGGTGACAGCGGAACAATCAGTAAAGACCTGAGTGAGGCGACGTTTGAAAATGAACGGGTTCTCGGAGAACTGGAAGTCACAAAGACCGTACAGCTCAATGGTCAAAATACTGATCTGCTGGGCAAAGAGTTCTGGGTTGCTGTTTATAGTGACAGTGACGCTAAGACAAAAGTGGCCGGACCTCAGAAGATTACAATTGCTGCCGATGGTACAGGGAAAACAACATTCAGCAACCTGCCCGTAGGTACATATTATGTATATGAGCTTACTGCAGAGAATGGAACACCCATTACCGGCGCAACGGGAACTATTGATAATGTTGAATATACGATCACAACTGACAATTCCGGCGCTTCCGTTACGAAGGCGCAGACAAAGGGAACAGCTTCGATTGTTAACAACAAGACAGAAAAAGGTACTCTGACTGTAAACAAGGAAACTCTGTATAACGAGAAACCGGATGTGACAGTCAGCGGCAAGACAATCAAGATCGGCTTGTATGATGCTGATCAGAATCCTGTGAAGAAAGACGGAAGCAACTGGGTACAGGACCTTGTACTTTCTGAAACAGGAACAGGAACAGTTACATTCCCCGAACTTGATTACGGCACTTACTACGCTTATGAGCTCGATGATGATGGAAATCCTGTAAAGGGAACTACCGGAAAGATAAATGGCGTAGAGTACACTGTTACGCAGGAAACCAAGAGCGTAGCACTGAGTCATGATCAGCAGACCGGCGAGATCAAGATCATCAATAAGACGGAGGAAAAGGGAAGCCTGGAGGTAACAAAAGAGATTCAGGTGAACGGAACCAAGTCAGAGACTCTTGACGGAACGTTTGAAGTCGCTCTGTATAAAGTCGAGGCACCGGCACCTGCAGAAGGAACTGATGCAGATGATACAGAAGAGGGCGGCGAAGCTGCTGCGACAGAGACACTCGTTGAGCACAAGACGATTACGGTGACAAAAGGCGAATCAACAACCGTCAAGTTTGAAAACCTTGAAGTAGGGGCAACCTACAAGGTTTACGAGGTAGAAGTTGACGGCGATACTGTCGCAAAGGTTGGCGACCAGTTCGGCCAGTACACAGTAACGTACGATAAACAGTCCGTCACGATTCCGAGAGGAACCGGTAAAGACGTGACCGGTACTAAGGTCATCAACAACATTGCGACGAAAGAAGTAGAGATCGACAAGAAGTGGATCGATGCGGGCGGATCTGACATAACAGAGACGATTCAGAACGCGGAGATCACGGTTGTTCTCAAGAATGGCGACAGTGTAGTTACAGTTGACGCAAGCGGCGCTGCAATTGCTCCCGTTACGCTGAACGGATCTGAAACACCGACAAAGTGGTACTACAAGTGGACGAATCTTCCCAAGTACGACAGCGAAGGAAAAGAGATTACATACAGCGCAAGCGAGACAGCCGCCAAGGTTGAGACCAATAAAGAAGGCGGCGGAACAAGCGTCATAGAGGGTGCCGTAGAGGCAACGGCGGATACAGAAGGCAAGCTTCATCTTACAAATACCCTGCCGAAGACAGAAGTTAAGGCAGCGAAAGAGTGGCAGGATGAAAACGGAACACCGATGGCCGGAGGAGCATATCCGGAGGGTGCAAAGGTAACCTTTGGCGTATTTGCAGGAAACGGTACTACTCCTGTAGCAACGGTTGAACTGAATGGTACAAAGGGGACGGCACCGGCTGAGGATGCGGCGGCAGCTGATTCCGCATATGCCAGTGATGCCTGGGAGGCCACATTTGCGAACCTTCCTAAGTATGACAGCACGGGAGCTGAGATTACCTACACAATTAAAGAAACGGTGGAATTCGCAGGATTTGAGAATCTGGATCCCGATGGCGTAGCCGACGGAGGGACAATTCACAATAAGAAGAGCACCGTGACCCTGAAGATTGTTAAGGTAGACAGTGAAAATGTCGAAACAAAACTAAAAGGTGCTGAATTCACTCTGCAGGAAATTGACGGAGAAAACACCACGATCACAAAGATTGGAGATCCTGTCGTCAAGACTACTGATGAAAACGGTGAAACAAGCTTCGAAAAAGTAAAATTCGGTTATTACGAAGTTACAGAGACAAAGATGCCTGAAAGCTATATTTTGACCGGAGACGGGAAGTTCTACGTCAAGGTCAGCGCCGAAGGATGCAGCCTGTTGGTCAAGGAAGCCGGAAAGGCTCCCAAGGCATGGTCGACAGCAGAAACGCAAGGCGATGTGATCAGCTTCAAGGCAGATGTGGCCAATAAGACCGCAACGGCAACGGTAAAGAACGCACGAGGCATTACACTTCCCGAATCCGGTGGAATCGGAACGACGTTCTTTACATGGATCGGTTCCATGCTTTCGATCTTCGGTGCAGCACTTCTGCTCATGAAAAATCGAAAGATGCTTGTTGCAAAGTCAGCAAGGAATAATTACAACAAAACATCTCGGAGAGGAGGTGATGGCCTATAAGAAAACTTATAGCGCCCCACTGCAGAGGAAAGCCTCCTCTCAATGCCAAAGCTTCTGCCGGCTTCCTGAATGTGAGCAAACAGAATGAAGCCGGCGGAGCGCGGAGGGCGGGAGCAGATCCTTTAACTCTCGTGGGATGCCGCCGGTAGGCGGAATTCGCCTCTTCGGAGGCAAAATATTGAATGCCGGTGATCGAATTTTTATGAATGAATACAAGATACAGTTCATTGACGATCATCAAAAGAATTAAACAAGAAAGGACGACAATTATGAAGAAATTCAAAAAGGCATTGGCGCTGATTCTTGCAACAGCAATGGTTATGTCCATGGGTCTTACAGCGTTTGCATCTGATCAAACACCCACGGAAGGTGATGCAGCAGCTACAACTTACACTGTTACAATTAACCCGAATTCAGAGGACAAAGGCACACATACATACGGTGCTTATCAGATCTTTAAGGGCTCTCTTGGTGCTAATGGTGAGCTTGGAAATATCGAGTGGGGCTCCGGCATTACAGAAGCCGGTAAGACAGCACTCGGAAAAGCTTCCGACTATGCCAAGACAATTACTACTGCTAATGCTGCAGAAAAAGCAGCTGAGCTGGCTACGTATCTTGCAGCCCCCGAGGCAACCGGATCTAGCGAGATTGCAGGACTTGAGGGTGGATACTATCTGATTCAGGATACAACAGATCCTACCGGCAATCCTTCTTCCAGGACAAAATTCATCCTCAAGGTTCTCAAGGATGAAACTGTTACCGTAAAATCTTCTGTTCCTTCTGTCGAGAAGAAAGTGCAGGATATCAACGATTCCGATGAAACTCCCACACTTACAAACCTTCAGGATTCTGCAGACTATGACATTGGCGATACTGTTCCTTACACAATTACAGGAACAATCGGCAGCGGCATTGCAAACTATGATAAATACAGCTTCAAGTTTGTTGATAGCATGACAAAGGGACTTACACTTGATGAGAGTTCCTGGGACATCAAGGTTGGCGATGAGAGTATTAAGGATCTTTTTGAACTTACAAGCGCGAAGGGCGAAGACGGAGCAACTGTATGGACATGGGCAGCAAAAGATATCAAGGCTAAGATTTCCGATGGCTCTAAGGTTGTACTTACATACAACTGCACACTGAACAAGGACGCAGTAGTTGGCAAAGCAGGTAACCCCAACACAGTTCACCTCGAATTTGATAATAACCCGAACAAGTGCGGCGAGGGAACTCCCGGCGGAAAGACTCCCGATGATACTAACATCGTATTTACCTATAAGACCGTGTTCAATAAGGTCGATAAGGACAAGAATCCTCTGACCGGCGCTGATTTCAAACTGGAGAAGAAGGTTAATGGTGAGTGGGTTGATGTGACAACACTTGGCGACGGCACAAATAAGCCCGCAAAGACTGGAGATACTACCGGCAGCACTTTCACTTTCACAGGACTTGACGATGGTCAGTATAAACTGACTGAGACAACAACTCCTGGCGGATATAATACGATTGATCCCATTGAGTTCACGATTACTGCTGAGCACGATGTAAAATCTGATAATCCTGCACTTACTGCACTTACAGGCACAGACGGAAAAGAGTTCACTATGACAGCTGATGTAAATGCGGGCTCCCTCTCTGCTGATATTATCAACGAGAAGGGCTCCACTCTTCCTTCCACCGGTGGCATCGGCACAACAATGTTCTACATCATTGGCGCTATTATGGTCATCGGCGCAGGCGTAGTTCTTATTTCTCGCCGCCGCATGAACGTACAGTAATTATCGGTACGTACCGGCAGTTAAATATCCTGATTTGGCAAGTTGAGGCTTTGCTCGACTGTCAGATTAAGACATAATTGCGAATAATAATTCCCCGCTGCACTCCGGGTTTTCCGGAGTGTGGCGGGGATTATTATTTAGAAATCAGGTAAAATCAGAGATTAGATGGCCGTCGCAAAGACTAAACCAACATGCCTGAACAGATAAAAATCTCGCTCTATATCGACTCATTCCGTATCTTCGATTCCGTGCGAAGAGAGCAGTTTCCTGAGGCGTTCCAGTTTTTCCTCGGCAGAATTGGCGCGCAAACGTTCGCGTTCGGTGTTGGCACGTTCTTGTTCAACGCCTTCTTTGTGCCCTTTGTCATAACCTTCCCTATATTCTTTCTCAAGCTGTTCAAGAAATGTCATATACTCTTTCCTCCATTGCATATGGTCTCTAGCTTTCTGAACTGCGTTTTCCAGCTGAACAGTAAGTTCGCTGGACGGGCTTCCGCCTGCTATATAAGCAAGGAAAGATTTCATCTTTTCGGATACGTCGTCAGCTTTGATCCCTGCCCAAAATTATGTTGAGAGCAAGGAATTTCTGTGGAGAATTCCACGTTGATACGGCGGTTGCCGCAAAAGAAGAGAAATATGACTTGCTTAGGAATATTATAGCACCGGAAATAAGAGAATTCTATATGATGGCGTTGACGAATACGATTTGCCGAAGCCGACATGCGTTGACGAATGATTTAACGCTTCGGAAATAGAATATTTATCGCAAAAGTAATGGAACGTGCGCCATCAGCGCCCGTCCCATTGATATCTGGAAAGATCTACAACGCCATCGGTGACCTCCACGCCTTCCGCTTCGAGGAGTTTGGCTTGCTGCCCGGCACCGCCGAAGGCAAACTCTCCGGCGAGCGCGCCCCTGGCGTTGACGACGCGGAAGCAGGGGATGTTGTCCGGATCCGGATTCTTGTGCAGCGCGTTTCCGACGGCGCGCGCCATTTTTTTGTTGCCGGCGAGCTCCGCGACCTGTGAGTAGGTTGCGACGCGGCCATAGGGGATCTTCTTGACGGCCTCGTAGATGCGCTTCGCGGGGCTGTCTGCGATCAGGTCATAGCTCTCCGCGATCATCAGGCGGATGTCTTTGTCCGGAATGCTGCCGTCAAGGATGATGGTGATCCAGTGGCGCTTGTTCTGGTGGTAGGCGGGCCTGACGGCACTGTAGATATCCCGCCAAAAGAATGCCTTCTCCGGGTCTGTTTTGACATTGAGGTTTAGAAAGCCGTCTTTCTCGTACGTCCAGAGGAAGGCTTTTTTGTTGCCTCTGTATCGCAGCAGCTGCCAGTTTTCGTCATGAAAAGGGGCGTCCTGATAGGCGTCCGGAAAGGATAGTCCGTATTCGAGAATCTCAGTTCTTGTAGTCATCATAATGGGTCTGTGCCTCCTTTTTTTCCGGGGCGGACAAGGCGCGTAGCGCCTCTGGACGCGCACAGTCCCGAATGCGAAGCATTTGGGACCTGTGGTGCTGAATAAGTTGCGTTAAATTGATTATACAGGGAACGGCGGAAGATTGCCACGGATGCTGCCGCTTGTAATACCGAAGGGGCTTCAGCGCCTGGCGCTTCGACAGGGACGAAAGTATGACGATACAGGTTTAGGATCGTTTAGTACATTGTTATAGTGGATTTTTTGGTTTACAATAAGTTTACGAAAAATTTTCGAGAAGTCATAAACTAATTTGTATTAATTCGATGACAAGTTTAATCAAACCATTTTAAACTTCGGTTGGCCTATTTTTTGGCCAGCATGCCTGCGCCGGGAGAAAAACAATTGAATTGTCAGGAGTCTCTACCTATTATATGTGATGGTTGGTTCTGATAATTCAAAGTCTTTATAAGCGAGCAGCACCGCGGACTGCTTGCTTTATCGAAGGCGAAACAGACAGCGTATAATCCGATGGAGATTATTTGAAACCATGGCGTATACAGCAGCATGTTTTGACATAAGGCGAGGTGGAGTAAATGGCAGTCTATGGTTACATACGGGTAAGTTCACAGGATCAAAAGGAGGACAGGCAGCTCATTGCCATGCATGAGGTAAGTGTTCCTGAATGTAACATTTATATTGATAAACAGTCCGGAAAAGATTTCAAAAGGCCGATGTACAAGAAAATGATCAGAAGGCTGAAATGCTGTGATCTCATCTATATTAAGAGCATCGACCGGCTGGGGCGCAATTACAAGGATGTTGTGGAACAGTGGCAGTATCTGACAAGGGTCAAGCATGTTGATATTGTAGTGCTGGAGATGCCTCTGCTTGATACAAGGAGAGGAAAGGATTTGATGGGGACCTTTCTGAGCGACATCGTTCTGCAAGTGCTGTCGTTTGTCGCGGAGAATGAGAGATCCAATATCAGGAGCAGACAGAAAGAAGGGATTGAAGCGGCAAGACAAAGAGGGGTTCAATTCGGACGCCCTCCACTGCCGGTTCCGGAGGACTTCGAGGAAATATGCAGAAAGTGGAAATGCGGAGAGATTACTTCGTATGAGGCGGCCAAATTGTGCGGGTTTTCAAGGACGACATTTTATAAGCGAGTACGGAATATGAGAATGTCTGAGGAAGAGAAGGAGGATACTGGTAATGAGGCACAGTAAATGAACTGATTATGGATTTTTTAGCCGCAGAGATGATCTGTGGCTTTCTTGTTATCATAATATCGATATTTATCGATTATAATATTGAATAATGACCTGTCCGGCACCTGTTTTCTGAACAGAAAGGATAGGGGGCATGAATAATATTTACGGGTATATCCGAGTCAGTTCATATGATCAAAACGAAGACCGACAGATGGTCGCTATGCAGAAAGCAAGGGTTCCGAGGAAGAACATTTACCTGGACAAGCAGTCCGGTAAGGATTTCGACAGGCCCATGTACAAGAAAATGGTCAAGAAGCTGAAGTATGAAGATGTGGTCTATATAAAGAGCATCGACCGGCTGGGGCGCAATTATAATGAAGTAGTAGAGCAATGGCAGTATCTTACTCGTGTCAAAAAAGTGGATATTGTAGTGATCGAAATGCCGCTTCTGGATACGAGACGAGGAAAGGATCTGATGGGAACTTTTCTGAGCGATGTGGTACTGCAGGTCCTGTCTTTTGTCGCAGAGAATGAGCGCGAGAATATTCGCAGCAGGCAGCGTGAGGGAATCGAAGCGGCCAAGGCCAAAGGCATAAAATTTGGCAGACCACCGGTTTCATTACCGGATAATTTCATGGAAATCTATGAGCGATGGAAGAAAAAGGAGATCACGGCGGCTGAGGCAGCAGAGGAATGTGGCTTTTCAAAGACTAAGTTTTATAACGTAGTTCGGAAGATTGGACAAAAAATTGATCAATGAAAAAAAAATCAGAATTTCATCTTGAAAATTCTGAACATAAAAGTATACATTTGCGATTCATGAGTACTTATCAACTACATAACAATATTGTAATATATTGAAATAAAAAGTCAATATACAGACCTCAAAATTCTCTTTTTTGTTTAAAACAGCCCCAATAAAAATTGAATAATTTGGCAAATGACCTGACCGGCCTGTTTTTAAGTGTTTCAAGTAAAGTATACATTTCGGAACACTTGGAAACAGGCTTTGTTTTTGTGCATTTGCGGTGATTCGGGGGCGCCATGCCAAAGAAAATAGATCTTACAGGTGAAAAATATGGAAAACTTACTGTCTTGAGGCAGGTAAAAGGTAATTCCAAATATAAGACATGGGAATGTCGGTGTGACTGCGGAAACATAATTCGCGTTGACAGCAGACATCTTCGGAGCGGCGCCACAACCAGCTGCGGCTGCAGCAAAGAAGAGAAAGGCGGCAGGCACGCCGGGCGCAAAGCGGCGGATCTGACCGGACGTGTTTACGGCAGGCTTACAGTCCTTGAGAGAGCTCCTAATAAGAACTCTCTTGTCATGTGGAAGTGCAGATGTACATGCGGTAAGATCACCACGGCATCTTCACATGATCTGAATATCGGTCTCAAGAAGAGCTGCGGGTGTCTGAGAAAAGAGAGCAGCCGCAAGCTGGATATCACCGGAAATCGATATGGAAAGCTTGTTGCGCTTTATCCGACAGGAAAAACCGAGGAGAGCGGCTCGATGTTGTGGAGATGCCGATGCGACTGCGGAAATGAAGTGGATGTATCGGTTTCTTCCCTCAATAAAGGCAACAACAAGAGCTGCGGATGCCTTAAGAAAGAGTATCAGAAACTTGTTCATGACAGGCTTCACCTGATCGATGGAACCTGTATCGAGTGGCTTGACGGCCGCAAATCCCGGTCCGACAACACCAGCGGTTTCCGCGGTGTGTTTCGGAAAAAGAGCGGCAAATACAGCGTGTCGATCGGCTTTAAAAAGAAGATCTACTACATCGGTACCTTCGAGGAGTATTCCGATGCGGTGGACGCCAGACTCAGGGCGGAAAAGATGATCCACGACGGATTTGTGGAAGCCCATGACTATTGGCTGCAAAGAGCCGAGCAGGATCCGGAGTGGGCGGAGAAGAATCCGTTCTCATTCGATGTTACCAAGGAAAACGGAATTCTCGTCATCCACAATTCCATGGCGGAGTTTATGGAGGCAGATCGGGAGGCACCCAAAGAACAGGTCACAGATCTGTTTATGACAGAGTCAGATCTGAACGGACAGGATTCCTACAGCGACGGGGCTGCCCGGGAGAACTCCGCTGGAGAAACGGCGAGCGGTGACGATTCCGGAACAGAAAATCAGAGAGCTCTGGCGTTAATGAATATTCCGGCCGGACCGGGACCGGGGAGGTGAAGCTATGAACGGAAATGCAGGTGCTCTCCCCCAGACGGGAGAGCTGACAGAGGCAGTAAAAAGAGAACGGTACCTGCACCGATTCAGGATGACGATCCGGAGCACTTTTTTGTCGCTTGTAGTAGTGGCAGCGGTGGCAATCCTGGTGGCAGTCCTTCTTCTGCCGATCCTGAGAATTTACGGAAAGTCGATGAACGGAACGCTGGACAGCGGAGACATAGTGGTGTCGGTAAAAAGCTCCAGCATGCAGACCGGCGATGTCATCGCCTTTTATTACAACAACAATATCCTGGTCAAGCGAGTGATCGCAAACCCGGGCGACTGGGTGGATATGGATCAGGACGGAAACGTCTATGTCAACAATGTTTTGATCGAGGAACCGTACCTGAACGAAAAGGCGTACGGCGAGACCAACATCGAGTTTCCGTACCAGGTGCCGGAGGGCAAGATCTTCGTGATGGGAGACAACCGTTCGGTATCGATCGACTCGCGAAACACATCCATCGGATGCGTCGCGGAGGAACAGATCGTCGGCAAAATAGTGTTCCGCATCTGGCCGCTGGCGCAGATGGGACCGGTGCACTGAGCAAACCACCTCAGAGGTGTCTTGCTGCAAAACAGAAATTAACAGAGAACGTTCTGTATAACATACGGACGGAAGAGCGACAGCAGAAAGAAGCAGAAAAGTTAGGAGAGCAAAGATGAACTTCATCGACAAAATGGTAGAGCGGTTCATAAAGCTAAATCGCAGAATGAAACGCTGGCAGCGGGTAGTATCCGTAATGGCTGCGGTGGTAGTGTTCGTAACGACCTACGCATTGATCCTGCCGGCCATTACGCTGGACAGAGATACGGCGACGGCAGAGCCCGGCATCGAAGTGGCGGCCAGTGAAAATGAAGCCGGAGAGGCGGGGACTGTCTTCGAAAACGCAGAAGAACCTGCGCCTGAAGAGACGGCAGAAGAGCCGGAGGAAGCAGTCGCGGAAGACAGCGGCTCCGAGAGCGGCAGCCAGGAAGCGGAAGCTGCTCAGGCAGAAGCAGTCGCAGAAGAGAATACCTCTGAGGTGGCTCCTGAAGGGAATACCTCTGAGGCGGCTCCTGCAGATGAGAGCGAACAGACGGAAGTTCTGACTACAGAAGAAGCGGCGACCTATGGCACAACGGAAGAAGCCATCGCAGCCGTTACGGGTCAGACCGCCGAAGACGTCAAGCTGATCGCAGAAGATACGCAGCTCACCTACGATGGAAGCGACTACGTTGTCTATGCAGACTTTGGCGAGAGCGCAAAACTTCCGGAAGGCGTACAGCTCCAGGTCAAGGAGATCACAAAGGAAAGTGATCCGGAAGCTTATGAGATGTACTACCAGAAAGCTCTCAGCGAGATGCAGGGCAAGTATGACGAGAACACAACGCTCTCCTTTGCAAAGTTCTATGATATCGCATTTGTTTACGAAGGCGTCGAAATAGAGCCCAGCGGAAACGTCAATGTGAGGATCGAGTACAAGCAGGCTGTCGAAATTGAGGAGACAACAACTGTCGATACAATCCACTTCGACAAGAACGACGAGGAGAAGGCGGAAGTCATTAACTCCGATACAGAGGGAACTGAGAAAGAGGTTGAGGCTGTTCAGTTTGAGTCGGATCGGTTTTCGGTTTATGGAATTGTCGGGACAGAGACGATTGTAATTGAGTATCTCTCACAGGACGGGGAGACATATCAGATTTCCATTGATATTCCTGCGGAAGCAAATATCCCTGTAGGATCCGAGCTGATCGTGGAGGAACTTGCTGAGGGGTCTGCGAAGTATGCGGAATACTTTGAGAAAGCTGCAAAAACACTGAAACTGAATAAGAATGAAGTAAGTTATATAAAACTGCTGGATATTTCAATTGTTAAGGATGGAAAGGAAATCCAGCCTGATGTACCGGTAAGTGTATCTATTGAATTAAAGGATAAATACGACGCGTCAAATACACAGGTAATTCACTTTGAAGACGAGCCTGTCTTGATGGATGCGGATACAAATGGTAATACGGTATCTTTTGAAACACCTGGATTTTCAGTCTATGCAGTTGTAGGAGGTATTGATCCCACATCACGCATAACAGTGAATTTCTACGGTAAGGATACTGGCACGCCTCTGGCTACTATGTATGTCAAAAACGAAGACGATCTGGAGCAGGTGGAAAAAATCCTGTTTGATCCCGGTGCCGGTACACTGGACGAGGGTGAGATCTTCCGTGGCTGGGTGATCGGCGATATTGCCCATGAGGGAACAACTGCCACGATGCCGGAATACACGGTTGAGATGGCGTCTACGGAAGGTGCGCTGAAGACAATTGAGGACATACGTGAATGGGCTGCGGCCTTTGATGTCGAGAGCGAAAATCACATTACAGAAGGCGATGTGGTCAACATCCGTGCCGCGATCTATAAGATTTATGTGATTACCTATTTAGACGACAAAGACATCGCTCAAAGTGCTGAAAATGTGCTGATTATGCCCGACGACACCAGCGCCTACTATGAATACACGATCAATCAGAGCTACACCCCTGTCAAGGACACGGTGAGATTTAACGGTTGGGAACCGACTGACGAAACGAAAGGTCACATTACTTCAGATACACAGCAGCAGGATAACCTGTATCAGAAAGACGATGTGATCGACATCACCGGCAATGTTGATTTCAAGGTAAATCAGTCTGAAGGCCACTGGATTGTTTTCCATGAGAACGGCAAGGGCGGTACCTATAACGCACCTCAATTTGTTGAGAGAGGAAATAATACCGAAGATCCGGGCACGATGACACGCAAAGGCTATACATTTGGCGGATGGTATACGGAAGTGACCGGTGAAGCAGATGATCACGGCTACAGGCAGGTGGTTGAATCTTCGAAGTTCACCTTTGGCGGTAACCTTGATGATTATGGCGAAGGCAAGCTGCACCTTTATGCCAAATGGACGCCGGTAACGACTGCGCCTTACACGGTTATTTTCTGGGGCGAGAGGATCGGTGATGATGGCAAGGTAGAACACGGAGCATATGAAGTGCTCGGTTCCTACGTGAATAATAATGGACAGGTGGGGCAAGATATCCCGTATAATTCTGTGGATAATGGAGACGAGGATTATGCCACAGGCGTTGGAAACAATAACGGCCATTACACGGGCTTCAATCTTACCGAAGCCAGCAAAGGCCAGCAGGTTACTATCACTCCCGAAGGCGATGCAGTCCTGAATCTGTACTATGATCGCATCCTGTATAATTTCAAGTTCTACGTGTACAGGGATGGAACGCAGGATAATCGGTATGACTACGCCAACAATTCTGAAAATGGTCGAGATCTGAATGGTGTGGTCAGTTGGCATTCAAACCAGACCCAGCATCCCGATGTAACAGCTGACAGTGGTTATACACTTCAGAGCGAAACGGTCGGCGGCAGAACCTATCACTATTTCGTTATGCCGGCCTATTACGGCGAGGATATCAGCGCTGAGTGGCCGACATATGACAAACTCACAGGCGCAAACGGCCGCGTACCGGTCAGTTACGTCATGATGGTTGGTACGAAGCTGAAGCCGAACCCGTCAAGCAGCGGCGACGGTACCGTCAAGGGCATTGTCTCCGTCATGAACGAGAATATCCTTGGCGCCACCAACAACTCGAACGGCAACTATGTCGTCATCCGTTACCCGGACAACTACTATAACTGGAGATACCATATCTGGTACGAAACAATCCCAGGAGGGGATTATACCGGGAAGACTACGCACGTATGGAACGGTGTGACCTACTATGAAGACACAGTTCTGACTGTTCGATCCAGTAATACTACTGTAACAAACCAGAACGCGCCGAAGTATCAGGGATTTGATTTTATCGACTGGAGAGGTCAGAACTGGGACAACCGCAACTACTGGAATACAACGGAAGGTGGCACAACACTTTATAATATCAATGAGGTTTACAGCCGCCAGCTGTTCAAGATTACCTACTTTGATGGCAACTATGTCGACGGTAACGGCGGCACAATTCAGAATAAAGCCAGTCAGAAATTGCACGAAAGCCCCGAGATCCCGCAGGGCGCGGTTATCCCGGATGAATATAAGAATTATGAGCCCGAGGAGCAGGAAGCCGGATACATATTTAAAGGATGGTATCTGGATGAGGGCTGCACGGTGCCCTATCCTTGGGGTACCATGCCGGTCGGTCCGGAAAACCATTCCAGCGCAATTAATGTCTACGCCAAATGGCAGCAGATTCAGTACCGCGTGTATCTGCAGTCCAATGTCCCCGCGAACGAGGAATTCACTTGGGGCTCTGACGATCAGGCAACGTGCTTCCGAGTAACTTATGGCGATACGGTCAGTTTGCCCGTCGGTCGCGACAGGGAAGGTTGGGAATTCCTCGGCTGGTATACGACACCGAACTTCGAGCCCAGCTCCCGGTTTACGGAAGACTATGCGCTGACAGAGGCCAACGTTACCTTACCCTATGATCAGGATTCTGAGTATACCGATACGTATGACAAGTGGGGCAACCTGAACGATCCCAGAAGGAATACGGACAAAGATGCGAACCGTGACTGGATTACGAAAAAGCTGGTCCTTTATGCGAAGTGGCATCAGATTTTGGAAGGCGCAGAAGGGATCAACATTGTGTACGACCCGGTCTTGGCGGGTGAAGGTGTTGAGCCGCCTACCGGTAATAATGCGCCTATAGATAGTACTTATTATATCGATACCGCATTGGCAACAGCGCAGGCTGGTTCAACAGCGGATGAACCGGAGAAGTATCAGTTTGAATGCTGGGTCGTCCAAAAGTGGGATGGCACCGCGTTCGTGAACACGGATATCGAGGTATATCCCGGCGATACTTTCGAGGTGCTTAAGGCGAATGCGAAAGAGGAGGATTATACTGATCCGGATAATCCCCAGATCACCAAGAAGTACACTGTCCAGCTCCGTGCGAAGTACAAGCCTATAGCTGATCCTACGCCCACACACATCGACTGGTACAAGAACTACGAAGAGGAAGGAAAGCATGAGGCTTTCCATCAGGATAAGAATTTGAAGATTAATCAGCCTGCAGGGATTCAAGCTGCGCCAACCAGGGATGGCTATTCATTTGTTGGCTGGGCCAGGGTGGAAACCGAAAGATCTCACAGCCATGTGCCGGAAGGAAGCGATGTGCCGGTAGCGGATGTGCTGGCATTGGGCTCGAACGATGTCTATATCAGGTGGGAAGAGGGCGTGTTTAAGGCTAAGAATGATGATGGTGAATGGGTCGAGGTCACGGAAGTCGCAGCAGATGAAAAGATGCCCTACCACGACATGTACGCCGTTTGGGTGAAAGACTATCCGATCACTGTGCAAAAGAACTGGGAGAATGCAACTGGTTTTGAAAATCATATCCCGGATACGGTCACTGTCGAGATTTTGAAAAACGGCGAGAGCTTTAATCCGAAAGAGACTATTACAATCACGAAGGATACAGAGGGTACTTGGTCTCCCGTAACTTCCACTCAAGAATTCCCTGCATTCGATGCCGATGGAAATGAGATCCACTACACCGTTGTAGAGACAGAACCCGAGGGCTGGAAGCTCGAAAGCATCGTGTATGGCGATAACAAAGAATATGTCAATCAGGACAATTATTCCACTGCTGTGGAAATAACAAATACGCGGGTCAACGGCAGCATCACGCTGAGCAAGACGATCAGCGGTCTGCCTGATGCGTTGGTTTCGGAGCTGAATAATCTGCAGTTCTACGTAAAGGGTCCGGATGAGAAGGTTTACGGTCCTTATATATTATCCGACTTTACGGAGAGCACGGAGAGCACTGGCACATACACACTTGCGCCTGAGGATCTGGCTTTTGTGGGACCCGGTGAATACAGTTTTTATGAAGGCGACGCGGATCTTCTAAACGATTGGGGCTATGAGCTCACAGACGCAGCCGGAACGACAGTAGACACCCCTGTTAGCATTACCCTTTCTGAGGGAAGCACTGCCTCCGGTGCTATCACCAATGCGTATGAGCGAGTAGTTGGCGATCTGGTCATCAACAAGATAGTTGCTGGTGATCCGCTGCCGGAAGATTATACAGGCGGCAAATTCCCCTATACGGTCAAGATTAAGAACAGTCGAAATTGGTGGTTGAAAGGCACAGGAACGGAGACGGATAAGTATGATCTGACTAATAGCGAAGAAGAGGCGGGTGTATATGAGATTACAACTACCAAAACTCTGCGGTTGGAAGACATTCCTGTCGGTACGTATACGGTGATTGAACAAGGCACGGATCAAGGAGGTTCCGCATGGATTGAGAATTATGAGTTGACGGTAATGTATTCTGCCAATTCTGTGGTAGTACCGAAAGATAGTACCGGTCAGTTTGGCACCATTGATATCACCAACACCTATATTCGTATAATACTTCCGGTTTCTGTTTGGAAGACGGATGAGGATCATAATTCTCTGACAGGTGCGGAATTCACACTTTATAAAGCAGAAGATTATGACGATCAAACAGATGAACCTAAATCCGGTGCTGTCCCTGTTGTTTCAAGGGCCGCTGTGGGTTCCAACGGAATTTTGAGTCTTGGAGATCTTACAGTTGGTGAATACCGACTGGTTGAAAATCAGGCACCCGCAGGTTATAACCTGGCAACAAGTGCAATTCGGATCACGGTTGAGAGAACACGTGTCACTGGACTGCAATCGGGTAATCAGGCAGAAGTGACTCAAAAAGGTGATCCTTACTGGCAAACCGGACAACCTGATGAAACATGGCAGGTCCGTGTTTGGAACAACCCTGGCGTTTCCCTCCCGAATAGCGGCGGCCCCGGCACATTACTCTATACATTAGGCGGTTTAATGCTGATCCTGGCATCCGCTTTGATGTACGGCTTCAGGATGAGGCGTGGAGAAAGGAGGTTTAAGTAATGCCTCTGATCTCGACGAATAACTGACGCCGAATCTGAAACCGAAATAAATAAGAAATTAGCTGCCCGTTCCGGGCAATCGGTCGAGATGCTCAGACCGGGCAGCAAAATGCCGGCTGTGGCAGACAGAATCTGTCAAAACAGTAAAAGCAAACAGCCTTTCACAAGACAGAATAATTGAAAGGTCATTACTCCAAAGAAAGGAAAAAGACAATGAAGAACATGAAGAAAGCATTTGCTGTCCTCTTTGCAACCATCATGGTTATGGCTATGGGCATTACTGCGTTTGCTGCAACGGGAACTATTACTATTACTCCTCCCGCTGGTACGGATAGTAGTGCAACCAATACCTATAAGATTTATAAAGTATTTGATGCTGTAGCCAGTGATGCCGGTATCAGCTATAAGGTTATGGCATCCAAGGCTGGCATGGCACTTCCCACAGGATTTGTCACAGACGCTTCCGGAAACGTAATCCACGGTACAAAGGATCCGACGACAGGAGAGGTTACTCCTAGCACTGCTGATGAACTTACAGCAGAAGAGATCGCATCGATTGCGGCTTATGTACAAGGTGATACTCCGGTCGCATCTCCTACTTCGACAGGAACAGCAGCGGCAACTGCCAGTGGACTTGAAAATGGCTACTATTATATCTCTACATCCACAGGATCTGTAGTAACTATTGACAGTACTACTCCTGACGCTCAGGTTAATGATAAAAACACAGTACCTACACTTGATAAAAAAGCAAAGCAGGCTGAAGATCCTACATATATGGAAATCAGTGATGAAGGAAAGAAAGCTATTGCACAGGTAGGAAAGGTAATTCCTTACGAAGCGACTATTACAGTAGGCAAGGGAGCCAAGAACTATGTGTTCCATGATGTGATGTCAGCAGGACTGACACTTGAAGGTACTGTAACTGTAACCGGAGTTGATGCGGATAAATACACTATTCATACTCCCGGACTTGATGGAGATACTATCACAATTGAGTTTGCGGACGGAATTGCAGAGGGTACAAAGATTACAATTAATTACTCCGGTAAAGTTACAAGTGATGCTCTTTCTGTAAATCCTGCTACTAACACGGCATCGTTAACATATGGCGATGAAAACAGCAATAACAAGACTCCTGATGTTCCTGTAGAAGTTTACAATGCACAGGTTTCTGTTAACAAGAAAGGCGCAAATGATCAGCCTCTCGATGGCGCAGGATTTGTTGTTAAGAATGCAGATGGTAAGTACTATAAGCTTGACGGCAATACAGTGACATGGGTAGATTCCATTAATGATGCTACGGAGCATCTTTCTGCTAATGGCGGTAAGGTCCCCGCATTTACAGGTCTTGGAACCGGAAACTACTTCCTCGAAGAAAAGACTGTTCCTGATGGATACAATAAAGCAAAAGATGTGGCGTTCGAGATCAAAGGCGGAGACTATACTGCAACAAATCTTCAGCAGGAATACAATGTTACAAACGAAGCTGGCGTAGAGCTTCCTTCCACCGGCGGCATCGGCACAACAATGTTCTACATTGTCGGTTCTGTCCTCGTTGTCGGCGCAGTAGTTCTTCTGATCTCCAAGAGAAGAATGGCCCGCTAATCCGAACAGGATTATTGAATCATTCAAAATGGCAATATTTTGACCGGATGAACTCCGGAAGATTATCATTAAACTGAACACTCGAAGGGCTCCGGCATATGCCGGAGCCTGGGGGTGGGCAGTAAATGCATATTTTCCTAAACATACAGAAGAAATTTCATCTGTGTGTTTAGTAAAATACACATTTGATAAAAGGATAGAGATGAAATCGAATAAAACACAGGCAAAACACCTGAAATCCTCACCGGGCTTTTTTGTCGCTGACAGGCTGTTCACGATCATCCTGGTGGCAGCACTGTTTGTCGGGATTTTTCTTCTGGTATATCCTTCATTTGCTGACTACTGGAACTCCTTTCACCAGTCAAGAGCGGTAATGACTTACGCTGAGAACGTGGCAAACATGAACACGGAGGAGTACGAGAGGATCCTTGACGAGGCACGGATCTACAACGCAGAGCTGGCCGAAAGGGGGATCAACTGGACCCTTTCTGAAGAGGAAAAGGAAGCCTACAGGTCGCAGCTGGATGTCGGCGGAAACGGCGTCATGGGTTACATAAAGATCCAGAAGATCGACGTAATGCTTCCTATATATCATGGGACCGAGGAGAGTGTCCTGCAGACATCTATCGGACATCTTGAAGAATCTTCGCTCCCGGTCGGCGGGGAGAGCGCCCACAGCATGCTGTCAGGGCACAGGGGCCTCCCTTCAGCGAGACTGTTCACAGACCTGGACAAGCTCAGGGAAGGCGATACTTTTACGATTACGATCCTGAACGAGACGCTCACTTATGAAGTGGATCATATATGGATTGTTGAGCCTTCAGATCTGTCCCATCTGACGATCGAAGACGGTAAGGATTACTGCACACTGATCACCTGCACTCCCTACGGGATCAACACCCACAGGCTGCTGGTGAGGGCCCACCGCATAGAGAACCTGAACGGCAGTGCGATGGTGGTCGCGGACGCGATCCAGATCAGGCCGGTCTTCATAGCACCGTTCGTGGCGGTGCCGATCCTGCTCCTGCTGCTCATCTACGTGCTGATCAGCACGAGTGCCAGGCACAGGAAAAAGAAGAGGGACCTTAAGGAAGAGTATTTAAATGAGAACGGCCTCCAGGAGGAGGAACTCGAGATCGAGGAACAGGATATCATCATAGAAGCTGTGAAGAGCTTTATGGACAAGCGCAGGAAATGAGCCGCAGAAAGGGGCAGCAAAATGCACAATAAAAAAGTTGGACTGAAAAACAGGATAAAGGGAATCGCGAAAGCGGCTCTGGCTTTGTCATTGGGCCTGGTGATGCCCCTGACATCGCTGCCGGCAGCAGCGTCAGAAAATCATGAGATGCTGGATCCCGACCGCATCGGGTCGATGTCGATCACGTTCACCTATTATGATGAGGAAACAAAGGCGACCAGGCCTGTCACAGGCGGCAATTCAGTAGGCCTTTACAAGGTGGCGGATGTCGTCGTGGACAACGGATTCAAGTTCGTGACGGACGAGCGTTTTGCATCTGCGGGAGAGATCCCGAATACAGATGAAGCCCTGGATGCGGCCAACCTTGACCTTGCGAAGAAGATGTCAGCGATCGCTGAAAACATTGCCTACGATGTGCAGCCGAAGGCAATGGATGCCCAGGGAAAAGTATCTTTTGAGGGACTGGAAGTCGGCCTGTACCTGGTCACGCAGGCTGCAAGGGGAGAAGGCGACAACAAGTTTTACCTTACGCCTTTCCTGATCACGATCCCCCAGAAGAACCCGGACGGATCACTTGTCTATGATGTAGACGCCAAGTCAAAGCCGCTCGGTATTGGGAAGGAAAAGGTTCCCACGCCGCCGACGCCGTCGAAACCCCGTAATCTTCCCCAGACAGGCCAGCTCTGGTGGCCGGTGATGGCTTTCGGAGGACTGGGAGTACTGATGCTCTGCTTCGGGATGATCAGGAAGAGCAGGAAAAGGTAATAAAAAGAATATCGAAAAGACCGAAAGAAGGAGCCACTGGGAATGACCGTGGCTCCTTTTTAGAGATAACCGACAATTGAGTGTTGTGAGCACGGTTCGATACTGAGGACCGGATTGAATTGAGGCGGGTGAGTAAGGAAACAAGATGATCGTACAGGGAACAGCGGTAGTCAACTTAATAATCGCGGTCATCGGCTGCGTGGTCTGTATCTTTTCCCTCTTTTATGTCGCAAACGGGATCAGGAGGGACACGCAGACGGCAACGATCATGCTCCTGCTCTTTGCCTTCCTCCTGGTCCGGAACCTCTGCGTGGGTTTCCTGCAGATCACACAGGGGCACCACGGGGAGCTATGGCAGAACGCGATCTATATGGCCGGGTTCGGGACGTACCTGTATTCCATACTAAGCACCTACCTGATCTCCTATTTCGTGCTCAATAACGTCAGTTATCCGGAAAGGGGGATCCTGACGGTCCGGATCCTGCTCAACGCCTTCCTGGTCTTCTGCATGGCCGTCCTCCTCTGGGCGCAGCTGTCGGGGATCCTGGTGAACATAGACGATTCCGGCATGTATTCTATGGGGAGCTTCTACTATCACAGCAACCTGATGAGCGTGGCCTACATGGCTTTTGACTTCGTGATACTGGTCCTCCACGGGAACAAGGTCCCCCGGAAAAAGAGGCTTCTCTTCGGGCTCCTCATCCTGGCGCCGCTCCTGGGAACAGTGGCAAAGCCCTTCTATAAGGACCTGCATCTCGCGACGTTCCTCTCGAGCATATCCCTGACGCTGCTGGTGATAACCCTGGTCAGGGAGAACACGTCGGAGTACAGGAAGCAGGAAGCGCTGAGGAACCAGATGGAGGTCGACCTCATGCTGGGGCAGATCCAGCCGCATTTCCTCTTTAACGCGCTGTATGTGATCCAGGAGATCTGCTATGAGAACCCGGAGACGGCAGCCGGGGCGATCGAGGACTTCTCGAAATACCTCAGGCACAACATGGACTCCATATCGATCAGGACGCCGATCCCCTTCAGGGAGGAGCTGGACCATGTCAGGCACTATGTGTCGCTGCAGCAGCTGCGCTTCGGGGAGGCGCTGCAGGTGGAGTATGAGCTTGGCTGCACGGATTTCAAAATGCCCACGCTGACCCTGCAGCCTATAGTAGAGAACGCGATCCGGTACGGGGTCCGGATGGCCCCTAAAGGTCGGGGAAAAGTCCTTGTAAGGACAATAGAGCACCCTGACTGTTACGAGATCGACGTGATCGACAACGGCCCGGGGTTCGATACGGGCCATGTGCCTGACGACGGCATGTCCCATACCGGACTTCGGAACGTCAGTGAGAGGCTCAGGCTCGTATCCGGAGGCGACCTGACGGTAGACAGCGCGCCGGGGGAGGGTACCACAATCAGGATGACCATACCTAAGGAGTAACACTTCAGGAGTAACACTTAAGGAGTAGACAAGTGCTTATATATATCATAGATGACGAACCCTTCGCGCTGAAGGCTTCGGAGCAGGTGGTCAGGAGGGCGGTCCCGGAGGCAGAGCTCGTGACGTTTGAGAGCGGGGACGACGCCCTGGAGCATGTGCAGAGGACGCAGGAGTACCCCGACACAGTCTTCAGCGACATAGAGATGCCGGGGACCAACGGGCTGGAATTCGCGGTGAGGCTCAAGCAGCTGTCGCCCCGGACCAGGATCGTATTTGTGACGGCCTACTCCGAATACGCGCTCGAGGCATTCAGGGTCCATGCCAACGGCTATATACTCAAGCCCATGAACGCGATGAGGGTGCAGGAGGAAGTGAGGGAAGCCGAAAAGCAGGCAGGGATCCAGGCCGAAGCTGAGCCTGAAAAACTGAGTATCCGTTGTTTCGGGAACTTTGACGTGTTCTGGAAAGGGAAGCCGCTGCTGTTCGCCAGGAGGCAGACCAAGGAGCTGCTGGCCTATCTCATCGACAGGAAGGGCGCTTCGTGCACCACAGAAGAGATCGCAGCGGCCCTGTGGGAGGACTATACGAATGAGAAGAACACCAAGGCGCAGCTGCGGATCCTGATCAGTGACCTGAGGCACACCCTTGCCAACATCGGGATGGAGGACCTTGTGATCCGTAGCCGGGGGCAGATAGCGGTCATGACCGACCGGCTGGACTGCGATTATTACAGGATGCTGAATGGAGACATGGATGCGGTCAATGCCTACCGCGGGGAGTACATGGTGCAGTACAGCTGGGCAGAGCTGACGGCAGGGCAGCTGGAATGGGAAAAAAGAAGAAACAGAATATAACGGTTGTATCAGCCGCCGCCTCATAAAAAAGGCAGCGGCTTTTTTGTCGCGCTTTTTTGCACATGACAGCCCGGAATATAAATAATATCAGAAAAAAAGTATCAGTAATAAATAACGTAATAACATATACAGATTAATGAAAATATGGTATAAAGTATTATAGAAATGTAACGTAAATAATGATATAGCGTTTATTAGCGATACACTTATTAGTACAACAAAAAATATTGTATTTGGCTTAAGCGACCAAAAATATTACAATTGTGAGTGAATGACCTGTCCGGATACTGCTTAAGCAGAAAGGACGTGACTAGATAATGAGTGTTTACGGATATATAAGAGTAAGTTCTTATGACCAGAATGAAGACCGTCAACTGATCGCGATGCAGAGATCCAGGGTCCCCAGAAAGAATATCTTTATAGACAAACAGTCTGGAAAAGATTTTGACAGGTCGATGTACAAACGGTTGGTCAAAAAGCTGAAATATGAAGACATCGTCTATATAAAGAGCATTGACCGGCTGGGGCGAAACTATAACGAAGTAGTGGAACAATGGCAGTATCTGACCCGCGTAAAGAGAGTGGATATCGTAGTGATCGAGATGCCGCTTTTGGATACGAGAAGAGGAAAAGACCTGATGGGCACTTTCCTGAGCGATGTAGTACTGCAGGTTCTGTCTTTTGTCGCAGAAAACGAACGGGAATCAATTCGGAGCAGACAGAAGGAAGGAATTGAAGCAGCCAAAGCGCGCGGCGTTAAATTTGGAAGACCTCCGGTCCCGCTGCCGGACAACTTTGAGGAAATCTATGAGAAGTGGATAAATAAAGAAATCTCTACAACTGATGCAGCGATGAGATGCGGCTTCTCTACGTCGAAATTTTACTATACCGTTCGCAAGTATAGGCAAAATAACGACCAAATGAAATAGAGTGGGAATTTATATCTTGAAAATTCCGCGCATAAAAGTATACTTAATTAAGAACACTTAATAGCAGGCCGGGCAGGTCATTTATTTCGATATTTAATTTTTAACCGGGCAATTAATATACAGATTTTTCAAAAGAGCAAATAGATATTGACATATCAAAATCGTATATTACAATATTATTATAGAAATAATAAAATTTTGTAAAACGATAAAGTATACATTTTTAAGAACACAGA
>DGWK01000004.1:754-38185 GCA_002395235.1 Lachnospiraceae bacterium UBA4260 | reverse complement strand
ATGTTTCTGAGCAAGGGAAGGAGGGGTTGGATCAGCTCTGATCTTCTCTGTTCCTTGTTCTGATTATGTTATATCACTATTATTAGCACTCGTCAATGGAGAGTGCTAATAATGTCTGTGAACATTTTGTGTTTTCTGCTTTATCACATTTCGCAATACATCTTTACGCAAAACAGGAACTCTTTACTTCCGTGTAATAGGCTGACCCCGACGTGGGGGTGTTTTACTCATGAAATTTATCGACAGATTTTTGTCGTTTTGCCGTATTTTACGGACTATCAGTACTTATCATATTGTTTCAGGATATAATCCTTATCTGCGGACTGTTCTTTTAACTCGCCGTTGATATACAGAGCATACCATCCGAGTACACCGGACTCCCTAACTTCTATCAGGCCGTATGATGTGCGCTTGCTCTTGATTACCTTTTTCCCCATTTTTTTACCTCCATTTTTTATATTGTTGAAACTCGCAGAACGAGCCGCTGCGCCTCCCGGGACCATTTGACCGCGACGCTGTTTCAGCGCACAGCCATGATCACCGCCATGATCGCCGCTCCGCCGACAAATCCTCCCGCATGCGACATCATGTTGATCCGCTTCGACGACAGACCGTAAATCAGGTTGATCGCCGAGAGCGCGTACATATTGAACAGCAGGTGGTAGACTCCGAAGTGAAGGAACATCGCCGTAAACAGCCTGTAATACTGCCCCTGCCTGATAAGAGGCTGATATTGAGCACCGTATTTCAGCGCGACGTCCCTGTTCGTGCTTCCGCCGTCTTTTGTCTCAAGCAGGAAAATCCCGATATTGATAATGATCAATATTGTTGTTACTTTACTTGCCAGAAAATCCATAATACTTCCCTCCGAATCCCGGGTTCCCGTGGCAGATGAACGGAGGGGTTCTGAGCATAACTTCTTGCTTCCTTGGCAGACTTTTGTATCCGACACATGTGCGTTTATTATTATCCATGCAAGCCAGGAATTTGTCAGTCTATCAGCCCGTCAGAAAGCAACATTTCAAGGACCCGTGCCTCCCGTTCAAGCATTACTGGATCCTTTGGCCCATGGTCTTTGGTCCGGTTGCTGAGGATAGCGGATTCAGGCATTACATATTCCAAAGTAAAATGCTCGTCCGATTCGTAGTCATCCAGTTTCTGCGGTTTGACACCATCTTCCACGTCACAAAGGTAATAATAGTTGTCCTGTATAAAAAACTCATCCACCTCCACCGTGCTCTTCTGAATCCGGTGGACATACCCATATTCTCGTATAGAATCTGGGATCACGGTCAGGCCTGCTTCTTCGGCTGTCTCCCTGATCAGTGCATCGACGTTGCTTTCTCCGGGTTCGATCCCCCCGCCCGGGAATTTATAGTAGTCATACTTCAGGCTGTGGATCATGGCGATCTTACCGTTTCTGATAATGATACTTCTGGCAGAATCCCGCGTAAAAGAACGGATGCATTCGCCATAATCCTTTTTGTCCATTTCAAATAGTAGTCTCATCTGCTTTTAGTTCCACAAACTGCGAATCCCGGGTCAGACCCCCCTTACAGTTCTTTTAGTGGAGGGTTTTAGTGGGGCGATTCCATCAAGAACTTGATTTCATCCTCTTTCGTACGAAGAAAAATCAGCTTTCACTTCACCAAAAAGCAAAAGTTTTTGCTTTCTAGTGGATCTAAACTCCAAAAATCTTCGTACAAAAACCATCAAACCTAATTTTATGGTGGAACCGCCCCTCAGAATCCTTCCGACGAAAACCAGCAGTTCCAATTTCCTGGTGGGACCAGTCTCCAGTGAACTCAGATTTCCACCCCATACATATGTCTGAGCACAATCCTCTGCATTGTTTCTTTGCCGAACAGCTTCTCCATCATGCTGACTGCCGGCCCGTCATTCTCGACGAGCTTGTGGGCGAACGCGCTGACACGGGCCTTCTTCTCATCTGCCGGGCATTTCTCCGCCGCCGTGAGCTCCGCGACGAACAGGTCTGTGTACTCTTTTGCCAGTTTGTTGAAGCGGTCTGTCAGGCCTTTGCCCTTTTTGTGGACCGAGCAGGGGTACAGGACCGCATCATACCAGTGCTCGCCCGTCGGAGCGTCCGGAAGGCCGGCGGACGCCGCCTTGATCTCGTCAAACTTCCCCTTGGATTCCTCGGGCCACGGCTCGAGCTGAGTGTCGTAGAGCTCCGCCATCTGCGTCTCTGTCCCGAAAGCATTCACCCAGTCCGCGTTGTAGAGCGGCAGGTCCGCCTCGAAAGGCGCGATCACGATCGTCTCCATCTTCATCAGCCCGAAGAACGCGTTCATCCGCAGCACGCACAGATGTCCGATGCCGCTGATCTCCCAGCTCTTTGTCTCAAATGTCATGCCCCGCTTTGAAAGGCGCGCGTCCGCTCCGAGGTCCTTCGGCACAAGGTCAAAATAGCTCTCCAGCGAATCCACTGTATACTGCCCGAGATCGATGTGTTTGCTCATTGTGTTTTCCTCCAAATGATGTCTGTTTTGCCCATCACAGATGATGTCTGTCCTGCCGGGTCACAGCTTATCAAGCCCCGCCTCATGCAATATGTGGCACCCGGCTAAAAAAGCGAACTGCCCCACTGCATTGACGCCCTCCGCGATCCAGTTCATGGACGCTTTTTCAAAGTTTCTCGAGGAGAGATATCCCATGCCGAGGCACATGAAAAAGCTGAAGATGAAGAGGACCAGCGCGTTTCGCTTTTTTAACCTGGCTGCGAGAAAGCAGAGGGAAGCATCCAGCGCGGCAAGTCCCACCACCATGATCCCCACAAGGGCCATGATCGGAATCGGCACTATGGAGTGAAGCTTACCGGAACCGCCGGAACCCGAACCGCCCTGCGACTTGTCCAGCTGCGTCACCGCAAGCGTAAGTCCGACGCCTGCCAGAAGGAATCCGAACGCCTGGTTATAGAAGAACTGTCCGCTCATCCATGTGAGGTCTCCCAGGCCCAGAGAATAAATCAACTTGTAGAGCGCTTTAAGTATCCCGGCCGCGCAGACGATCCAGCTCCCTCCCTCGAAGAGGACCCTGGCAGGAAGGGTCATTTTATGCTTCATGTCGCCGGCGATCGTCATCGTTCCCGCTATGAAGAAGACGACCGGCAGCAGATCAAAAACCGCCATAGGTATACTGTATTCTTTCATAGTCGGCCCCTTAGTCTCTGTACACCTTCATGGAATGATACTGCTTGGAAAACGGGAACAGGAGCGGCACTGTGTCGGAATACTTCTGGTATTCCGGGTCCAGGCCGTAGGACTTCTCGTGCCGCAGCTCCAGGCGCTGTGCGGAATTGTACATGACAAATGTGATCAGGACGAAAGCAACGAGCACCATGATCCACTGCTTGCCCTGCACGGCACCGATGCCGGAGACCGTCACGCCGAACCAGAACAGAATCTCGGAGAAGTAGTTCGGGCAGCGCACGTATTTGTAAAGTCCCGTGTCGCAGAAGCGCTTGGGGTTGATCTTTTTTGCCGCGGATTTCTGGTGGTCAGCCGTCGCTTCCCCGTAGATGGCCAGTGCCATGATCAGTGCGCCGATCCACGCGAAGAAGTTGTCTCCGGCCTGGTTAATGACCCGGTATGTCACCGCGGAAGTCTCCGCTACGTACAGCCATGTGCAGAAAGCCCACATGAAGAGGGAGACCGGGATCGGCATGCGCTTGGTGGAACCGGTGGATTCCAGCGTCTTGCGGTATGCTGCATTGGTCAGCTCACGTTTCAAAAGATAGCCGCCCAGCCTATAACCGTAAATCGCGAAAAGCACCGCCATGACCGCCGTCGCCGGAGTCAGGCTTCCGTTAACAAAGCCGAAGATCAGGTGGAAAATACCGATGCACATGACCGAGAAGCCGTAACCCACGGACATGAACCAGACAAATTCGTGAAAGCCCATGCAGCAGCCGAGCGCCGAGACGATCGTCACTGTCCACATGAAGGTCGGCCATACTTTGCCAATATATGAGGGATCCAGATGCAGCATTTTTATTTCCTCCCGAAGTATTCTTCAATGTATTCCTTGAAGGAATGGTCTCCGGTCACATCTTTGCCCACAAGGTCGTGGGACAGTGTCCACTTTGAGAACAGGATGATGTCATGCTTGCCGGCCTTCTTGATCTTAGGCAGGTTTGCCAAAATAGAGAACATCCAGATCGGGCTGTCCTTGATGATTACGGGCTTTCCGGCCGCGCGGAAGCAGAGCTTGGCCATCTCCTCGTAGGTGTAGGTCTCTTTGCCGCCGACCTCGTAGATCGCGTTCGTGTCCATCATGTGCTCCGCGATGAAGGCCGCGAAATCAGGGCAGTCCACGACATTGGCTTTCACACCGTGGTAGCCCTTGAGCAGCTGCATCTCGCCCTTGTCAATGTAGGGCTTGAATACTTTGGCAATGTCGTAGAAATAGCCGGTCGGGCGGTAGATCACATACTCGAGACCGCTCTTCACCAGCTCGTCCTCGAACATGGCCTTGGCGTGCAGCATGGGCACTTTCTCTGCGCCGGGCTCTTTGCAGGCGATGACCGAGATGTAGTTGAATTTTTTGATCCCGGCTGCCTTGGCCTCCTCAAGGAGGTTCATGTTGCCCTGGTAGTCGATGTCATAGGCGGTGAATTTCGTGGAAGACGTGGTGAGGCCCATAGTCGTGATGACGACCTCGGCTCCATCGCAGATGCCTTTCATGGTCTCTTTCTTGGTCGCGTCGATGGCGCGGAAGGTGTATTTGCCCTCGAGCCCGTTGTTCTCTTTCTCCCTGAGATCTGCCGCGATGACTTCGTGGCCGGCTTCGCAGAGGACTTTCAGGATCTCGATTCCAAGATTGCCGAACGCTCCTGCCAGTAAGATTTTCATAGTTATGTTCTCCTTTCTGTCATGGGGACGGTTCTTCTGACAACTTTTGCGGCGCAAAAGTTGTCAGAAGACCGTCCCCTCGACATTATTTGTTCTTTTCTTTGGATCTCTTGTCGTTGATGATGTCCATCTGCTCCACGTCGATCAGTTTGACGTTGTTCTCTTCCGCCCAGCTGACGCATCCCTTCAGGACAGTCGGCAGGAAGATGCGCGGGACTTTGACCAGTTTCTCAAGGGCCGCGTCTGTGAACTGCACGTCTGTCTGCAGGCGGTTCGCCGCATAGCGGACGGACTGGACGGTGGTCTGCCGCTGCGGGAGGAGCTCCGGCAGCAGCCTTCTGTGTTTGTGGTACCAGAAGTTCTTGGAATCCCTGTAGCCGTAGTCCACCGGGAGCGGCGGGAAATCCTGCGCCCGCACGCCGTTTACAATCGCGTCGCGGTAACGGGGTTTCATCAATATTTTGTCAATTCGAAGGACAAAATGAGCTCCGTACGGCGATGTGATGCCGTTGAAGTCGTGGTACTTCTCGAGCTCATAGTGGTCCGCGCCTTCGGGGAGCGGGCCGTCGTCCTGCGCGCCGTCGAGAGTATCGACCCAGGTGCACTCCACGGCCTGCAGCGCCTCGGAGATCACCTTCGGATAAGTGCCCTTGGGATCCTCGGCCTTGCGAAGTCCGTTCTCGAGGTGGAATGCGAAATCTTTCATCTTCTCGGCGGGCGTATCGCCCGGCCAGCCCAGGCGCACCATCTCCTTGAAGGTCTTCCGCTCGTCATCCAGGAAGTTGATGACGCATTTCTTGTACTTGATGAGGTTCTGGGCTGTGTTCGAGGAGTTGCGGCACTCCAGCATGAACGCGTAATACTCCTTTCCGGCCACATAAAACGGTGCCAAAAGAGAGTACGGCCCGCAGGTCGTCTTCCCCTCGTCTGTAAGCGTGCTGACGAGCACGGCGGGCATCGGGAAGAACAGGGAAGTCTGGTAGAAATTGTCGACCGCCCTCAGTTCCGTGAAGGATGATCCGGACGATTTCCCGGGTGATGACTTGGCCTTATGCGGCTTGGCCGGAAGTAAGTCGGCTGACAATATTTGGGCCGGATCTAACTTGGCCGGAAGTTTAAATAATGATTTCAATGATCTCCTCCTCTCTGATCTCCGGGTGCTGAGCCCCGGCAATGATTAGTTCCGCGTAAAGAATCGTTCTGTGATCCTCACATGGCGCGTCAAAGCGCTCATACAAGCCTTTGATCATCTCTGTGATCTGGGACAGAAGCAGCTCGTGGCGCTTGCGGTAGCGCATACTGAATTCGCCGCCGGTGGGATATGAGCTCCACACTTTCTGATAGCGCAGGCAGAAGTTCCGGATCCCGCGGCAGATGTGCAGCAGCCCTTCCTGCAGGGACTTCGCCTGCTCCAGTTCCTTGTGGGTTTTCTCCAGTTCGTCCTTCCAGTCCTGGACCATAACGGCTGCCATGAGACTCTCTTTATCCTTGAAATAGTTGTAGATCGTCCCCACAGCGATCCCGCAGTCGGCCGCCACGCCCCTCAGCGAAAAAGAAGACAGGTCCTTGTCCAGCAGTCTTTTCCTGGCTGCCTGAAGGATCCTGTCTTCCGGATTTTTAATGATCTTCGGCATTGCGCACCTCCATGAAAATGCTCGCCGGTCGTTTTTTATGAACATGTTCATAATAGCACTTATGAGGGGGTGAGTCAATGAACTACCCACCGCCTACGCATACGCTAAGGGTGACCCCGACGTCTCAAAAGAGCGCCCACCGCCATTATTTGGCGATGAACGCGATTCCCTGTTCACACTACTTTGAATATATGGCAATATAATGGAGGAGCTCCCGGAATGCGGACTCCTATCAGTTGTGAAACACCGAAAGGAGAAAGATGAAAAATTCAGACCGTATTTACAATGATATGATAGACCTTTGGGAAAAGTATAATTCTCATCCTTTTGTCCAGGGCTTGGCGGACGGAACTCTCCCTAAAGAGAAGTTCAAATTTTTTATGATCCAGGATCACCTCTATCTGATGCAGTACGCCAAGGTATTTGCCATGGGTGTCCTGAAATCCCAAAAGGAAGAGGATATGCGCCTCTTTGCCAGCCTGATCTCAGCCACACTTGATGTCGAGAATGCTATTCATAAAAGCTATCTCAAAAAACTTGGCCTTTCAAATGAGGAACTCGCGGCAGCAAAGACAAGTATTGTGACAGACTCTTATACAAATTATATGATTGCGGTTGCACAGAAAGAGGGTATGGCAGAGATCATGGCAGCAGTCCTGGCCTGCTCATGGACCTATAAACTGATTGGAGATTATCTGGAAAACTATCCCGGTGCCAAAGATCAGGAATTCTATGGGGAATGGGTGCGCCAATATATGTCTGATTCCTACCGCAGCGCCAACGACCTCATGATCGATATGTTCGACAGATTCAGCGAAGGCTGCACAGAAGAGGAATTCCAGAATCTGGAGCATATTATCTACGCCTGCACACAGTATGAGTATATGTTCTGGAATATGGCCTGGGAAGAGAAAATGATTGAAGTAATGAAATAGGTCACAGTCCTTTCCATCAAGATGACCTGCCACATACTCCGGTATTAACTTCAGGTAATAGCAGAAGCGGGCACTCGACGCATTATTCATGCTTCGTAGTACTCGCTTCTACATTCATTCATATGCAAATTTCTTCGCCGCGCGGCAAATTGCGTCAGCTTGTATAGCATCCTCTGCTATTTTAAACTTTCACCAAACCTGCGAAGCTCCTCCAGCTTTTCCTCGGATACGCCGGGATCATAGCCATGCGTAGTGAAAACTCCCATGTCTTCCAACTGCAGATAATCCAGAAAATCCCCCTTTCTCTACGTTTAAGTACTGTCTTATTATCTTTTATGAGTTTCCGTGCACATTTATGTATTTATGAGGTCTTCGCAGAGGCGGGCAATCATTTCATCACTGCTCCAACGTTCTTCTATCGTTTTTATCACCTCGTAATCATCAGAACTCAGCTTAAAGCTTTTTGCCTGGTTCAGGAATTTGCGTATTGCGGTTTCAGGCTCTTCAACAAGGCTGATGCCGCGGCATGGGCCTTCGTCGAGAAGTGCCGCCATAATTCTGCTGATGCAGGTAAAACTCTCCTGCGTCAAGCGGCTGCCTAAAAGCGACGCTGCGTCAGATTTGTTCCACGTCTCCAGCGCCGTATAGGGCGGCAGCACTCCGTTGTCCACGCCTTCTTTAAGAAACCACTGCCTGATTTCCCCGGTCTCCGGTTCCAGGAACCTGCATGCATGCACCCTGCCCCAACCGTATACATGTTTTGCAATCTCGAATATCAAGTCGTTGCCACTGTCCCATTTTTGGATAATGGGCAGACAAAACCAGGTGAATTCATTGCAATGTGCGAGGTCTGTGATGATTTGCCTAAAGCCTTGCACTCTATCTGCAGGTGCTTTATGATGCAGCGCAAGACCTGTTTTAACAAGTTCTTTGTCTTTTGCCATAGCAATAAGATGCTTGCCATAGGAATACGCATGTATAGGATTGATACTGCCTGCATTTTCTTCTACAATATTACATAGAACTCCTGCAAATTCATGGGTTCTCCGGGTCTTTGTAAGTTTCAGAAAGAGTTCGTCCGCAGTATTGATATGCCCGCCCACCATTGCATTCAAGGCATCTACAAGAAGGTCTGCCTCTTCATCATTTAGTTTCCCCGGCTGCGTGTGAAAGTAAGTGATCCCATCCAGTGCACCATCAGCGAAAAGAAGGCTGTTTGCATCATCCGGATCTTTCGGCAGGCTAAATTCGTGCGGGAGCTTTCCTTCACTATCTAAGTTTTCTCTGATAATCGCCAATATCGGCCTGTCGTACATGTTTTTCTCCTTTACTGTTATTTGTACCACACCCCAACTGTACATATCATTCATGATTTGCGATTAAACCATCCTGCCAGTATCGCCCCGGAAATATTATGCCATACGGAAAAAATTGCGCCCGGTACTGTTGCCATAGTTAAGTTCGGAAAAGCAGATCCGGCAAGTGTTGTTGCAAGCCCCGAATTCTGCATTCCTATCTCTATGGCAACTGCCTTTTTTCTGGGAAGATCCATCTTAAACAGAACACCGATCAGATAGCCCAATAGATACCCAAGCAAATTGTGAAGGATCACAACGACAAAGATGATTGCTCCCGTAGACAATATTTTGGCGCTGTTATGTGATACGACCGATGCAACAATGAGACAGATGGCGGTCACGGATACCAAAGGCAGGGAATCTCTGATTCTCTGGGTATACTTTCCAAATAATCTGTTGACCAGCACCCCCAGTCCGATGGGAACGATCACAACCTGTATTATGGATAAGAACATTGCTTTGGCATCCACACTTACAGATGTTCTCAGATACAGGTATGTCAGTAAGGGAGTAAGAAAAGGCGCCAGCAATGTATTTATACTGGTCATTCCCACCGAAAGCGCCGTATCGCCTTTTGACAGATAGGTTATGACATTGCTTGATGTTCCCCCGGGACACGTTCCGACAAGCACTACTCCCACCAGCAATTCATCGTTCAGGTTGAACGCTTTCCCCAGTACAAAAGCCAGCAAAGGCATTATTATAAACTGTGCCGCACATCCTATTATGATATCTCTGGGTCTTTGGAACACTATGGCAAAATCCGACAGCTTCGTCGTAAGTCCCATCCCGAACATAACGAGCATCAGAAGATAATTGATCCATTTTGTCTGGATCCAAAGGCTCGTCCCCGGCACAAAAAGTGCCGCTGCTGCAATGATCAGGACGATCCATGCCATATTCCTGCCAACAAAATCACTTGCTTTCTTCATCTTTCTCTCTCTGTCCTATTTCTGTTGTCCGCAGAGGTGTACCCCGGGTAAAGCCTTTCTCGATTGGATTCTCACACTTCTTCCTCTTTGGTATTGTCCGAGTCTTAATCAGCCTTACAATTCCTTTAGCTAATTTCGTCTGTTCAAACCGGTACGCTTCCCCGTTTAACACATTGCGCGTTTCTTCCCTATCGAACCAGCGAATAGTTATTCTCCGCCGTGTCGGCGCTTCGATGAGGGCCGTCCCGCCGTCTGTGCTTTCCCATAGAAGAGCGCCTTCCGCATCAAAAATCTGTACGCCTTTCATCCATTTATTTGTTTCGATTTCCACAGGGGAATTAATGTTGAAGCCACATTCCGGACAGACCGCATTGTGGTCATTCATTAAGGCACCGCATCTATAACATCTCATATTCGTGAGTTCTGCTCCTTCCGCACCTTCAAAGTTCTTAAATATGCCTTTTGTTCATCCGTAATCCGATAGCTTTCAATGCTTTTCTGGATAGCCTTGTTATGCACCCAATCAGCCAGCCTCCTGTCTTCCAGGTAGGGTAAAACCAATTCATACTGCTTCGCCAGAGCGGTCGCAAAATACCATGCGATCATCATGTTGACGTAGTACTCCTCTGATCTGACCTCTGCAACCATATCCGCATACTTCGTGTCAAAATGCTCATCCAGGAAATACTTCATCAGCATACCGATCGCAAATCTGACTGTGTAGGTCTTATCTGAATTGATCCATGTCTGAATGGATGAAAGCAGCTTCTCCGGCTCTTTTTTGAAAACTTTGGGAGAAAGCTGATCACAGGTTGCCCAGTTGTCAATAAAAGGAAGGAATGCATTAACCTTCCCTATGCACTTGTCAAAATCCTTTTCCAACGATATTACAAACGCATGCAGCTGGTCTTCATCAAAATACTGATGCGGCAGATATGACAGAAATTCACCAATGTCCTGATCTTTGCTCAGGCTCTTTGCAATGTCCCGAAGGGCAGGTGTTCTGACTCCTATGATCCTGTCGCGGGATACGGTGGGGATGATTTTCGCCTGCATCAAAGCATAGTCCTTATCCTGCAAGCGGAACAACTCCGACACGATTTCATTTCTCTTCATTTGTTTCCTCCGACAGATTTGTACACTTGTGCTCCTCCAACAATCCCGATTCTGCCCCGTTCTTCCGTATTTCAGTTTCTTAAATACAATGACACCGCCTGCACCATCCGGTCCGTCCTTGTTATCATCCCTTATTCAGAATGATCTTAACATCGCCAAAATCCTGAGGCACCTCAAATTCATCCTTACAGGCCGCATATCCTTCCGGCACCTTCTGCACATGAACCGTATACGTTCCTTCTTCCGCCGTGAAGGAAGCCGTTCCTTCCAGATCCGTCTTTCCCATCATGCAGGTAGTATCCGAACAGAACTGCACCGAGGCGCCGGCGACCGGCCTTCCGTCTTCTCTCTCGCATCGTCACAGATGCCGATGATGGCGGCATTCTTAGCCTCCAGACGGCGGTGCATATTGCCTAGCTCTTCCAGCTCTTTTTTGCACGGCCCGCACCAGGTCGCCGCCTACAGAGGCGGGAGTCTTCTGCAGAAACATGATAGAATACTAATATCCATTTGTTTGACGTCTCCTATTATTTTGACTGTTTTTTGCCGCCACTTTATTATATGGCGAACTGAGTCCGGATCACCTCAGACCCGGATTGTCAAGGATCTTGCTGTCTTGTGTCCCTGACAGCGTGATAACAGCGACGGCGTCCGGGAAGACCAGATAATACTGTTTGCGGACAAATTCCTGCTCGTCTGCTGTAAATCGGAAGCTTCCCTTTTTCACGGTCCTGCCTCCAAACGTTACATTCTCTGCTTCTGCCGTGACGTCGCTGTAATTCGTCCGGCAGACGGATGCGTAAGAATCGAAGAGACTTTTTACAAATTCCTCACCGGCTGTCTCATAAGCCGTCGAATCACAGGGATACAGACGAATATCGATCATCGTGTCATAATCATTATTGACAGCTGCAAAAATATAGATCGGCAGATTTTTCAGAAGCATCGCTTCGGCCGACATCCCATTATAGGCAGTCAATTCATCGTCATTATAGAAATGCCATCCTTCCGGCAATTTCCATGTCATACCGATTGCCTCATTCTCATAGCTGTCTGCATTATAAGTGCCGCCATATTTTAACGCGAATGCGGCCCGTTCTTCTCCAACCAGAGCCGCGTCCCGCTTCATATAACGGAAAGAGGCATCTCCTTCTGTATCTTTATAGATCAGGCTGATCTCCTTTCCGGTCGTTTCTCCGACGCTCTCCGGATCAAGAATAAAACGAATCGATACGACATTACTTCCCAAGACATCGGTTCCCTCTTCCTGCAGATATTCGGTTTCGCCGTATCCCACCGGAGATATGTTGAATTTCCCACCTTTCTGCGACATCTGATCATTCAGATATTCACTGACGGCCTCTGCTCTCGGCACCGTAAAGGACTGACCGCCTTCGACCCGATCACACCGTGCATTGACCCCGACCTGGAGCCCGGCAATATCATCATATGTCCCAACCGCACGGATATACCGGTCGGAAACCCTGTCCAGCAATCGCTTTCCTTCCTCTGTCAGCTCCGCCTTCCCATAAGGAAAGACACTCTTCCAGGGGATATAAATTGTTCCGTAAGTATCACAGGTCACGTCGGAGAAATCCGCAAATCCGTCACCAACACTCTTTGCGATCTCATCCCGGCGGGCTGCCAGCCTTTCACACTTGTCCTGTGAAAGATCCTGAAGATTTTCATAAGTAATATTATAATCAAGGTTTCTGTTCTCATAAGCAGACAAGCTGCAGCTGAAAGCGTGCAGTTTTTCTCCCTCCATCTCCATCTGCAGGAAAACCGATGATCCATCGCCATCCAGGCCCTCAAGTACATGCGCATTGTAGTCATCAAAATTATAATCGTGCAAACTGCCGCTCGATGACACCTGTGCGCGCATTACATGGTCGCTGACCGGAAAGAGATTGTTGTAGACTTCGAGGTCCTCATTTGTCGTTTCACCACATTTCACAGCGTCATCGCCCAGAAAAAAGCTGACCCTTCGCAAAATACTGCCTGATTCTTCGTCAAACCGGTATCTGAAGATGATGCAGGCGCCGAGCGGCAATTCCACATCTGTCGGATTGACTGCCCGAACGATGATGCCGGCCGTCCTGAATTTGAGTTCAAATTCAGGACTCACGCAGCCGGAAGGAATCATGCTCTGCCCTATATCAACGTCCGTTTTGTAACCCTGCATGATCAGTTCCTGTACAGGGCACATGAGCGGGCTGCCAAGTTTTTTCCCGGCCATCGTCAGTTCTTCCGTCGAGAAAATATTGTATTCCATACGCTTATCCAGATATGGATCTTCGGAATAAAAACTTAAAAGATCATGCTGATACATCATTTTCAGCTTCCCTGAAGGCAAAGTCAGACAGGAATCGGAGTACCAGTAGCGGTCAAAGGAAAAAACTTCGCCGTACTCTGTCGTGATGGAAAAACTGCCGTCTTCTCCAAAACTGTAGTCCATCCTGACATTTCTGTCATAAACGGTGCCGACCATTCCTTTTCCGTCACCGTTCATCTCCAGCGGGGAAAAATGCCAATCAGGCATCTTCTTCTGTCCATTGCTTCCGGAAAAGCCTTCGCAGGCCTTCTGCATATCTCCTTCAAAAGTCGATGGAACATAGACTGCACTGGCGTCTCCGTATTTCAACTTCAGCTCATAGCCGCTCCATTCAAAGCCATAATCGACCTCAACAATATCAACCGCATCAACATTCTCTTTGTAATACCGCTCGTCAGTCACCTCCCCGGTAAATCCAACAGCCAGCGTTTTTCCGACAACATCGAACAGCATTCTGAATTCTGACAGATCCTCTTCACGATCTTCTACGGGTTTAAAAGCCGCCTGCATATAATAGTAATCATCAAAACTGACCCTGTAGACTTCCGCTTCATTCCCTCTGACCGTATCTCCAAGGATCATGCTGTCCGGGAATGCTCCCACATTGCAGGACTCTTTCCCACTGCCCGACGGCACAGGAACCTCTATGGCCGGCATTTCGCCCTCGATGGCCTGAATCTTCCATGTGCCGAAAAACATCCGGGGGACGAAAGCAGACGCATCATAGGTATCTGTTTCCGAAGAACGTGTTCCTTCTGCCCCTTCCGGGATCACATCCTCGTCCGTAATATTCTCGATCCTTGTTGGCAATATGCCTTCCAGGACCTCATTTTTTCCATATCCGCACCCGGTCATAGACAGAAGAAGGATCATGCATGCAAAAGATGAAAAAACAAATGACCTCTTCATTCTTCTTCCTCCTTCCATGTATAGCCCCTGGATACTGCAAATTTCTCTGCCTCAGACCCGCTTACACCGTGAATGACAGGTGCTGCAGCATTATAAGCAAAAATCGCCTGGGGATGAATATACGTAACTTCCGGACCGATATAGATATCCGTCATGCCGCCGCAGTCATAAACAGCGTGCTTCCCGATCTTATTCACACCTTCAGGCACCTTCAGCATTCCCTGCCAGCCCTGCGGTACGGCGATCAGCGTCTCACCGTCCCCATCAAGAAGGCATCCGTCCTTACTGCTGTAAGAAGGATTCTTTGCGTTCACCTCAAAACCTGTTGTATAGAAGTCGTTAAAAGCTCCCTCTGCGATATCTTTTAATTTTCTCCCGATAACCAATGCGTCACAGGTATAATGTGAGTCGATGCTGCTTGCAAAAACTTCCTTCCCAACGGACTTCAGCCGTTCCGGCAGTTCTATATGTCTGAATCCATAGACCAGATTCGAGGCCTCGCCTTCCTCTGCACTTCTGTAAACACGGGCAAATGCCGAATCTCCCAATGAGGTCACTGTAGACGGCAATATCAGCTCATCTGTCTGGAGACGGCAATACTCAAAGGCATGTTCACCGATGCTCTCCAGACCCTCCTTCATTTCCACAGCTTTGAATGAGGCATCATAAAAAGCATACCCTTCGATCGTCACGATCTCAGGTGAAAATCTCACCTCAAAATAATCTGAGGAAACATTCAGGCTGCTTACCGCGTCGATCAGTTCTGTATTGGCGAAGGCGTAGCGCCCGATGGTTTCACATCCATCAGGGATCTGATAAATATAATGGGAGTCATGTCCGTCCTTTTCAATCGTCAGGGCCGCCAGATCCGTCTTTGCCCTTGTCGGGAATTTCACAAGTGTTTTTCCGTCTTTTGTATACAGCACGCCGTCTTTCGTCATGAAATCCTGATTGTCTTCTGTAATGATAAAACTGCCGATGGACGCTTCCGAATATGTCCCGCCAAAAGCTTTCGGGCCGATTGCTTCAAGATTATCCGGAAGACGGAATTCTTTGATCTTGACCGAAGTATCCGCAAATGCGCCATCATTGATACGGGTTACGGTGTCCGGAATATCCACATTGTTCAGTTCATCCGACGTATATTGGCCCAGATTGGCGACTTCGGCTGTATCATCTTCATAATTATAGAAGTCAATATCGAGTGACAGGCTGCTTTTGTAAACAGCTTTCTCGCCATCACCGATCTCAGTCACCGGCACACCTTTTACCGTGTCCGGGATCGCAATACTGATGTCACTGCCTTTATAACCGGTAAAGACAGCGTGATCATCATAGACCCTGAAATTATATACCCCGTTAAGGCCCGGAACAGACTCATTGGTATAAGTCTTCAGGTCTATTTCTCCGGGCTCGGTGATCACATAGTTCAATCCGTTCTTAACGGCAAATGTTTCAGCTGCCGAGCCTTCACTGCAATAAATCGTCAGGTCATAGACAGCTCCATAATCGTCTCCCCGCCTGCTGGGAAAATCATCAAGGCTCATACGTACCAGTGAATCGGGAAAATAAAAAGAGGTATTGGACGGAAGCTGGGCAAAGACTCCGGGCGTCAGTCCGACGACCCCGTCAGGCACGATTACCGAGCCGCCGATCTCTGCCGGGCACAGGTTCAAAACATCGCCTGCCTTCGATGTGATCATCCCGTTCACGGTTGAAAATACTTTGTTTTCTTCACTGACCTCAAAACTGACGATCGGATATCCCGAAAATGCTTCGAGCCCGATATCGCTCAGTTCAGGCCCGATCCTGACCATATCGATCAGCCCGGCCTCTTCATCGTCAAAGAAAGTAAAACCTGCGCTGAAGGCTCCGGCCCCAATATGCTCAAGACTGTCCGGAAAAACAAGCGCATCCAGATTGCGACATCCCTCAAACGCATAATTATCAATATTTTTCAGTGTCTCCGGAAATTTGACCTCAAAAAGATCTGCCTCATAAAACGCCTGATAGGCGATCTCTTCCGTTCCCGCCGGTACGGTATAAAACCGCCCCTTACTCTCCGGATAGCGGATCAGCGTCTTCCCGTCAGCGGAAAAAAGGACGCCATCCTTATCACAGACCGCTTTGCTCTTTCCGTTAACGATGATCTTCTTGAGACTTTTCGCTGATCCTATGGGCGCCCGCCCGATGTTTTCAAGTGTGGAGGGAAGAGTCAGCACTTGAAGATCAGACACATAGCTGACCGCAGAATGCTCCAAGCTTGTGACCCCTTCCGGGATCGTGAGCTCGCGCAGAGAATAAGCGGACTGGATCGCGCCTCCACAGATTCGGGTCAGAGGATATCCGTCTATTTCTGAAGGGATACTGATCGATATATCTTCCCCGGAATAGGATGTCAGCCAGGCTTCCTTATCATGGATCTCAAAAGTCAGCGTTCCCTTCTCTGTATTCTTAACGATCTTTTCGTATTTCACATAGCTGTCCGTTCCCTTATTGATCTCACAGATCTCAGAGCCATGCTCCGCGCCGTTGATATCCCTGAGAATGACCTGAACAACTGTCGGCAAACCGAGCGCACTGGCTTTTTTCCCCACGAAATGCAGGCTCTCATCAATCTGGAGCAGATACGCCGTAAATACTCCTGTCTGGACATCCCACTCATAATAAGGCAGCATCGTGCCGTCTTCCGAACGCGTCGGGTAAACTTTGTCCGAAGTATATTCGTTTAATGTTACATATTGACTCAGGTCAACAGTGTTTTTACCGCCCGGCAAAGCGGATGCATCTTTGTAACTGAAGGATTTGACCGAGAAAGTCCCGTCTGTTTCTTCGACCGTAGCAGTCACATAATCGTACGGATCAGAAGTCATTTCCGTTCCATAGCAAAAGAACATCCGCATACTGTCATACGTCGCCTTTCCGTCACGCGACTCCGACTGGACGAAGGTACTCGGTACGGACATAGTTCCGAGGTCACCGGCCGCATAGATCAGAGAAGGGTCCGTCGGTATGTGGAGCACATTATTTTCATCAGGTTCGACCTCGACCTTGCACAGCGCCCGGCGGTAAAATCCGTCCCCCTCATCGATCAACACCGTATAAGTCGCCTTGTCAAGGTTATCCACCTGTTCCTGCGTGAGCTGAAGCGTCACCTCTTCACCGCTATTCACGGGTTCGGGCATACTCCAGTCGACAGCGGAAACCGTTGTCCACTTTTCCGTATACAGATCGACAAAAGAGGCGTACTCATCGGATATATAAAGACCTTCATCCCCATTTGAGATCACAGCCTCGTAGAGTTCCCTGTTCTCACCCGGAAAATACAGTGACAATCCGCAGGATCCTTCCACTTCATCCGTATTATAAATAACAGCTGATTTCAATGTTGTTTCAATCGCCTTCGACTCCTCAGGATAAATCTGTTTCATTTTAGACGAGAGATCCCCGATATCCAGCAGATCATAAGCCGTCGCCCGGGAGTCTCTGAGACCGAAAGTTTTTGTCGATGACCGGCTCCTGACCATTTTCGGGAAAATCTCTCCGTCGACACCGGTCTTCATCTTCAGGGCCAAAGCGTCAATACTGTCAACCAGTGAATCCATCTGCTTTAAATCCAGCACTGCCAGTGTGATATCCGGGTCATTCAGAGGACTTCTTTTGGCCGCATAGTATGCTTTATAGGCATCGACGATCGATTTACCGATATCTTCTGCTTCATTCGTCTCATTCAGGACGTCCATAAAGCTGTAGCACCATCCGTCGCCCGGCTCCGTCTCCTCGGAGGCGACCATATAATCCGCGTATTTGCTCCAGATAACCGCGTTCTCGGCGGTTGACATCAGACAGGCGTCAAAACCGACCCAGTCAAGATGCGCGCTTCCGTTCTTTCCAAAAGGAGACTCTTCCAGGACGGCGTCCATCTCCTTAAGCAGAAGAGAATCCCCCGAGTAAATCGCGTCATTCCCATAACCGTAAACGGACCCGCCGCCATGATCCCAGAAAATGAGGGCATAATGGTCTGCCGGGTAATACGTCACCGCATAATCCAGAAAAGCTTTCAGCGTTTCCGGCGCGCCCATATCTGAAGTGTTCTCCGTGGCGGCAACGACCCGGTCCCCGCCCTCAAGACTCATATCCAGCACGTTATTCTGATTACTGGGTATATCGGATTTCCACATTCGGGAGCCGCCTGCGTAGATCAGAAGATTCGTTTTGGAAAAATCGATCCCGGAATCCGTCATCTCCTGCATATCACGGGTCGCATAGCCATAAGAGGCTTCCAGATCCGACCCTACCATATAGACAAAGACAGAATAGTCTTTCTTTTCATTCTTCTTATCCTTGTCCACCGGATAGATGATCTCGTCGCCTGAATTCTGGACCTGATTCGCTTTCATCAGCGCTCTGTCCGGCGTTGCTTCTTCCTCGTCATTCTCGACAAGGCGGGGCTTATCTTTCCGGACGTTCTCCTCTGTATCGGCAGAGTCGGCGCCGATCCATTTCATGACTGCGTCCGCAGTCTTCTCCCACTGCTCCTCCGGTGTGATCCGGGCCGTTCCGTCTCCCTTCTGAGGGCCATAGTCGCCGAACTGGGCGTGATTGCCGCCTTCAATGACTATCTCCTGCTTGTCGGCGGGGTGATTCCCGCGGCTCTTCTCATACACTTCCCGGTCCAGGCAGCCGTCCTCGCTTCCATAGATGCTCAGAAGCGGGATCTCATCCGGAATTTTCCTATTCGGATAAGAGGCGAGAAGAATGAGCCCTTTGACCGTGCCGGGGTGCCCGACAGCGGCTGCGGAAGCCGCGACGCCGCCCAGAGAATGGCCTGCCAGATAGTAGTCCTGATAGGCATACTCTTGCATGATCTTGTCGGCGGCTCCGGCAGCGATAACAGCAACGCGGAAAGGGGCTTTTACTAGGAAGCAGTCCGCCCCGCGCTGCGAAAGCCTGTACAGGAGAGGTGCGTAGGCGGTCTCCTCCACTTTTGCGCCGCCGTAGAAAATGATGGCGGAGGATTCCCCGGGACCGTCAAAGAAGTAACCGGCGTCTGTTTTTTGGACAGAGACCGCTGCAGCGTCCTGGGCGGGTTCGCCTGTCAGATATGCTTTCGCGGTTTCTCCCGCCCTGTAATAAGTCTCCAGATATCCCAGGCTCACCACAGCAAGAAGCAGCACAGAAAAAACGGCCGCAAGAAGGGCCTTGCGGCGCGGCGGCATATTGCGGCGCTTTGCGGCCAGCCATGCCAAGGCGGTTCCGAGCAGGATACAGACGGCTGCTGCGGCTGCGGTTGCGATCATATATTTCATGGTTCCCTCCTGTGTTGTCACTTGATCAGGTAACTCAGATGATGCCTCATAGTATTTCTCATTAAATACCGATTAATACGGTACATCCACCCTACCATACTTCCTGCCCATTTTCCACCAACGAAAAAAGCGCCCGCCGCCATGCTATGGCGATGAGCGCAATTTCGGGGGCTCACACTATTTTGAACTCAGGGGCCAATCTCCCGCTGAGTTCACGATGCACACGCGTGCGGAGAACGGTTAGACCTTGCCTTATAGGCAACCCGCACGCGGCGCGGCGACTCGCTTTGCGAGCCTTAAATGCATTCCTGCAGAATATCTCTTTACAGATTCGCCGCTCCGATCATGCCGGCGCTGCTGCCCAGCTCCGCTGCCGCGATCTCCGGGATCATCCCGTGTTCTCCGCCGAAGCAGTCTCTCTCCATCATCTTGCGGATCGCTCCGGTCATCTCTTTGGCGTATTCAGACATCGCACCTCCCAGCAGGATCATCTGCGGGCGGAACATGTTGACGATGTTGACGATGCCGGTTCCCAGCATCTCCTCGTACTGCTCCACGGTCTCCTGCAGGTCAATGTTGCCCTTGGCCGCGCCGCGGAAGATCTCGGCCGGCGTGAGCTTTCTGTCCGTAGCTTCCTCGGCGGCCCGAACAAGTGCCGGCACCGAGACATAGGCTTCCAGACAGCCCCTGCGACCGCATGTGCAGCGCCTTCCGTTTACGCGAACCACCTGGTGGCCCACTTCGCTGCCGCCCATGATGCCGCCCTCAAAGACCTGGCCGTTCAGAATGATGCCGCCTCCGACGCCGCCGCCCAACGTGAACATGACGACATCCGAATAGTCCTTGCCCGCTCCCGCGACCGCTTCTCCCAGCGCCGCGCAGTCCGCGTCGTTGGCAATGCGGACCGGGCAGGGAATGACGCGCCCCAGTTCCTCCACCAGATCCACGTCCTCCCAGCGGAGGTTGTTGGAATAGAGGACTTTTCCTTTGCGCCTGTCAATCGTGCCGGGCACGCCCGCGCCTACGCCGATGCACTGGTCAAGCGGCACATGCTGCTCTTCCAGAAGATCCAGTGTGGCCTGCGCCACCTCCGCGATAAACGCGGCGGCCTCTTTTTCCACATCCGTAGGGAAGGTGCGCTTTGCGATGATCTGCTGCCGGTCATTCACAAGGCCGATCTGTGTCTCAGAGCTTCCGATCGTAATTCCGACGCGGATCGGGCTCGCCTTTTCGCGGATCGTAGTGAGCAGCGCGTCACACTTTCCTTCGATCTGCCAGTCCCCGCTGCCCGCCGCCAAAAAGAAGCTGTCTCCCTTGCGGTAGGAGACGGACTCGCCCTTGCAGCTGATCGTACCTTCGCCGTCCAGGATCAGAATACTGAGGAAGGAGGCCTCATTGACTGTGCCCTGCATCCTGTAGGTTAGTTTTCCGTCCAGATTCAGCTTATCGACCGTAAAATAGTCGCAGTCCGCCACATGGGGATACTCGGTTCCGCTCTTTATGATCGGCACGCGGCTGGTCACGGCCAGCGCTTTCTCGATGTGCAGGTCTCTCTTTTTGCCGTCCTTGCCGACTCTTCCGTAATCGTAGACGCGGTAGGTGACATTGGAATTCTGCTGGATCTCGGCGATCAGGATACCTTTGCCGATCGCGTGCAGCGTTCCGGACTCGATGAAGAGAACGTCCCCCTTCTTGACAGGCACTGCATTGAGCACCTCCAGAAGTGTGTTCTCCTCAATTCTGCGGGCAAACTCCTCGCGGGTGATCTCCTGCTTGAATCCGTAGTACAGGAATGCGCCCTCTTCCGCGTCGAGAACGTACCACATCTCTGTTTTGCCGTACTGTCCCTCGTTCTGAAGGGCAAACCCGTTGCTCGGATGGACCTGGATCGACAGATTGTCCTTGGCGTCGATAAATTTGGTCAGGATCGGGAATTCCCGGAATCTGCGGCAGTGCGTGCCCAGCGCCTCCATGCCCTCCGCGTCGAGATACTCCTGCAGCGTTTTGCCCGCATAGGGACCGTTCATGATCACGGACGGGCCATCGGGGTGGCACGAGAGCTCCCAGGCCTCTGCCAAAATATCGCCGTCATATTCCACGTTATACTCATCTGCCAGTCTGTGGCCGCCCCACAGATAATCCTTGCAGGCCGGTTTCAATTTCAAAATACTCATCTCTTCACCTCTTTTGCCCGCTGTCATACGATTGCACTCAGAAGTTTTCTTCTATATATTTTTTCAGGGATGCGGCGTCCTCTTTCTCATTGCCGCCGTCAATATCGATCTCTATACAGTCGCCTTTTCTGATATTCAGGCTCATGACATTGAAGATCAGTTTCGCGTCTCCCTGTCTCGATCCGTTTCGTATGGTCACTTTCCCGCTGCACTTTATCGCTTCTTTGACAAATTCTCCTGCCGCCTTGATGTCCAGGCCATTTTCCAAACGTGATGTAATCTGAATTCTCTCCATATCTTCCTCCGTTTAGCTCCTGCACTGGAAGCTGTCTATTTTTCGGCAGCATTCAGTATTTTCTCAACATTCTCTCTGCCGGTTCGGATCACCATATTGAAGATGACCGCCAGGACAACGCCTGCCAGAATCAGCACGACGCCCGTCACGCCCACTGCAGTGCGGTGTTCGCTTCCGGTAAAGCCCATATAAGCTGCTGCCACGCCGATCGCGGACAGGACCATGGCATACGTTCTCCACCTGCTGATTCGCTTCAGCGCCTCGGACTGTTTCTTTGCTTCTTCAAGCAGCTCCTTTTTACTAAGCTGTGCCATCTTTCACCCTTTCAATTACAAGTTGGTTTAACTAAAACAAGGGGAATTCCGTCAGGAACCCCCCTTGTTTCATAAAAGTTCCCAGAACTTTCGTCTCGTATGATTAGTAGGACAGACCCGGGTTGAAGAAGCCGACCAGAACGCCGACGAATGCGACGACTACCAGAATGCCCATAACCTTCAGGGGGCTGAGCTGCTTCTTAGCCATGAGCCACCAGCAAAGGATTACGAAGATTGCCGTAAGGAGTCCGGGGAAAACGCTGTCAAGTTTTTCCTGCAGAACCATGTAAGCTTCGCCTGCCTCGTTGTAAAGAGCAAAGCTGGTCTTTACGGATACCCATGTCGCGGAAACGGCACCGATGACGACACCGCCGAGTGTTGTGACTGCTTCACGGATCGCTGTGCCGATATCTCCTACGAGGAACTCGACGGCCTTTGTACCCATGTCATAGCCCTTGAAGTACAGGAAACGCATTCCGAAGTACGCGAACAGGTTCCATACGATGATGTAGAAGATAGCGCCCAGAGGTGAACCGCCGCCGGACATACCCATTGCGATACCAAGGAGGATCGGGATGACAGTACCGACTACCAGAGAGTCACCGATACCTGCGATCGGTCCCATAAGACCTGCGCGCAGACCGTTGATCGTCTCGCTGTCGACATCTTCCGCACCGTTTGCTCTTGCTTCTTCAAGACCTGCGGTGACACCGACAATGATGGCGCCGAGCTGAGGCTCGGTGTTGAAGAAAGTCCTGTAAGTGTCCATGGACTCCGCCATCCTGTCTGGGTCATCGGCGTACAGCTCCTTGCAGAGAGGGAGCATGGAGCAGAGGTAACCGAATGTCTGCATGTGCTCCTGAGAGAAGCAGGTCAGGTTGCCGTAATACCATCTGTGAAAACCGGAATTTAACGCTTTTTTGGATAATTTTTTCTCAGCCACGATTAGATATCCTCCTCATCATCATCCCAACCATTTTCCGCTGCTGCACTGGATGCTGCCGCTGCAGGCTTTCTGAGTTCGAGCATCTTGAGCTTATAGATAATGATTGCAATCATACCTGCGATTACAGTGGAAGCAACCAGGTTGATGCCCATGGAAGCTGCCAGTGTGAAACCTGTCAGATAAGGTATAAAATCAAGAACGTTGCGGACGATCTGCTTGAGCAGGATCGCAATACCTACGCAAGGAAGGAGTGCGCCGACTGTGAACAGAGTCTTCATCGGGATTCCATCCATGGGAAGTCTTTCCTTGATCAGGTTAACAACGGGCTCTCCTGCCATGCACATGATCACTGTAGGGATCAGGGAGAAGCAGATGTGAGAGATCCAGGGAAGTACATAGTCAACGAGAGGAAGCTTGTCGTATTCTCTCTTGTCTACCCATGCCCAGCCCATGTGCTGCCAGATCAGGTTCATGGTTGCCGTGCCGTAGAACAGGACAGTACCGATCGTACCGACCATGGTTCCGAAGGAAGTTGCCAGCGCGGTTCCCTCTGCGGAAGCGGGATCCAGACCATAGCTCTTAAGAGCGATCATTGCCAGCGGGATGCCGATGTAGGATACGGCACGAACGTCTGCGGAAACGGTTCCGCCGGGAGTTACCAGCGCGATGTAAACGACCTGCATCGCCGCGCCGACCATGATGCCGGTGGGGATATCGCCGAGTACGATACCGCAGATCAGACCACCGATCAGGGGTCTTCCTAATGTGTAGTTACCGATGGATGTGCCTCCCAGACCGGGCATACTGGAGAGGGATGCAAACAATCCGAGAATAATTGCCTGGAATATATTAATTGACATTTCGTTCTCCTTTTCGTGTATCGATTTTTGGGCAGATACGATCAGTCAGTATAGCCGAACTGGCCTCTGAACTTCTTCCAGTTGCCGATCGCTGTCTCTTTGAGCAGAGCGAACTCAACCTCATAACCCGCCTTTGTGATCGCCTCGAGTGCATCTGCCTCTTCCTGTGTGATAGACTGGTTGTTGCCAAGCTTTGTTGCGCCGGGTCTGTCATTGCAGGGGCCGATGATAACGGTCTTGACATCGCTGGGGACAATGCCTGCGTCCACAAGGATCTTCTTCATGTCGATGGGATTCTTGGTGATCAGGAAATACTTATCCTTGGAAGCAAGTACCTTGGGTGCTTTTGCGATGAACTCGTCAACCGCCCATACGAATGTCTTCTTGTCGGAAGCACTCTTGTATGCGCCCTTAAGGACGGGGTTCTTAGCTGCTGCATCGTTGACAGCGATCAGGCCTGTGCAGGGATACTCCAGGGACCATCTTGTAACGGTCTGGCCATGGATCATTCTGTCATCTACACGTACGAAAGAAATAGACATAATAACCTCCTAATGTGAGCTAAAGTTGAACTGAAACAGGATTACAAATCTTCCTCTTCATCGTCATCTGTCGCAACGATGAATTCCTTAATCTGCTCCCTGGCGCCTTCAATGATCTCTTCCTTGAGTTCCTCGGTATCGACATCGTCTTTACCCAGAACTGCCGTAAGAACCAGAGGAAGGTTCATACCGCCGATCATCGTTGTCTTTGCAAGAAGGCCTTTCTCAGCGATGACATTTGCTGCGGTTGCAAGGGGCGATCCGCCGACGATATCCGCGAACATGATGATCTCGTCATCCTCACCGACAACAGAGAGAAGCTCTCTCACGTTATCAGCGAATTCATCAGCGCCCATGCCGTTCCTGAGGCTGGTGGAGAGTACATCCTCCCTGTCCTCGCCGCTGAGCATTATTACTGCTTTGTGGAGACCGGGTGCAAATTCACCGTGGCTGACCAGTACTACATACTTCAACTGCGTGTCCTCCTTTCTTTCTGAACCCCTGAGGCTTCAGAATATTAACAAATCATTAATTACTGATAAAAAGTATATAAAAACGGCGACGCTTGTTCATCTCACAAGTGTCACCGTTTTGCCATGACAATTGTCATCAAAAAAATGACAATTGTCACATGGTTCAGTATTCATTTATCTGCAGGCTTTTTAAGTAGTTATTGATCGTCCGGTTCCATATGATCTGTTCCATTCGGATATTGGACCGGCTCTCCAAAATAGAGCGCACCGCAAGTCCGATCTCTTCCTTCGCGTTCTCATATCCCCTGAACCGGGGCTGGATCACGCTCTTTTCCATTGCGCTTTTCAGAATCTCCAGGTTAAAGGCCTCTCCTGTATTCCGGGTGATCCTGCTGAGTGAATCTTCCGACTGCGTCACCTGCGGCAAAACAGAGATGCCCGCGGAATAATCGAAAATCTCCGACTGGATCACGGGATCCATGGTGAGAAGCTTCATAAACTCCCATGCCATATCTTTCTGTGCCGTGTTCTCGCTCATGGCAATGGAGAGGATGTCAAGCCTTGAATTATTATCCCCGTTGGGGCCCGACGGCATTGTCACACAGTCCCACTCAAATCCGGAATACTTCATGATGCTGAGTTCCTGGGACTTATAAGCCCTGTATTCGGAGAAAAGCATGGGCTGAAATGCCACATTGCCTTTGGCAAAGTCTTTTTCCGAGAGCGCGTATCCACTGCCGAGCGCCTCCAGCTTTTCCAGGAAAGTGATCGCGTCCCCGACCTCCGGAACCGTAAAGTCGCATCCTCTTCCCTTCTCGTCAAAGAGAGTGACGTCATTTGCGTCAAAGGCATCGATCCAGGTATAGTTCACCGTTCCGAACTGATTGATGACTCCCGTTCCGTCCCTGTCCTTTGTCACTTTCCTGCAGATTTCATAGAAATCGTCCCATGTCCAGTCTTTAGCCGGCAGCTCGATATTTTCCCTGTCCAGGATCGTCTTGTTGACGAACATCATATTGGGGGCGCACTCGAAAGGAAGCGCATACTGCCTCCCTCCGTATTGTCCGTACTCATAGGCGCTTTTATAAAAAGCATTCCGGTCAAACGCCTCATCTTTACTGATCAGGTCTCCCAGGTCCTTGAGGGCGCCGATGCGGGCGAACGTGCTGAAATCCCTTCCGAGAATGAAAAAAACGTCCGGGGCGGAATCGTTCATCATCTTTTCGGAGAGCCACTCGGAGTAGTCATCCTTCATAATGCCGCTCTCGTACTTCACCTTTACGCCGGGATGCTCCTTCTCAAATGCCAGAATCGCGTCGTCGATGATCTTGTTGGCGTAGCCGTTCTGAACGCCCCAATAGCTGTCCGAAAAGACGCCGACCGTAAGAACCTTTTCCTTGGAAAAACTGATCCGTCTGAGCTGCCCCATCATGACAAAAAGCGCAGCAGCAGCGATCAATATGCTCAGGATCACACGGAACCTTCTTTTCTTAAAGAACTCCAAATTCATTCCTGCCTCCATACCCTTGCAGATCACCCTCGCAGGTCCTGTACAAGGTTACATGTTTAGCTCTCATCCCCGTCAAAACTGTGGATGGTCGCCCCCGTCTGTACGGCCCATATTGCCAGCTGCGTTCTGTCGCGAAGGCCGAGTTTGCTCAGTATAGTGCTCAGGCTGTTTCTCACAGTCCCTTCAGACAGATTCAGCTTGGCGGCGATCTCCTTGTTGGAGAGTCCGCTTCCCACCAGCACAATAATCTGCCGCTCGCTGCTCTTAAGGCTCGCCGACTGTCTCTCGTCCACATTGATCGTGAGATTTGTCTGCGCCATTCTGGAGAAAAGTCTCACGACTTTGGATGCTATGTCCTCATTGATCATGGCTGTACCCTGGTAGACTTTCCGGATGGCGTCCGACAGTTCCTTCATGGATATGCCCTTGAGAAGGTATCCGCTGGCGCCGAACTTGAGCGCATTGAATACATACTGATCATCATCAAAAGTTGTGAGAATAATGATCTTGATATCGGGGTACTTATCCTTGAGAATCTGTGTGCAGATGACGCCGTCCATCTTGGGCATCCGGATATCCATCAGGATCACGTCCGGCTTCTCCCTTTTGACGCTCTGAATCACTTCCTCCCCGTCAGCTGCCGTATCCGTCACGTGAAAGTCCTCTACGCTGTTAAGAATGATCAGGAGACTCTGCCTGATCAGTTCCTGGTCATCCGCAATCAATATTTTGATCATAGTTGCCTCCATATCGAAACGCTTTGTGTCATATGTACGTATTTACTGCTCATCGGTTCCCTTGCGGATCGGGATCACGGCATGAATCATAAATCCGCCTTCTCCCTTATAGTCAAGTCTTCCCCCCAGCATCTCCAGACGTTCCTTCATATGATGGAGCCCGAAACCGGGATTTACATCGCTGCAGCCTATGCCGTTATCGGTAATAACGATGTTCAGTTCTTCTTCCTTACGGGTGATCGACACCTGAATTTCGGTCGCTTTTCCGTGCCGGATCGCGTTGGTGATGCTCTCCTGAACGACGCGGTAGACAACGTCCTCCTCCTCCTGGTCGAGGTGCCCCAAGTCCGCGTCGAAATTCGTCGTGATCAATACGCCGGTCGAGCGCTTGGAACTGTCGATCAGCTTATAGAGCGCGTCTTCGAGATCCATTGTTTCGAGCGCGTCCGGATGCAGCGCCTTCACCGAATGTCTGACATCAATGATTCCCGTCCTTGCTACCTCCGCGATCGCGCGCAGCTGCTCTTTGGTCGCCTCAGGCGCGATATCCATCAGCATGATACACGCCTCGATTCCGGTAATAATTCCTGTGAGGGAGTGCCCCAGCGTGTCGTGGATCTCTCTGGCCAGCCGGTTCCTCTCCCTTGTCTCCGCCATTCTCGCGGACTCGTTCGCGTACTCCTCGAGCTTTTCATTTGCTTCCTTGAGCTCTCTGTTGAGAAGGATAATCCTCTCCTTCTCGCTCATCTGCGCGAGGACAAGGATCACCATGTAGAAGATAAAGACAAACATATTGACCAGGCTCAGCATATTCAGTATGCCCAGGAACCTGCTCATATAGTCCGCCCGGTAGTATCTCCAGATATTCTCAAGAGGGATCACCCCGATCCATTCCTGCACTATGTTTCCGTTCATGAACAGGTAAAACACGGATACCGCCAAAATATACATGGCCCTCTTCTGCCAGTCAATCGTATAGCGCATGATATCCGCCAGAAGAAGGACGATCATACCTGTATATCCGAACCCCGTGACATAGCTGATCGCGATGGCGATTCCGAATTCCAGGACCAGTTTGCAGACCAGTTCCGGATGGTTGTTGCACTCCACAGAGAGCAGAAGCAGAAGACTTGCAAACATCAGGACCGCTGAAAAAGGCAAGATCCAGTTCATGAGCGGAACCCTTCCGGCGCGGATCAGAAACTCCAGCGCCGAGCCCTCGTGCACATATCCCCAAAGGGCATGGGCCGTACACATTGTGACGAACAGGATGATCAGGAAATTGAGCAGCACAAGCACCCGGAATACAAGTTCCGGGATCTGCCCCACTTTGTCATTATCTCTTTTTACGATTGCTGTTTTCTCCGCCATTTTCACTGCCACCTGTCAACATTGTACTGCTCTACGTTTTCTGCGGTCACCAGTTCCACCGGCACGGAAATGTAAGACTCCACCTGCTTTCCGTCCAGAAGATCGTAGATCGCGTTGGCCGCTTCCTCTCCGATCAGAGAAGGGGACTGCGCCACGCTGGCCTTCATTCTCCCCTCGTAGATCAGCTGCTTGGCGTCCGGAGAAGCATCCACTCCGTAGATGTCCACGCTGTCGAGAAGGTTCTTGCTGTCAAGTGCGGCGGCTACGCCAAGGCTTGCCGGATCGTTCAGGCAGAACACGCTGTCAAACTCTACGCCTTCATCTATGATCTCCTCCATTTTGGGCATTGCGATCTCGAGCTGTCCCTCGCAGGGAACCTTCCGCACAACGCTGATCTCATTGTGCCCTTCGATGGTATCCAGAAATCCCTGTACGCGCTCCCTTCCGGATGTCGCCGTCTCATGTGTCATGATCACTACCCGGCGGTTCTTCCCGCTTTTGACCATGTAATCGCCCAAAAGACAGCCCGCCTTGTAATTATCGGATACGATCGTGCAGTCCACCGGCGATTCATCCGAGACATTTGAATCCACTACTATGATCCTGACGCCTTGCGCGTGCGCTTTTTGGAGGACCTCAGAGAGGCCGTCCGCATCCACCGGTGTGAGGACCAGGACACTGATTCCCTCGTCCAGCATCATCTCGATCTGCTCCCTCTGCCTGCGGACGCTGAGCGCGGGATCCCGCAAAATGAGCCGGTCCCCTTCCGCCTCCACGCGATGGCTGATCTGCTCGTTCAGGATCTCGTAGAACTCATTGTTCATTGTCATATAGCTGGCGCCGATCAGATGGGATTTCTCTTTCTGGTTGGTGGACACATCCGGCTGTATTACAAGGTATCCGGCCAGGATCAGTGCACCTGTGCCGGCAAGCAGCGTCATGATCAGCTTGTACATTGATTGGTACGATATTTTCATATTGACCTGTATTCTCCGTAATTTATAAGTTAAGGCTCGCGAAACGAGCCGCCGCAACGGATTCTATGCCCTAAGCCAAAAGACTGTCAAGAACCACTGCAATCCCGTCATGATCATTGTCCGCCGCGTGAAGCGGAAATCTCTGCAGGATCTCTTCCGGTGCATTCCCCATCACGTATCCCCTGCCGGCCGCTTCCAGCATCTCCACGTCATTGTAATTGTCCCCGAAGGCGACTGTGTCCTGCGGTGAAACACCGAGATGATCACAGAACCTGCAGAGCGCATCCGCCTTCGAAATACCTTTCGCCATGATCTCGAGCAGAATATCACTGGATTTTACGGCTTCCACTCCGGGAAATTCCGCCTTGACTTTCTTCTCGATTTCAAGGATGGTCCCCGGCGCGCAGATGCACAGAAACTTATTGACGCCCGCACCGGGTGCCAGGTCCGCGACCGTTCCCTCCCGGGACTGCGCCTCCACGATCCGTTCCTCTCTCAGGATCCTCGGATCGCTCCTGTCCGGCGAAATCCAGTCGTCGACAGAATAGATGCTCCAGGTCATATCAAACCTGTTCCTGATGAAAAACTGCTCGATCTCCGCCGCGAGCTGCCGCGGAATCTGCCGGTTATACAGAACCTTTCTGTCCTCATCCATGATCAGCGCTCCGCTGTATGCGATCAGAGCGCACCGGAAGCAGTTCCTCTTCATGATCGGATAGATGCCGGAGGGACTCCTCGCCGATACGATGACAAAAGGTATTCCCATCTCGGGAAGCTTCCTGATCCATGCTGCCGTCCCGGGCATCACACGGTGTTCGGAATTCAAAAGGGTCCCGTCCACATCGCTGAAGACTGCTCTCACTTTGATCTTTTCACTCATATATATCTCCCAAGTTGAAAATACGCGGCTTTTCACGCGGGCCTGCTTCATCCTGGCCGGATCCATCCACCGCCCCGGGCAATATTTTCCCACACACTGTCGAAGAATTAAAGTATTAACATTTTATCGAATATTCATATTTATTCAAGGCTCGCAGAGCGAGCCGCTGCGCCGCGTGCGGGCTGCCCTTTGGCAGCATCTTCCTTTCCGCACGCGTGTGCATCATATAACTCAGTTGGGGATTGTCACCCGCCACTGAGAAAATTTGTTACTTCCCACCGCCTGTAGAGGCGGGGGACATCCCCTCTGAGTTATAATGACGCCTCAGGTTCTTGCGCGAATATTTTTTCGTAAATCCCGACCTGTTCCTACCCCTTCCGCTCCATTATACCATAGACATAAAAGCGCCCACCGCCAAACTATGGCGATGAGCGCTGTGACCTCGTTCGAAAATATGTTTTTTCTTACTTCATGTCCTCCCTATATTCCTCTTCCTCATCGGAAATGGGGATTTCCATCTCGTCCAGATACTTCCCGACCGTAGCCCGGATGAAGGGCTCTTCCTGATCTCTCTCGCATCTCACAAGATAGATCAGATACCGGCAAGCCTGGTACAATTCCGCCTCGGGATCATCAAACACATCTACATATTCGCCAATGTCAATATAGTGATCATTGAGGTATTCGAATACCTCTTCCGATTTCTCTTCAATCTGCTCATCGATTGTGCTCCGTTCAGTCTTGAACCAGTTCGGAATTCCATCCACCTCTGCCAGACACAAGTAGAATTCTTTGCCATTCTCATCCGCCAGCTTAATCTCTCCTACAATCGGCCCACCGACAGGACCGCACGCCATACCGCCTGCGCCGACTCCACACTTTGCTTCCAGAACTCTGTATCTTGCCATCTTCTTATCCTCCGTGTCATTTGAATTGTACAGCCGGCCGGTCATTCCCGGCAGGCTTTTGTTTCCTTTTCGATGGTCTAATGATACTTCCGCCTGCAAATAAAAAGTGGACCCGACGGGTCCAACTTTTCATAACCACATATTATGCCAGCTTCAGATCAATCCTCACTGATCTCAATCCCGGATTTCCGCATCCGCGCAGTAAGCCGTTTTGTCTCACGCTCTTTGCCGGTGGCTTTATAGATTTTGTAAAGCTCGCCGGCTTCTTTCTTCAGGTTCTGCTTCATCTGCTCCGGATTCGGCGTGCCGGTGGACAGATACCCTTCAATCAGGTCAATGGCCCGCCCGTAATATATGATGGCCTCCTCACTCGCCAGCCGGTTCCAGAGCACCCACGCATGGTTATTGAGCGCCAAAAAAGTGAACTCATGATAAGGCGGCCGCCTGTCCAGACTCTGGTCTCTTATGATGTCGAGCACACGACCCGAGTATTTGAGAGACTTCTCCGGCTCCTCTTCATCAATCAGAAATGCATAGGACAGAAGACAGTTGGCCAGCGATCCCCAGGACGCCACAGTATTACATCTTCCCTCAAACAGTTCAATCGCCTCTTTAAGATATTCCAGACTCTTTTCAGGATCATCCAACCGCGTCCGATTATGAAAGTGGATGCAGGCATACGCCATACTGATCGGCGCATCGTGCAGTTTCTCACTTCTCTCCGGATCCTGAAGTGCTTCCTTCAACGGCTCCCTATAGGAGCAGCACTCACGATACCACTTCTCAGCCTGCTCACTGTCTTCCAGTTCCCAATACAGATCCGCCAGCTTGTCGCATGTCACGACCCGTTCCGCAAGTGATTCCTGAGCAGGTCGTTCGGTCATCAATGCATACGCCTCTTCTAACGCCTGAATCGCATCGCAGATCTTCCCGGACTGAAACAGGGCTGTCGCTTGCCGCGTGAGCGTGCCGATTTTCTCCTTCTCTATCTCCTCTTCTGAAATCGCCGCCCCATAATATCTGTGCGCGTACAGATGCATCCCTGCGAGCAGGTCTTTGAAAATCATCCTGTAGTTAAGGTTTCTGCCGTCCAGCTGGTCCAAGTCCCTGACATCAATGAAGTATTCCGGCTCCTGCATCTTTTTGCCAAAATAGGCCGGATAAATCTCTCCCAGCTCCAGCCACATGTAATAGCTCTCGTGGGAGACAGTGAACCTGCGCTCATCGCCGTTCTCAACGATCTGAAAGTACTCCCTTATCTCCGGATGCTGTGTGTTGAAAGCTTCCATATAGTAAGACATACCGTTGTGATCCAGCTTTGCCCCATATCGCGCACCGTAAAATCTCGTGTCATCAACCTGGCGCATCGTCTCGAGAACTTTTCCATCCGTTTCACGGTCAAGTTCCAGGAACCATTTGAAGAACCGGGAGGAAGCCGCATCTTCCAGCGATTCATAGGATTCAAGCGGCTCAAAATACTGAGGAAAGTCCCCTTCTTTCTCCGCCTGCACAAATCTATCGTGCATCTCCTCTGTCAGAACTTCCATGTTCTCCCCCTCGGGATGATAGTAGTTCCGGACGTAATAAACCTTTCCTTCGTAATTCTGAAGCTTGATCTCTCCCCAGTACATGTAGTCCATCGGCGCATGTCCGCAGTGCTCTGCATGGATCTGTATGTCCGCTTCTTCATAATCACCGATATCGTCAATGTCTTCATCGGATGAAATACGGTCCTCGTGATAATCTCCGGCGTGCTCTTCAGGATCCTCCGTTGGAACCACTTCAAGAGATTTGATCGGCGCAGACGGCATGTCCGGGCTGGTCCTGATAAGATAGAAACCGCTCTTTTCCAGCCAGTCGTTGATCTCATCGATGTCCTTGCCTTCGCTGATTCCCAGCGAAATGATATGACTGCGAAGATCTGCCTTGCTAAGGACCGGCATGCCATAGATGCGCAGCGCGTGCTGCACCTGAGCCAGATTCATCCCGATCGCAATGCAGATCGCCAAAATATAGTCTCTCTCCGATGTCTTCTTATCGCCGCGGAGCAGCTTATAAGTGTAGTCCTGCGACATTCCGGAGCGGATGGCGATGTTCTTGCGCTTGATCTTATGCTCTCGGATCATCGTATCAATAAATGTGGGAAAATCTTCCGGATAGGACTTCTCCTCAATATCCTTGAAGATGAAGCGGATGTCGTCGGCACGCCCGTGCTTTAGAAGATATAACAGTTCGTCTTCGTTCATATAGAATACCCTCCTGTGGTTTTTCTATATTATGAGGGAAAAAACGGGATAATTTTGGACCGGGGAGGTCCAAGATTATCCCTGATTTCCATTTTGATGACTTGTTTTTTCTACTCTTTTAGCCAGGATACCCTCCAGTTTTTTAAAATCTACACATCTCTTTCTTAAAGCAAAGTTGGCATCGCCACAAGCGATCATTTTGTATAACTTATTAGCTTTCTTTACAATTCCATCCTTGTTCTTTTGAACCCAATCTAATTCCTTGGCGCATAATGATTTATATGCTCTTTCGACATCACTGTCTGTCTTCTCCGGTTTGACATTAAGTACTTTAATAACGTTCTCGTCAACCGGTATCATATTGTTGAAATTCAAAATTCCGATTAGCTTGTCACCATCAAATATTCTTGTAAAATCAACATCATTTTTCATGGTAAGATGCTTCATTTTGGGATGATCAAGAGGAATGCAATATTTGTGACTTTCACATATTACAACGACTCCCACAAACGGCCTATTGCTCTTATGAATCTGTGGAGACACAGATTGTACTCGATCATCAGCTCTATGTAAGTCTCGCACATATTTCATATCTATCGTGTATAGCCTCAGTTTTTCTTGCCGCATTCTCCCTCCAACTAAATGAGGCTGCACAGAATGTGCAGCCTCCAATCGGTTCCACTTAACGGTAGGACTCACCGCTTTTATCGTTCCCACTTCCAGTAGGGTTCACTGCTTTTATCGTTCCCACTCTCAGTAGGGTTCACTGCTTAAAAATAGTATATTCTCCCATTCTCAATATGTCAATTATCCCTTTTTTAGTCCTTCTGCATTATCCCACTGTTATAAGTTTATACTCCTTAGTGATTAACTTGCCGTTGCGTTAGTTTCCCTCCTGCTATCTTATTTACACGTCCTTTTCTCCGCCGTCTCTTCAATTTTCCCCCGGATGCTTACGACCATAAGGATTCGATTGCTCAGCAACTTTCGTTACAACCGGATTAAATGATTCATAGGTAACTACCTTCGCCCCATGTTTCCCTGGTTTCGAGGATTCCATGTCATTGTTATCCGTCCAGAGCTCACACTGGGTCATTACAGTTTCCAGTGCATCATCCATACCTTCTGGCGGATATTTATACTTTTTAAGCAAACGCTTAATCATCATGCGCATACGGGCCCTTGCCGTATTTCTCTTCTGCCAGTCAATCGTTCTATTCTTTCTCAGAGTTTCTGTCAGTTCTCTGGTCAATGCCACCAGTTCTTCATTTTCATAGAAATCTTTAATCGCTTCAGGCTTTGTCAGCGCGTCATAAAAAGCCAACTCTTCCTGTGTAAGACCCAGACTTTCTCCCTGCTTTGCACCCTCCTGAATCTCATGCGCAAGTTTAAGAAGTTCGTCAATAACTTCCTGATTAGTCAACATTCCATTCAGATATGCATTCATGATTCTTTGAATTATCTCACTGAACTTCTCCGATTTTACAACATTGGTTCTTCGATATAGCATCACCTGTTCAGCGATTAGCTTTTTAAGCAGTTCAACCGCCAGATTCTTCTGTTTCATCTTTGCTATTTCTTCCAGAAACTTCGGATCAAAAAGAGAGAACTCCTGCCTCACATCTTCAAAGAGATTGATCACACCGTCGCTTTTAATGCTTTGCTTCAAAAGTTCATTGATCCGCTCATTTATCTCTTTTAATGAAAGCTTGCTCCTGCCGCCGTCAACCAGAATACGGTTTGCCATAACACGAACCGCTTCAAAGAATGCGGCTTCCAGTCGCTCAGCCTCTGGTGTCAATGACGAGCAAAGAGACAGCGCCTGGTGCAGGAGATATGCTTCTTTCAGGAATGCCTTAAGCGTATCTTCCATATTAGGTGCCGCAATAAAGTTCACCGCACCGGTAATTGCCTTTGCCCGATCAAGATCGCTGCCACGCATGAAGGATGACTCAAGGATACTTAGAAGCAAATTACGAGAGCTCCATAATAGAGCTATTTCAGAACATGGGCTATCAGTATGTGTATGGTCCAGATGTAGAGCGGGATTATAAAAGCCCGCTCTATGACGATGTCCTTGTGGAGTCACTCTCCCGGCTAAATTCATCGCTTCCGGATGCTGCAATTCAAGATGCACTGTATAAATTGAGATATTTTGAAAATGGCACGTTAGTTCAAAAGAATATTGTATTCATGAACTATCTTCAAAACGGTATCGAGGTGAGTTATCACCATAAGGGAGAAGTGCGTTCTGATATCGTGTATATAGCGGATTATAAGAATCCGAAAAACAATTCATTCCGGGTGCCTTTTTCAGTGCATAAAACTCAAATCAAAGGAGGATTTTCACTATGAAAGAGTTTTGGAACCTGTGTCAGTTTCTTTTCACCGCTGCCGGAGGGTGGCTTGGCTACTTCCTCGGCGGCTGCGACGGCCTGCTGCTCGCTCTGGTGCTCTTTGCTGTTGCCGATTACATCACCGGTGTCATGTGCGCTATCTCGGATAAAAAGCTGTCCAGCGAGGTCGGTTTCAAAGGTATCTGCCGCAAGGTCATCATCTTCATGCTGGTAGGCGTCGCGCACGTCATCGACGTCAATGTGATCGCAACGGGCTCTGTGCTCCGCACGGCAGTCATTTTCTTCTACCTCTCCAACGAGGGCGTGAGCCTTCTGGAGAACGCCGGTCACCTTGGCCTGCCGATCCCGGAGAAGCTGAAGATCGTGCTGGAGCAGCTGCATGACCGATCTGAGAAAAGCGACGAGTAACCAGTTGTCAGGGGTAAGGTATGGTGCCTTGCCCCTTCTCTTACGAAAGGACGGAAATAACAATGGGATATACTAACAGCAAGATGGTGGCTTACACCAAGCTCAGCCCGAATCACTCCGGGCAGCGAACACATACCATCGACCGCATTACTCCTCACTGCGTCGTCGGCCAGTGTACAGCGGAAGGCCTCGGAGACTGGTTTGCCAAGTCCTCGACGCAGGCCTCCAGCAACTATGGCATTGACCGTGATGGCCGTGTCGGTCTTTACGTCGAGGAGAAAAACCGCTCGTGGTGCTCCTCCAGTAACGCCAACGACCAAAGGGCGATCACCATCGAGTGCGCCTCTGATACCGCAGAGCCTTACGCCTTCCGGGACGTCGTTTACCAGACGCTGATCAAGCTCTGCGTTGATATCTGCAAACGTAACGGCAAGAAGAAGCTCATTTGGTTTGGAGACAAGGACAAGACCCTGAACTATTCTCCGAAGTCAGACGAGATGATCCTGACGGTGCACCGCTGGTTTGCCAACAAGTCCTGTCCGGGCAACTGGATGTATGCTCGCATGGGCGATCTGGCAAACAAGGTCACAGCGCAGCTTGGCACCTCCTCCGACACACCCGTCAAGACCTCTGGCACACAGGCTAAGGTGCTGGCCGGACTGTCTGAGGGTGACGTAATCAAGACGGTCGGTGCTCTTTTCACTGCAGATATGAATAAGTCTGGCATCCTCGCCTCTGTATCTCTGGCACAGTTCATTCTGGAATCCGGGTACGGGAAAAGCGAGCTCGCCCAGAACGCCAATAATGTCTTTGGCATGAAGAAGTCCCTCTCCGGAAATACATGGGACGGATCTTCGTGGGACGGCAAGTCCGTCTATACCAAAAAGACGCAGGAGGATGACGGTTCCGGGAAGCTCTATACCATCACGGCAGACTTCCGCAAGTATCCGTGCATCGAGGATTCCATCGCCGACCACTCCGCATACCTCTTGGGTGCGAAGAACGGCAGCAAGCTCCGCTATGATGGGCTCAAG
>DGWK01000004.1:0-635 GCA_002395235.1 Lachnospiraceae bacterium UBA4260 | reverse complement strand
GTCCTACGTTTCCAAGCTCTGCAGCATCATCGAGAGATGGAACCTCACGCAGTACGACAAGGCCGAGGCTCCTGCTGCGGTCAAATGGTACCGCGTCCGTAAGAGCTGGTCGGATGCCGCTTCCCAGAAGGGAGCCTATAAGGTACTGGCCAACGCCAAGAAGTGCGCGGATGCCAATCCCGGTTATTCTGTTTTTGATGATGCCGGAAAAGTCGTCTACGCAGGAAAGGCGGCGGTCAAGACCCCCTTCCTCGTCCGCGTGGATATCAGTGACCTGAACATCCGCACTGGAGCCGGAACCAACTACTCCCGTACCGGCCAGTACACTGGCAAGGGTATCTTTACGATTCTGGAGGTCAAGTCCGGTCAGGGCTCTGACGCTGGTTGGGGACGCCTCAAATCCGGCGCTGGCTGGATCTCCCTCGACTATACAACACGCATCTGATCTGTTGCCGCTTGTGGGCTTTGTGCCTGCAGGCGGCTTTTTTCATTTTCCTTCGTCAATCCGCCCATCTCACCTCCAGTGGAAAGTGACTGGAGGTATCCCTTATGACCAATGAACAAAAAGAACAGATTAAAAAGCTCCGGGACTCTGGCTACGGATATGCCACGATCGCAGAGGCACTCGGCCTGAC
>DGWK01000043.1:4462-45067 GCA_002395235.1 Lachnospiraceae bacterium UBA4260 | reverse complement strand
ATGCCCGACTTGGTGGAGCCGAAGGACTTGCCGGCAAGGCGCTCCTCTTCGAGCTTGTCGAACAGGATGTGATAGGGCATCACGATCTGGCAGCGGTCAGAGATCATCAGCTGCGGCGTGGGAACTCCCTTCTTCGTGATGTCCTGGATCTCTTTAAAGAGGATCGGAATATTGAGCGCGACGCCGTTGCCGATGATGTTCATCACGTTCTGATGAAAAGCGCCGGACGGTAAAGTGTGAAGCGCAAACTTACCGTACTTGTTTACGATGGTATGCCCCGCGTTGGCACCGCCCTGAAAGCGTATGACGACGTCTGCGGAATCGGCAAGAGTATCTGTGATCTTCCCTTTTCCCTCGTCTCCCCAGTTTGCACCTACGACAGCTTTAACCATATGAACCTCCTTAGATTATCAGCGTTTTGCAGTTTCTCTTTTACTTTATACGTTTATTTCAGCCTTCTCGCCCAGAAGTTCCTTATTGGCTTCGAGCACGGGCGCGATCACCTCTATGAGGAATCTCTCCACCTGATGGGGCGCGCATCCGATATAGTGCGAAGGATCCATGGATTTCTTCAGTTCCTCGAGACTTAAATGGAAAGCGGGATCTGCCGCGATCAGTTCGAGCAGGTTGTTGTCCTTTCCTTCTTCCTTGACCCGTCTTCCGGCTTCCATGGAGAGCTCGCGGATCCTCTCATGCAGTTCCTGTCTGTCTCCGCCCGCCTTGACGGCGTCCATCATGATATTCTCCGTCGCCATGAAGGGGAGCTCGGACATCAGGCGCTTTTCGATGACCTTGGGATAGACCTTGAGGCCGTCGGTCACATTCAGGCACAGATCGAGCACGCCGTCGATGGCAAGAAAGCCTTCCGGAACGGACAGCCTCTTATTGGCGGAGTCGTCCAGGGTTCTCTCAAACCACTGCGTACCTGCCGTGACGGCGGGATTTAAGACGTCGATCATCACATATCTGGATAAGGAACAGATTCTCTCGCTGCGCATGGGATTTCTCTTGTAAGCCATGGCGCTGGAGCCGATCTGGCTCTTCTCGAAGGGCTCTTCCACTTCCTTGAGGTGCTGCAGAAGACGGATATCCGTTCCCAGCTTCATAGCTGCGGAAGCGACGATTCCCAGTGCGTTCAGCACGATCGTGTCCACAAGTCTGGGATAGGTCTGTCCGGAGACCGCCACGCAGGCGTCAAATCCCATCTTCTTCGCGATCATGGGATCCAGCTTGTCCACCTTCTCCAGGTCGCCGTCGAACAGTTCCAGAAAAGAGGCCTGTGTCCCCGTGGTTCCCTTGCTTCCCAGAAGTTTGAGGTTTCCGAGCACATGTTCCACCTCGCCCAGGGCCAGATAGAATTCCTGCATCCAGAGGGTGGCTCTCTTGCCGACCGTCGTAGGCTGCGCGGGCTGGAAATGAGTAAAGCCCAGCGTGGGAAGGCTCTTGTATTCGTCCGCGAACTTCGCCAGCTCCGCCAGCACGTTGATCAGCTTGCGGCGGACAAGGCGAAGCGCCTCTCTCATGATGATGACGTCCGTGTTGTCACCGACATAGCAGCTGGTCGCTCCCAGGTGGATGATCCCTTTCGCCCCCGGGCACTGCAGTCCGTAAGCGTAGACATGGCTCATGACATCGTGGCGCACCACTTTCTCTCTCGCCTTAGCCTCTTCGTAATTGATATCGTCTGCGTGAGCTTTGAGCTCAGCGATCTGTTCCTGTGTAATAGGCAGACCCAGTTCCGCCTCGGTCTCCGCCAGCGCGATCCAGAGTTTTCTCCAGGTCCTGAACTTCATATCGGGGGAGAAGATATACTGCATCTCCTTGCTGGCATATCTCTCGGAGAGCGGGCTCACATATCTGTCATTGGCCATTATCGCGTTCCTTTCTTTACTAAGTTTCCACTAACGTAATACAGTATAACAATTATTCCATCAAATTCAACAAATTCTTCAGCAGCGTCTTCAGAAAGAGGGTGCGTTGTCCGCCCGGAAGGCGTCCCGCAGCTCCCGGATCCTGAGCTGCGCGTAGTTGTCGAAGGATTTGGCCTGTCCGCCGCGAAGATATCCCTGCAGGCGCTTGACCTGCCTCCCCGCGCTGCCGCTTCTCCACTCCTTCTCTGCTGCCGCCGCCGCGGCTTCCAGCTCGCGGGCGACCTCCTCCATCTCGGGATGCTCTGCTATGTAGTCCTTATACTCCTGCCCGGGAAGGGCAAATCGAAGCGCCGCCAGGTATTTCAGGCAGTTCTGCCTGCTCCTGGACAGCTTCCAGGCCCTGCCGTAGCAGTCGGCCGCCTCCGCGTAGCGCATGCCCTGCGCGTAGAGAAGCCCTTTCTCCGCCCAGATCCTGCCTCGCATTTCCCGCTCCAGCTCGGGCAGTTCCGCCTCGATCCCGTCCATGAGCTCGATCGCCTGCGTGATGTGGCCTCTGGAGGCCGTGAACTTCGCCTCGCGGAGCCGCCTCTGAAAGGGTTCCATCCCCTTGCCAGAAGAGATCGAGGCGCGAATCCTCTCTATTTCGGCCGTGCTCTGGTATCCCACATAGAGCAGGATCACCGAGGCAAAGTCCTCGACCGCGCATCTTCCCCGCAGGAGTGACCGCAGCTGCGCCGCCAGTTCGGCCAGCCCGCAGGACTCCTCCAGCCAGACAAGGAGCTCATGGTCCATAAAATCCTCGTCCAGGAAGGAGGCGCACTGGGCGATCGAATAGCACAGTTCTTCCACCGTATAGACGTTCCGGTCGATGATCGAGAGCCGGTAGGGCCTGTCCGCGATCCGCCCTGTTGTCAGAATGCTCTTACCCATTGATCACTATCTCCTGTTCCCACTTCATTCCCGTCGAGGGAAAGATCTCTCCGAATCCCAGGTCCTCCGCCACAAGCTGCATCCGGTCCGCGGAAGTCATGTGCAGCCGGATCCGCAGCCTTGTGGTCGCCCTGGGCCTTTTCGGCATGTTCTCCAGCTTCACCGCGATCTCGCGCTCATTTCCTCTGTCCACCGAGGTCTCCCGCAGCACGATCTCATCCCCGTCCTCCAGCAAAATATCAATCTGCGCCGCCGCGTCGTACCACTCGGCTCCCGCGTCCAGCAAGGGCTGGTAGACCGTTCTTCCCTTCTTGAGGCAGTCCATGCCGATATTGCAGCGGAGGGCGTCCTTACTGAGATAGAAATATTTGTCCGCTTTGGACGAGAGGCCGCAGGCGGCCATGGTGCTGTCGGCCGCTCCTTTACTGTACAACGTATCTCCCTGAAAGGCCCTTCTTCCTCTGCAGATCAGATTCAGGGACTCCTTCATCCAGCCTCCGCCCAGTGCTTCCCCTGTCAGGTAAGCGGCGGAGTACTCCTTCTCCTGCATCAGTCCTCTCACCGCGCTGCAGAGTATCTGATCTTTCTGCGCGGCGTCCGCCTCTGCGGGGATCTTCAGGCGCAGCTCCTCGGGAAAGCACACGATGGGCCTCGTCTTCTTATTATAAGAGAGGGAGTAGAGAACAAGTTCCTCCTCCGACCAGCCGTCCAGAAGGAGCACGGACTGACGCCTCTGCTCTTCATCCTGCATGAGCACGTAGTGATAGAAGGATTTGAGATGCTCTTCAAAAGCCACTTTCTCAAGTCCGGGAAACAGCCGGTCAGCCGCCGCTCTCAGGATCTCCACACTTTTCTGGTCGCAGACGTCGACCGTGAACGTGAGGGCCTCGATCTCCTCCGCCGTCACTTCTGCGGAGAGGAGGCTGAAGCAGTACTGCAGATACTCGATCAGGACCTGCAGATTTTCTTCCCCCGGATCCTGCCTGACCGCCCCGAACAGGTGCGTTACGGGCTCTCTCCCGGCCTCGGCCGCCTTCTCAAGCGCTTCCTTGCCGTAGAACCGGTTTCCGGTCGCGCTGTCCGCGAAAGCCGCCTGCGGAATATTGAATTCCTCTCCTCTTGCGACCGTTGAAAAGGTGTGCGGATCCATTCCGGCCGTGAGCCTGCGCGTGTTCAGGTAGGAGATCTGACAGAAAGTTCCCCCGATATCGATTCCCAGAAGGTATTTTTTCTCAGGTAATCTGGTAAATAACATCACTGTCCTCCTCAGTTCCGAACAGAGCGGCTGTCAGATACTCTTTTTTCATGTACTCTCCGATCAGCGCGGCTGCCTTTTCCCGTTCTCTGTGGGCCGCGGCGTATGAAATGGCGTCGATCTGCGCGAACCGGTCATTCTGATCCGGGTCGATCCTGGCGTCCTGCCCGATGGTTCCGCTCTCGACTATGTTCTTCTCCTCGGGATCATCGGTGATAAAATAGTGCACCTGCTCCCCGTAGAAAAGGAAGAAGGAACTGACATAGAAGCCCCGGACCATCTCCTTCATCTCTCTCGCCATAAAGGGTTCCTGTCTGCCGCCCCTGTCCAGGGAGCAGTGAATGACCACATGTCCCCGCGCGCCGCGCACGCCGGCGGGATTGTGGTACTCGATCATGGTCTCCCGGTCATACAGCCGAAGCGCCGGGCCTGCGCCCGCAAACCGCCTGTAGAAGGGAAATACGATCTCCTCTCTCAGGAGCGAGAGGAGAAACCTCTTTGCCGTCTCCGCCTCTTCTTCCGAGAAATGATCCGGTGCGTCTCCCCGGTCCGCCCGGTCGACCAGCGTCTTGAGGTAAGCCAGCCGGCAGATCGCGGGCATGGAATGTCCGTCCCTGTCCGCCAGTGCGATCAGGCGCATGATGTCCGGATCCATCCGGTGCCAGTCGGCGAAGACATAGTGGCAGTACTGCGCGACGCCGGCGCCCGCCAGCTCCCGGTGCCGGTCCCCTCTTCCGTACTGCCGCAGAAGAAGCGCTTCCTGTCCGCGCGGCATCTCTCCGCTGAACAGCGTCTGGGACAGGATCCTGTCCTCCGCCACAGTCACGGCAGGGTCCGCTTCGGCCTCCTCATCCGTCACCTCAAGGAGGGCGTCCCTCACCCGCAGCAGGTCTTCCGACAGTCCGTCATACTGGTCCAGAATCAATTCCAGGATCCCGCGCTGATTATCTCCCCGCTCGAAAGCGGCCCAGGCGATCCTTCCTGCCTTTTCGAGGAACTCACTGTCTTCCCTGCCGCTCGCCGCCGCTCCCAGCGCCGCGTCCGACAGGACATCCGCCGGGCAGTCCTCTGTGCCGCTCAGCGTGATCCAGTCCACAGCTTCCCCGTACATTCCGCATCGGTTCATGAGCCGGATCGTCCGGACGCAGTCCTCCTGCTCGAGTTCTCCTGCATCCAGCGTTCCCGCCATGGCCCTGAGCTTCTCCCTGTCGCCGACTCTCTCGTAGTAGTCCATGAGTCTGAGCTTGAGCCTGGTCCTGTAAGAAGGGGCGACCGAGGCCGATCTCACCAGGATCTCGCAGTACTGGAGCGTCTCATCCGTCACCTCGAAAGACTTCTCCGCCACGCCGGAAATCTCCATGGCAAAGGGGAGGTCCGCCATCTCCTGGAGTGAGACCCGGTCAGGGGTTCCCACCGGCTCCATCATCCTGTCGCACGTGTAGGGGACACTGACCGTGTAGCGGTTGTGCTGCGCGTCCTCGAGAAAGATCCGGTTGTTCTCCCCGTAGATGGGCAGGATGCAGTTTCCGCCTTCCATAGGATAGACCCGCTCCTTGCTGCTCTGCGCGTAGACCGTCACCGCTTTTTTCATATATAAATGCGTTGTCCGCAGATGGGACAGATAGGACAGCTTGGTCAGGTCCCCCGCGTTGGAAGGCCGGATCGCCTCGTCCCTGAGCGCAGCGCTGTAGAGCTCCGCAAGCGTCTCCGTCATGCGGTGCTCCGAGATCTGCTGTTCCAGGAAAGCGCGTATGTCCTCCGCGCACTGCGCGAAAATATCCGCGTATTTGCCCCTGTTCCTGTACAGATACAGATAGAAATAGGCGCGGCTCCCGTTCGAGAGCATGCTGCCTCTGTAACTCGAGCGCATCACGCTGTCCGGGATCTCACCGCTGTAATCTTCCGGCATCGACTGCAGAAAGCACTCGGGCAGGCGCATCAGGGACAGCCCCTTCTCCACCGCTCTCGAGTACCAGACAAAATAGTCCGCTCCCGTCCTGTTCCCCCTGATCAGCAGGGTGCACAGGTTCCTGAGGATCGGGATCTGCAGAGGGCGCATCCTCTCCTGCGAATAGGCCTTTGTCAAAACATAGTAAAGCGCCGCGGAATACTCTCTCCTGCGCTCTGTCCGCTCCAGCACTTTCTCCATGGTCCCGGGATCGAGCAGCCCCCGCTTCATCGCATAGACCAGGACCTGCCTCTCGAAGGCGTCTCCTCCGTATCTCCCCGTTCTCCTGTCCTCCTGAAGGCTCAGGTAGGAGGGGTCCGCAAAGATCATATCCCAGGCTTCCATATACAGGATGGGACTCCTGCTGCCGTTCGTGTACTGCTTTTTGAGGAAATTCCATCTGGCCGGCAGTCCGGGCGCGTATTCGGGAAGAAGCTGCAGCATCATCCACGCGATCCGCCAGTCCGACGGATTCCTTCTGTAGCGCTCTCTCAGGATCCTGCCGACGCGGGGTGTGATCACATCCGCGTCGTGATAGGCCAGCGCCGTCAGAAACTGCCTGTAACAGTATTCGATGTCGGACTCCCCTGCGTACTGGCTGTATCCCATCTCCAGCACCTCGCCGGGAGCGACTCCGGCCAGTTTTCTGCGGACACTCTCCAGTTCCATGATGGCCTGGTGGATCCGGTTCTCCATAAGAAGGAGCTGGGCCGCGTAGAGTCTGGGGAATGTTCTGTCTCTTCGGAGGAAGGTCAGTCTTTTGACCAGTTCGTCCGCCTGTCTGAGCCACTCGCCGTTGTCGATCCCGCTCTCCATGCCCTGAGCTTCCCTGGCCCAGCCGACGTGCAGGCGCTCATAGTGGCGCATGATCTCGATGAGAGCCCTCCTGCTCTCCCTCTCCTGTCTGGCCTTTCCGTCGCTCCTTCTCCTGTAGACGATCTCCACAGGGATCCGGATCTCCTGATAGGGAGACCTGAGATAAATCTTTCCGAAATTCCTTCCGGGATGGAGCCGGTGTCTCTCCACCCTGTAAGTGAACGTGCAGGTATCGCCGATGAAGTCTTCGCCCTCAAGCACCGCGGAAGCCGGCGTCAGAAAAGAGCCCGCCATGGTGACTGCCAGCCTGCAATACCCCCAGCCGCGCCTTTTGATCACAATGCGGTAGTCTGCCGCCCCTTCGCTTCTTGCATAACTTCCGATCTCCAGAATCTCCGTCCGGATCTCCTTGGTATCCACAAGGAATTCGACCGGGTCCTTTCCGCAGGCCGCGATCAGGAACTCCTCCACGTTCTGCTCGTTCCCGGGATACTGCGAAAGGCCTCTGTACAGCATCTTCTCTTCTTCCGTGACCAGCGACTGCGCGAATTCTTTTCTGTAAAACAGTCTGACAGCGCTCCCCCAGTCCTCATCCGCCAGCGTGAGAAAGCGCTCCGCGGCGGCGTTTGGATGCGAGATCTCCTCGAGTTCCTTCCCGGCGATCTGGGGAGTGACCACTTCGGCCTTAAAGGGCAGTTTGTACTCGCCCCGGGACGAGACGATCCCGATGGTTCCCTCGCATACCTCTCCTTCTTTCAGCGCGCCCGCGTCAAAGCTCCAGCTGATCCTGTCCGGATTTTCCGCAAAGCTGTCCCTGCGCAGCTGCATATGAAAGCTGTCCGAGGTCAGAAAGCCGGTCACGGCAGTTCCGGGCGGCCCCGCCACCACAAACTGCCCTTCCGCAGATCCGCCCGGCCTGACCCGGAAGCTGATCTTCTCGGGCGTGATGCTCAGCCCTCTGTCCGAAATATTGTATTCTTCTCCCGCCATGTTGACGGCCGTATAAACTTCACGATATCCCATATTCTTCTCGCTCCGAAGCACATAATATCCCAATATACAAGCTATTATAGCATGAAAAACGAGGCGGCACATTCCTATGCCGCCTCGTTCGATGATAAAAACTGAATTCAAGGCTCGCAGAGCGAGCCGCTGCGCCGCGTGCGGGCTGTCCTTTGGACAGCTCCTTCCTTTCCGCACGCGTGTGCATCATTATTCTTCTGTACTTTCCTTTTCCTTGCTCTCAGTCTCTTCCTTCATGAGCATCATCATGATCTCATTGGATCTGGCGACAAAGCCGGCCATCTCGTCAGGAGTAAGGGGCGCGTTCTGGATCTGCGCCAGGTCGTAGAGCTGCCGGCAGATGAGACCGGTCAGCTTGTCCTCTTCGTGCTCCATGATGTACTTGACCAGCGGGTGCTTTGCGTTGAGGATCAGGGTCTGTCCTTCCTTGGCGAACTCGTCCAGTCCCATGGGCATGCCGGAAGCGGCGTACATCTTCATCATATCCGCCATTCTGCGGCTCTGCTCGTTGACCGTGAGCATGGAGGCTGTCTTCTTGTCTCTGAGATTCTCGAGCTTCACGCTCAGCTTGTCGTTCTTCACCGCCTTACGGATCATCTTCTCAAGCTTTTCGGAAGACTCCTTGAGGGCCTCTGCCGCTTTCTTGCCCGTGCGGGTCTTGAGCGCTTCCTGCACATCCGCGTCGATCCTTGCGAAGTGAAGTCCCTCGTTCTTGGCTTCCAGCTGCTGGATGAAAGGCTGGTCAATAGTGTGGTCCAGGATAAAGGCCTGCATCTTGTTCTCGCGGAACATGCGGATGTACTGGCCCTGCTGCTGAGGATCCGTCACATAGTAGATCGTGTGATCTTCGGCCTTTTCCTCTTCCTTGTCGGCCTCGCCGCCGTTCTCATCGACGACTTCCGCCTCTACCTTCTCGCCGTTCTCATCGGTGGCGGTCTGTGCGCTCTTCTCTTCTTCTTCCGCCTCGGGATCCACCTTGTTGACCTTGAGGGCCTCGGGGGTGGTCAGATAATTTCCGTCCAGATCCTTGAACAGGATATAGTCGGTCATTCTGGCGCAGAACTTGTCGTCTCTGAGGCACCCGTACTTGATGAAGGGAGCGATGTCATCCCAGTACTTCTCGTAATTCTCTTTGTCGGTCTTGCACATGCCGGCCAGCTTGTCCGCGACCTTCTTGGTGATATAGTCGCTGATCTTTTTGGCGAAGCCGTCGTTCTGCAGCGCGCTTCTGGAGACGTTCAGCGGCAGGTCGGGGCAGTCTATGACGCCCTTGAGCAGCATCAGGTACTCGGGAATGACTTCCTTGATGTTGTCCGCGATGAAGACCTGGTTGTTGTAGAGCTTGATCACGCCTTCGGCGGACTCATACTCCAGGTTCAGTTTGGGGAAGTACAGGATACCCTTGAGATTGTAGGGATAGTCCATGTTGAGGTGGATCCAGAACAGGGGCTCCTTGTAGTCTCTGAAGACGTTTCTGTAGAATTCCTTGTACTCCTCTTCCGTGCACTCGCTGGGATTCTTGCCCCAGAGCGGATGCGTGTCGTTGAGCAGGAGCGGACGTCTTCTGATCTTGAGTCTCTTCTCCGCGGGCTCCTTGTCGTCCTCTTTCTTCTCGGGTTCGATGACCTCAATCACCACGTCGTCGGGCCTTCTCTCGGACTCGGCGATCGTCTCGGTAGCGCTCGTGTCCTTCTCGGAGAGATAGATCTCCGTGGGCATGAAGGAGCAGTACTTCTCGATCACTTCCTGCGCCTTATAATAGTTTGCGAACTCGACGCAGTCTTCTGTCAGGTGAAGTGTGATGGTCGTGCCAAAAGACTGCCTGCTTCCCTTGTCCATGGAATACGTGCTGCTGCCGTCGCACTCCCAGTGTACCGGCTCCGCGCCTTCCTGATAAGAGAGCGTATCGATGGTCACCATGTCAGCGACCATGAACGCACTGTAGAAGCCCAGTCCGAAGTGGCCGATGATCTGGTCGCTGCTTGCCTTGTCTTTATATTTTGCAAGGAAAGCTTCCGCGCCGGAAAATGCAATGTTGTTGATGTACTCCTTGACCTCGTCCGCCGTCATTCCGATACCGTTGTCCGACACCTTGATGGTCTTGTCGGTGGGGCTGACTTCGATGTCGATTCGCGCCTTGTAATCTTCCGGCAGCGCAAATGCGCCCATCATATCCAGCTTTTTGAGCTTCGTGATGGCGTCGCAGCCGTTGGAGATCAGCTCTCTGTAGAAAATATCGTGATCGCTGTACAGCCATTTCTTGATAATGGGGAACATATTCTCGCTGTTGATGGACAAAGATCCTTTTTCTGCCATAATTCTCTCCTTTGCTATCTATATAGTTTTGTAAATTGTATACGATTTATGAGGCCTTTACGCCTGCCTAACAGAGAGTTTAGTCTTCCCGGTGCCAAATGTCAATAAAAAATTAGCACTCATCTGCGATGAGTGCTAACAATGTATAAATATTCAGCTTCTCAGAAAGCTGAACAGTTAATTACTGTTCTCTGTCTCTTCTTCCTCTGCACTGTCCTGTCCCAGATAGGAACTGCCGAAATACTTGGCGTACACCTCCGAAAATCCCGGCGTCTCGGTGAGATTTTCGATCTGCGCCAGCTCCACCGTATTCCACAGCGGCTCATTCAGGTCGTAGTCCAGCGTCGTACAGAAACTGTCGTACCTCTCCTCGAAGGAAGTTCCGATGCTCTTGTACACCTTCTGTGCCAGCGCGTACTGCTCGAAGAGCCTGCGCAGCGTTTCCTCGTCGATTCCGAGATATTCCTTTTCGGCCTCCGACAATCCCTCGTAATACTCGGTCTCCGCCTCGTCGGCCAGATTTTCTTCGGCATCCGTCAGCATGATATTGTCCTGAACGGCCAGCAGCAGCATCACTTTCAGTCGCGAGGCCTCCGAGAGAGCTCTCTGTTCGATGGCTTCTTTCAGATCGGCTCCTCCCTGCCCTTCCCAGACATTGTGCCCGAAGGTCCTCTCGCAGTGCTTCTGCAGGTTCAGCAGAAACACATTGTATTCCGACAGCCTGCAGTCTGTATTTCCGATCCTGAAGAGTTCGTCCTTCGCGAATCCCCTGGTCAGCACCAGTCTCTGTCCGCAGCCGGACAGGATCAGCGAACAGATCAGTAAAGCGGCCGCCAGAAAAGCGCGGGCCGCCCTCCTTCCGTTTCTTCCCATACACTCAATCCGTCCTTTCCGTTACGGGTAAGCAGCGTTCCCCGCTGCTCTCATGATCAATCGATCTTTTTCAGAATCGCGTCGGCCACACACAGCCCGTTGGCCGAGGCTTGCTGGAGTCCGCGCGTGATGCCGGCTCCGTCTCCGATCGCGTACAGTCCTTGGATGCTGGTCTCGAACTCCTTGGACACGACGACTCTGTTGGAATAGAATTTGACTTCTACGCCGTACAGGAGCGTCTCATCCGAGGCGATGCCGGGTGTCACCTTGTCCAGGGCGAAGATCATCTCCTCCAGGTCCACCATGATCCTGTGGGGAAGCACCAGGGACAGATCTCCCGGAACGGCATCCTTGAGAGTCGGGATCAGGTTGTTGCGGCACATGCGCTCTTCCGTCGATCTTCTTCCTCTTCGGAAATCGCCGAAGGTCTGCACCATGATGCGGTTTCCGCAGAGCATGTTGGAGAGCTGCGCGATCTTCTTGCCGTACTCGATGGGCGTCCGGAAGGGCTTGGTGAAGTTCTTGGACACCAGAAGCGCGAAGTTGGTGTTGTTCGTCTTATATTCCTTGCTCTTGTAGGCGTGGCCGTTGACCACCGCCAGATTGTCGTCGTAGTACTCCGTGGCCACTTCTCCCGAGGGATTGGTGCAGAAGGTACGGACTTTGTCGTCGAAAGTGGGCGTGTAATAGATCAGCTTGGCCTCATAGAGATTCTCGTTGAGGAACTTCATGATCTCATCCCTGACTTCCACGCGGACGCCGATATCCACGGTTCCCGCGGCGGAATCGATCCCCAGCTTCTCGCACTGGCCGCTCAGCCAGTCCGCGCCGTCTCTGCCTACTGCCACGACCACTTTGGGCGCGCGGAATTCATCGCCCTTTTCCGTGACGACGCCGATCGCCTCCCCGTTCTCTCCTGTCAAAATATCCCTGACCGGACTGTCAAAGCGCATATCGACGCCGGCTTCCTCCAGATGATGCTGGAGCTTTTGGTAGATCTCATATCCCTTCTCCGTTCCCAGATGGCGGATGGGACATTCCACGAGCTTGAGGTTGGCCCGGATGGCTTTGGCCCGGATCTCCTGAATCTCTTTTTCCTTGTCGACGCCGTAGACATTGGTGTCGGCGCCAAACTTAAGGTAGATCTGATCCGACCTGTTGATCAGGTCCTTGGCCTTGGAATACCCGAGAATATCCGGAAGTGTTCCTCCCACATCCGGAGAGAGCGACAGCTTTCCGTCCGAAAAGGCGCCCGCCCCCGCGAATCCCGTCGTGATCGCGCAGGGGTGGCAGTTGTTGCAGCGCTTGGTCTTTCTCTTGGGGCAGTATCTCTTCTCGATGGAGTGCCCTTTCTCCAGAAGGAGAACCTTGAGATCCGGTCTCTTCTCCATCAGCTCGTAGGCGCAGAAAATACCGCCGGGTCCCGCTCCGACTATGATCACATCGTACTGCGTATTTTTCACTTTTTTATCCTCTCATAGCGCACAAACGTGTAGGCGATGTCAAAATAGGTCTGCTCGTCACTGTCCGCCGTCACCTCCCACTCCGGGTCCTTGTCCAGGTTGGGGAAATAGGCGTCCGCCTCATAGGCGTAGTCCACTTTTGTTATGTGGGCCGTATCGCAATAGGGAAGGAGCTGTCTGTAGATGCTCTCCCCGCCGATAATATAGATATCCTCCGACGGATAGGCGCGGAGCACCTCCAGCAGTTCTTCGACGCTGTGCACTACCGTCGCGTTTTTGACCTTGTAGTTGGGATTTGTCGACATCACGATGTTGACTCTGCGGTCCAGGGGCTGCGCCATAGGGAAAGTCTCCAGTGTCTTTCTCCCATATACAATGACTTTATTCAGAGTCTCCTGGCGGAACATCCTGTGATCCGCCGGGATCCTGACCAGGAGCTGGCCCTTGTTGCCGATGGCCCAGTTCTGATCTACGGCCGCGATTAGATTCATAGCGGTAATCTCCTCTTATCTCTTATATTTTTCGATCAGCGCCGCGAGATCCGCGCTGAACTTCTCGAGGTCCTTATTGGGAAGGCCCTGGCACCCCGCGACAAAGTCCAGAACCTGACGCGCCGTGAGCTTGAGCTTGGTGAACGAAGTGGAGACCGCCCTGCCGGCTGTCGCCTTGCTGATCGGAATTCCCTTCGTGACTTCGATAAATTTGCCCGCCGCCAGGTCATATCGGGTCCCGCTGTACGGAGCGGCCGCCCTCATGCCGCACTCTTCCGTCAGTGTCTGCGCAAAGAGCTCAGCGGTCTGGTCCTCGCCGTGGACGACGAAGATCTGGGTAGGTTTCCTCTTGAAGGCCTCGATCCACTCCAGAAGGCCGAGTCTGTCCGCGTGACCGGAGAGTCCCGGCAGCATGACGACTCTGGCCCTTACCGCCACATCTTCGCCGAACAGTTTGATCTCCTTCGCGCCGTCCATGATCCTCCTTCCGGGGGAGCCGGCGGACTGATAGCCCACGATCAGAATTGTGGAATCTGATCTCCACAGATTATATTTGAGGTGGTGCTTGATGCGGCCCGCGTCGCACATGCCCGAAGCGCTGATGATCACCTTGGGCGTTGTGATCTCGTTTATGGCCTTCGATTCATCTGTGGTGATCGAGAGATTCAGGTTGGGGAAGGAAATGGGGTTGATTCCCTGCTCCAGGAGCTTGTGCGCCTCCTCGTCATAGCACTCCGCGCCGCACTCGTAGAAAATCTCTGTCGCCTCCACCGCCAGAGGACTGTCCACATAGACCGGGAAGTTCGGGAAATCAGGCACCATGTTCTTCTCTTTGATATGCCGGATATAATAGAGCATAACCTGTGTTCTGCCGATGGCAAAGGCCGGGATCACGACATTGCCGCCTCTGCGGAAGGTCTCGGTGATGATATCGGCCAGATCCTGGATCACATCCACGTCGTCCTTCTCGTGGATTCTGTCGCCGTAGGTGGACTCCATGACCACATAGTCCGCCTCCTCCGTATATTCCGGGTTCTTTAAGAGAGGCTGGCTCTTGTTTCCCAGATCGCCGGAAAAGACGATCTTTTTCTCCGTATTTCCCTCCTGCAGCCACAGTTCTATGCTGGCAGACCCCAGAAGATGGCCGACGTCCGTAAAGCGGAAGCGGACTCCGTCGCACACACTGAAGATCTTTCCGTAAGGATAACTCACAAAAAGCTTTATGGTCTCCACCGCGTCTTCCATGGTATAGATGGGCTCATACCCTTCTCCGTCTATCTTTCTCTTGGCCTTCTTATTGCGCCACTGCGCCTCCATCGTCTGGATGTGCGCCGAGTCGCGCAGCATGATGTCGCACAGACTTGCCGTCGCATTGGTGGAGATGATCTGGCCCCGGAAACCGTCGTGATAGAGCTTGGGCAGCATTCCCGAGTGGTCGATGTGCGCGTGTGTCAGGAAGACGAAATCGATCTCCGACGCGGGAACCGGCAGGTCCGCGTTCTCAAAGCGGTCGATGCCCTGCTCCATGCCGCAGTCTACCAGAAACTTCTTCTTGCCGACCTGCAGATAGTGACAGCTCCCTGTCACTTCGTGGTCAGCTCCGATAAACATCAGTTCCATATTCAGTCCTCCCTTTTACTACGTACTATCAGCCCCTCCCTGCTCAGTTTCCGAAGATTGCCTTGCGGATCAGATACAGCAGGAGCAGATGCCCCGGATAGAACAGGTAGAAGAAATACTTGTTCTGCTTTCCTCTTTTTCCATTATAACACCAGATGAGCGAAAAGCCCGTCACAGCCAGCAGTTCATTGTGGTTGTAAAAGCTCAGCCAGGCCCAGGCCACTACAAGAGAGATTTCCCGCACACTGTAGAACAGATACAGGATCAAAATACAGATGACCCCTCCGTAGGAGTAGTCGCATCCGAACCATTTGACGATCCGGCAGATCCCATAGGCGGCCGCCCCGCAGGGAATCAGCGCCAAAAGGCCCCTCACCGCTTCGTGGTCGGCCTTCCCGGGCAGCCTTATGACGGGCCCGCTATAGCTTTCCGCGCGGCCGTGCGCGGCCGGCAGATATTTGTCCAGCCGGCAGTATTTTGCCACCGTCTCAACGATCCAGATCAGCAGATAGCCCGCCGCCAGTGTGAAAATAGTGTCGGCGTGCCGTTTCTGCGAATTCGGAAAAACGAGCAGACAGAAAGGAACCTGCGAGATGGCGGCAAATATAAGGAGCCGCGCCAGATACTTCCACCTGTTTCTCGTGTAAAGAAACCCTTCGACAATGAGGAAGCAGAAGACCGGAAAGGCCAGCCTGCCGATTCCTCTGCCGATGTCGTCGAGTGTCCTCCCCCAGGCAAAGGTGTCCATGATCCGCTTTCCGTCGGCATTCCTCGCCACCTCCAGAAAGCAGAGCGTCGCGTGGTCGATGAACATCGTGATGATCGCGATCCTCTTCATCAGACCCGCGTCAATCCGGCTGTTTACATTAACCAACGGGTACATTTCCAGTTCCCTCCGGAATATTGTGATCGGAATCCGCGCCTTCAGCGTCCGGATCTTCTGCATTCGGATCTTTTTTCCTGCCGGTGTCGAGCCGCTGCCGCTCAACGAGTTCCGCAAAGAATCCCTTCTTCGCGATCAGCTCGTCATACGTTCCGTCCTCTTCGATCTTTCCTCCCCGCAGGAGCAGGATCCTGTCGCAGGACTGGATCGTGGAGAGCCTGTGCGCGATGACAATTCTGGTGCATTTATAGGAGTCCAGCGCCTCCGTGACCTTCTTCTGCGTCAGGTTGTCCAGCGCGGACGTCGCCTCGTCGAAGATCAGGACATTGGGCTTAGGGGCTATCGCCCTCGCGATCAGAAGCCTCTGCTTCTGTCCGCCGGAGATTCCGCCCTGCCCCTCGGAGATCATGGTCTGCATGCCCATCGGCATCTCCCGGATGTCCTGCGCAAGGCCTGCCGCCTCAGCCGCCTCCCAGGCGGCGTCCATTCCCAGCCACGGGGCCGAAATAGTGATATTTTCGTAGATACTGCCCATCAGGAGCTTGCCGTTCTGCATGACAACGCCGATGTGTCTGCGCAGAGACCGCAGATCCAGGCTGTTGAGATCCTTGCCGTCGAAGAATACGGCGCCCTTCCTGGGCTTTTCAAATCCCAGAAGGAGCCTCACCAGCGTCGATTTGCCGCATCCGGTCTCCCCGACGACCGCCACGTACTCCCCTGCCTTGATCTTGATGCTCAGATCGTCCAGGATATCGGGCATTGTGTCGGAATAGCGGAAGCAGACGTGGGACATCTCGATATTGCCTCCCAGTCTGGTCACGATCTGCTTGCCGCCTGTGACTTCCGGCTCCTCCTGCAGAATGGGAGCGACCATCTCCAGCGTAGGGCGGATGCCCGCGATCATGAGCGCAATGGAGGAAATCTCCATAAATGCTCCGGATATATAGCCGAAAGAACTCGTAAAGGCGACATAGTCGTCATACGTCACGCCGCTGTTAATCGCAGCGCTGTACATGACCACCGTTCCGATCAGGGAGATCGCCGTGCTGATCACCGAGTTGAGCTTGATGATCATGGGCGGGTTGTAGAGAAACTCCGCTTCCTTGGCGTACAGTCTTCCCCAGCGGGCGAAGGCGCGCTTCTCCGCGCCGGCCAGCTTGATCTTCTGGATTCCCGTGATCATCGCGTAGTTCATGCCGCTCTCCTGTGCAGCCAGCTGCATGGAGTTTCTCGCGATCTCCGTGTTGAGGAGCGTCGATACGATCGAGAACACGAAAGTGGCCACTGTAATGGCAAGGGCCGGGACGACCAGCGCCGGCGTATAGTGGAAGATCTGCGCGATATAGACCAGCGAGAAGACCGAGGTGACACCGGTGGAAAGGATCGCCGAAGCCAGCTGTTTGCACAGCTCCGTGATCGACTGCGTCCTCGTGTACAGCTCACCGGCACTGAACTTTCGGAAGAAAGAGGCCGGGAGTGAGAGCACCCTCATCATGACGGCCGCTTCGATGGCCACCGACTGCTTGGTCTGTACGGCCTGCGTGATCATATTGCCGACGGAGCCAAACAGAAGATGTCCCACGGAGGCGCTGATCAGGAAGAACCCCAGCGCGTACAGCATATTCATCTCGCCGCTTCGAAGGACTCTGCCGTAAGCGAGTTTATTGAGCCAGGGAATCAGAAGGCCGACGGCTGTCAGGACGCCGCTGCTGATCAGGATCATGGCGTTGTCGGAGACCGATCTCGACATCGCCATGTAGAGCAGAAGGTCCTTGATCCCGAGCTTTTTCTGGGGGAAGGGCCTGTAGAAGCACAGACCTTCCTCCTCAAACAGTTTCTGTGTCTTGTCGTCGATCCTGCACTTTTTGGCCGTGACAGGGTCCGTGTACTCATACCCGCTGATCTTGCCCGGAATCACCGCTACCGGTATCTGCCCCTCTTTGTAGATGAGGAGCATGGGGCCGGCCGCGTCCTTATACCATCCCGGAGGAAGATAGACGGTCCTGCGCATGATACCGTGGGGCTCCAGAAGATAATCCAGCTGGTCCACCAGTTCCGTCACGTCATCGGGGATCTCTCGGCTTCGGACCTGCATGCTCTGCAAAATAGCGTCAATCGCATTTTTGGTCTTGACGCGGTTGCTCTCCAGAGAAGCCTGCATCCCCCTGCCCATGACAGCTCCGGCCATATCGAGAAAGGATTCCTCAAGAAGCTCATCATCATTCAGTTTTCTCAGACGGATCTGTTCATCAAACCAACCCATGCTGTATTCTCCTCACTGCCTTGTTCGCAGTCCAAATCACACCTTTAATTACTGCTTACCAGCTGCGTGTACATGCCGCCCAGCGCATAGAGTTCCTCATGTGTGCCTCTCTCCGCCACAAGGCCGTGATCCATGACTATGATCTCGTCACAGTCCCTGATCGTGGAGAGCCTGTGCGCGATCACGATGCTGGTGACGCCTCTGTCCCTGATCGACTTCACGACATTGAACTCTGTCCGCGCGTCCAGGGCGGACGTCGCCTCGTCCATGATCACGATCGTGGGATCCTGCGCCAGGACTCTCGCGATCTCCAGCCTCTGCCGCTCTCCGCCCGAGAAGTCGGAGCCGTTCTCTTTGATCTTGTATTCATAGCCGCCTTCGCGCTGCATGATCTTGTCGTGGATCTGCGCGTCGCGGGCCGCCAGGATCATCTCATAGTTCTCGATGGTCGTATCCCACATCTTGATGTTGTTGGCGATGGTATCTTCAAACAGCGTGATCTCCTGGTCCACGACCGCCAGAGATCCGCGGAAAACGGACTTGTCGATCTCGGTGATCGGCTTTCCGTCAAAAAGGATTTCCCCGCTCCAGGGCTTATAGAGCCCCGACAAGAGCTTTGCCAGCGTGGACTTTCCGCTTCCCGAAGCACCTACAAAGGCAATGCTCTTTCCGGGTTCCAGCGACATGCTGAAATTCTGGATCAGCGGCTTGCCCAGCGGCGAATAGCCGAATGTGACGTTTTTCATCTCCACGCGCCCCGAGAGCTTTGCAAAAGAAGCCCCTTCGGCGTCCGCGCTCACTTCGTTGTCCGCCAGCTCGTCCGTGCGGTATTCCATGACGTCTTCGATGCGCTCCATCTCCGTTCGGAGCTCCTGCATGGTCTGCCCCGAGGCGATCAGCTGGTCCGCCGGCGCCAGGAACTGCTTCATGTAGATCCCGAACTGGGAGATCATACCGGGCGTAAACTCACCCCGCATCGCGAGGCCGATTCCCATGCACAAAACCAGAATATCCGTCACCGTTGACACGATCTGCGGGAGGAGTCCCAGATACTCGTTCATCCGCGAGAACTGGACGTCCTGCGCGTTCACGCTGGCCTGGTAGCCGGCCCATCTGCCGAAAAAGCCCGTCTCCGATCCGCTCGCCTTGATGGACTCGATCATCTCAATACCGGCGATGGTTGTGCCGGTGAGTTTGCCGCTGTCGCGCACCTGCACTCTCGCCACATTGACCCGCTTCTCCGAAATATACCTGGAAAACAGTGCATTGATCAAAACAGAGATCATGCCGATGATCGTCATCGGAATACTCATTCGGATCATGATCACCAGGTAGAAAAACATCATGGCGGTGTTGAGTGTCAGCGGCGCGAACGTATTGACGAGATTCGACGCCACTTCCGTGTTGGAATTCTGCCTGGACTGGATGTCGCCCGCCATTCTCTGGGAGAAGAACTCCATGGGCAGCCGCAGGATCTTCCACATAAAGGACGAATTGCCGACGATGGCCAGCTTTCCGTTGATCCGCATCGAATAGACGACATTGATCCACGACACGAAGATCTGCAAGGCTGTAAAAACAGAGAGCAACACAAGGAAGGGGAATGCCCATTTCGGATTTCTTCCCGTCAGCAGTCTGTCCATGAATACCTGATAGAATCCGGGTGAAATGAGTCCGAACAGCGAGGAGATGATCGTGGTCAGCACCACGAATACGATCGCCGTCTCGGCACCCTTGAGTCGCTTTGCGGCAAAAGCCAGCACGCTCTTGGGCTTTCCCGAGGGCTCAAACTTTTCTCCGGGCGAGAACATAAGGCAGATTCCCGTAAAGGACTCGTCGAACTCATCCATGGTCACTTCCACCCGTCCTCTGGCAGGGTCGTTCAGAATCGCTTTTTTGCCCCGGAAGCCGTCCAGCACCACAAAGTGGTTGAAGTTCCAGTGTATGATGCACGGAAAAGTCGCATGCTCCATCAGCGTCTGCACTTCCAGCTTGTAGCCGTCCGCCTCCAGGCCGTAAAATCTCGCCGCTTTGAGCACATTGCCCGCGTTGGACCCGTCCCTGGAAACGCCGCAGTCCACGCGCACCTTCTCCAGGGGAATCCACTTTTCATAATAAGCCAGAACCATGGTCAGGCAGGCCGCCCCGCACTCGAGCGCTTCCATCTGCATGATGACCGGAACATCGGCGACGCCTTTCCCCACCGGCTCTTTGATCTTCTTGGTTGTTTGACTCATATACAACGCCTCTGCTGTCTTTTGATGTGCTGTAAACCGGGCCTTCAGTTCGTTACGAACTTGATCGGGTGTATGGCCTCCACCGTTATGCTGGCCGAGTAGACGCCGTCCGCCAGGTCCGTGTCCGCCTCCACCTTATAGACCCATTCTCCCGACTTCATTCCGGCCGCGTCGAGGATATACTCTCCGACCTCTTCGCCGATCTGGACCGGCTCCGGAGAGATCTCCCTCACTTTCGTCTTGTGGCCGCTCACCGTTATGTCCATTCCTTCCTTGACCGAAGGCCGGTCGGCCACCTTGATGTAGATCACAAGATTCCCGTCCTTGACGGAACCGGCACCTTCCACGGTCGTGTAAATATTCCCGAAGGTTGCCCACACGATCGCCCCGACCAGAATACAGATCACCCCCAGGAGCGCGACCCAGATCGACGGACTCGTCACATGTATATAATCATTGAGCTTCTCCGGTGATGATACTCTCTCGATTGCTTTTTTTCTGAAGATCTCTTTGTTTTCCATCTTTCCCCTCTGTACTGTCTAAAGCATATATCCAATGCTCGCAAAGCGAGCCGCCGCGTTCATATAATTATTATACTGAAGATTCTCATATCCGCAAATACAGTTTGCCGCTCCTTCCGGCGCCATTCAATCCTTATCAAAATATCGTAAAGACAAAGAAAAGGCGGCACGATCACGTGCCGCCTCATCCAATCAACAATCCTGTTGTCCGCATATCTTCTGATTCACCCGCTCAGAATGAACGCCCCGTTCACCTGAATCACTCAATTGTAATGATATCCGAGAATCCTGTGATGTCGAAGATCTCTCTCACATCGCTGCAAAGATTGCGAACAGAGAAGGAACCCTTGTCGCCCATAGCCTTCCTGGCTCCGAGAACTACGCGCAGTCCTGCCGAGGAGATATATTCGAGATCTTTAAAATCAAGGATCAGCTCCTCCACTCCGTCCATATTGTCCTTAATGACGTTTTCCAGTTCCGGAGCCGTCATCGTATCCAGGCGGCCTGAAACTGCCAGAACCAGCCGATTGCCTTCTTTTTTCTTATCGATTGTCATACTGCCTCCTCAGTTTACCTCTGCTGTGATCTATCATCAGCCTTGCGCGGCTTTTCAAAAATGCGAGCCTCTATGCGCGAGTATTATTTTTCGCACTTACAATACTACCACAGCACGATTGTATTTGTCAGTGATATTTTTCTTTTATAAGATTTATTATACCATTCTCTGGCAGTAAAAGAAGAGCTCTCGACTCTTTTTTGTATCATTACTGTCTCTTTTTATAGTTCTGAAAGCGCCTCACTGCCAGGAAGACGACTCCCGCGATCACGACCGCCGCGAAGATCCAGCCCCAGAAAGGCATCTTGCTGAGGTTATAGCAGCGCACGTTGATCCACATCTGGTTGATCGCCTTGGTCTGCTCCTCGTCAAAGCACGTCATGATCGAGGACCTGCGCATCACATCGTCCGGAGGGTAAGCCGCGTACAGCTGTCTCTCCAGCATATCCGGAGACGCCTCGATCACATATTCATCGGTCTCCTCACCTTCCTCCGCGAAGAAGTAGCTCAGGTCATACTCCTCGGTCTCCTCGCCTTCCTCCGCGCTGTAGTTGTAATCCGCGTATTCGAAGATGGTGGGATCGCCGCCTCCGGAGATGACGGAAGTATATCCTATATAATACATATTGCGGACGACATTGTCGGGTCTGGAGTTGAAATTGATGAAGGCTTCCGCCGCCTTCTGCTTCGCTTCATTTTCCTTGATGCCGTTTTTCAGCATGACCCAGCCGTCGAAATAGATATTGGTGCTCTCCTCCGGAACCGCGAAGGCCAGGTCAAAATCGTCCTCGGCTGCCTGGTCCAGCGTGTACACGCCGTCTCCGGACCACTGGTAGTTGGCCACTACTTTGCCGGTGATCATGTCCGCCTTGCCGGAGTCCGTCTCGAAGGAATAGACATTGTCCTTGCACTCCTGCAGATAGTCCTGCACCTTCGCGATCATCTCGGGCGAAGTGTCATTCATCTCGTCCTCGAGTCTCTGCGCGTAATCCGGGGCGCTCCGAAACTCCTCGGACATGAGCAGATCAGACTTGATTGCTCCGACCGCGGCAAAATAGGAATCTCTTACATTGTCCTTGATCGTGACCTGTCTGCTGAACTTGGGATCGCTCAGGATCTTCCAGGTGGAAGCCTCTTCTCTCTCGACCACTTCCGGGTTATAGACGATTCCCGTCACGCCCCACATGTATCCCGCCGCGTAGCGGCTCCAGGGCTCTCCGCCGATCTCGTGCTCGTCGAAGATCTTCTTAATATAAGGAGAAACACCCTTTATGTAGTAGTTGTTTTCATCGGACGGGTCAAAAAACTCCTCCGAGAGGGGCACTGTCTGCCCTTCCCGCATCAGCTTCATGATCATGTATTCCGAGGGGCAGACCAGGTCGAACTCGTCTCCCAGGGTCAGCATGTTGTAGAGATCCTCGTTGGTACCGAACGTGGAATATTCCACTCTCACCTTGACACCATAGGTCTCTTCGTACCAGGCCTCGAAGTCCTCGACCATGGAATTCTCGCCGATGATATTCCCGGAATCCAGCTCAATGGTCTCCTCTTCGTCCCAGTCTCCCAGGTCGATGTACTCTTCCCAGTTGCAGACTCTGAGGACTACTTCCTCACTGTTTTCGGCGGCAGAGGCCTGCAGCGGCACTGCGAAAGCTCCGCCAAAGACTCCCAGAATCGTTGCCGCAACGGCTGCCGCAGCCGCGCGGACGGAGGTTCTCCGCATCCGGAGCATACTGCTTCTTACAGGGACGGGACGCCGGCCGTTTCTATTACTCTTTTGCATGGCTCCCTCCTTCCTGCTTAAGGGCCCTGAGGTTCATTCCGAGGACGATCAGGACCACGACGGCGAAAATAACGGTTGAGAGCGCCCAGAGCGCCGTCTTGATCGTCGTCTGCGATCCCTTTGTCGCGTTGACGACATAGGTGCTGATCGTGTCGAACATGGCGGGCTTTGTATAGGTGGAGATAAAATAGTCATCCAGCGACAGTGTGACCGCCAGCGCGAAACCGGAGATGATTCCCGGCACGATCTGCGGGATCACGATCTCCCACAGCGCGGTGAACGGCGTGGCGCCCAGGTCCAGGGCCGCCTCATAGATACTGGAGTCCATCTGCTTGATCTTGGGCATGACGGACAAAAACACAAAGGGCGCGCAGAGCGTCACGTGGCCGGCCACCAACGGGATAAAGGTATCCTTGCTGATATGAAGAACAACAACCAGAAGGATGCAGATGGAAAAACCGGTGACGACGTCCGCGTTGACCACGGGCACCTGGTTTAAGGAGGTGATCAGCGTGTTGGCCCTTTTCCCGGAATAAAAAGCTCCGATGGCTCCCAGCGTCCCCAGGATCGTCGCGATCGTGGCCGACCCAAGCGCCAGAAGGAGCGTTCCGCGGATCATATCCGTGAGCTCCGGGGTCGTGAACAGCGTCACATAATTCTGCATCGAGAAGCCGCGAAGCTGTCCGATCTGCGTGGCGCTCGTAAAGCTGAACACCGCAAGAATCAGGATCGGAAAATAAATAAACAGAAGCATGATGATAAGGTAAGCGCGTTTTACTATTTTGGCCATTACAGAAGCGCACCTCCTCTCGGATTCTCCTCTCCGTCCTCAGACGTGAGCAGGGTGAACAGGCAGATGATCACAAGCAGGATCAGCGCGATCATGGATCCGCCGTGCCAGTTGTAGGCCGAGAAATAACTTCCGATGAGGCTGCCCATGATATAAGTACTGTTGTAGAGCATATCCAGGACGACATAGTTGGTCATCGCGGGAAGGAAGACCATGGACACGCCACTGATAATGCCGGGCACGGACAGAGGCAGGGTCACCTGCAGGAAGGTCCGCACCGGGTCAGCCCCCAGATCCATAGCCGCCTCGCGCAGCGCGCCGTCCAGCTTCTCGAGCGTCGTGTAGATCGGCAGAATCATAAAGGGCAGGAAATCGTAGGTGATACCTATGACCGCATTCGTAAAAGGATATCTGGCCAGGTTGCCCTCGATCAGGGTCAGGACCTCCTTGAGTGCCGTGATGCGCAGGGAGAAGTTGATCCACATGGGCAGCACGAAGACCATGACGATCACCGACTTGGTCTTAAGCTCACTCATTGCCAAAATATAGGCAATAGGGTAGGCCAGAAGCAGACAGACGATGGTCGTGACGAACGCGATCGCGAAACTGTAGAACAAAGTTCCCACTGTATTGGGATCCGTGAAAAAGCCGGTCAGGTTCTCCAGGGTGAACTGCCCCTGTCCGTTCGTGAAAGCATAGAACACAAGGACGATCAGCGGTGCCACCACGAAGAGCAACAGAAAGACCGCGTATGGAATTCCCAGATTTTTTCTTGAAAAACTCAATTGTTATCCCTCCAAAAGCTTTACGCTTACTTCTTCTTGATGGTGAAGGTCATCTTCTCCACAGGCATCAGGAGGCCGACGCGGTCCCCCATGTTCCACAGGTACTCGTCGTTGACCACGAAATCCTGCTCCAGCTCGGTGTGGATGATGTAGCTGTAGTGGTCGCCCTTGTAGATCAGGTTGCTGATCGTTCCCTGGATCAGTCCGGCTTCCTGGTCGTCCGTCATCTGAATATCGCTGGGTCCGATCGCCACCTGAATGCGGATGCGCTTGGGATCGATGGCCTCTCCGCTGGCATCCTGCAGCGTTCCGTCCTCTCTCCTGGAGCTTCCCTTGATGATCTTGGTCAGGCTCGTATCCAGAACATGGCCGTTGTACTCCAGCCTGTAATCCTTGTTGATCTCGGCAAAGAACAGGTTGGTGTGGTCCTCCGCCAGCATGATGTGGATGTTGTCGGGCTCCACGCGGATGCCGACACGGTCTCCGACCTTTGCGGAGTGCACGGTCTGGCTCACGATCTCGTTCTTGCCGGACAGCACGGTGATCTCATAGTGCATTCCCTTGAAGATCACGGAGTCCACCACACCCTGGATGGTTCCCAGCTCGGGCTTTGTCAGCTCCACATCCTCCGGCCTTACGACCGCCGTGATGTGTGTGCCTTCCTCGTAGTCGTCCACGCACTCGAACTCGCCGCCGCAGAATCTCGCGCGGAGCTTGCCCGTCATCATTCCGTTGAAAATATTGCTCTCCCCGATAAAGTCGGCGACAAAGGCATTTTTCGGCTCATTGTAGATATCTTCGGGTGTGCCGACCTGCTGGATCCTGCCCTCGTTCATGACGACGATCTTGTCGGACATGGTGAGCGCCTCTTCCTGGTCATGCGTGACATAGATGAAGGTGATGCCCAGCTTGTCGTGCATATCCTTGAGCTCGATCTGCATCTCCTTGCGCATCTTGAGGTCCAGCGCGCCCAGAGGCTCATCCAGAAGCAGGATCTCCGGCTCATTGACCAGCGCCCTTGCGATCGCGATACGCTGCTGCTGACCGCCGGAAAGCGTGCTGACACTTCTCTGCTCAAAGCCCTCCAGATCCACCAGGTCCAGGACCCGGCGCACCTTGCGCTCGATGACATCCTTGGGCATCTTCTTCTGCTTGAGCCCAAATGCAATATTATTGTAGATATTCATATGAGGAAACAGAGCATACCTCTGGAAGACCGTGTTGACCGGTCTCTTGTAGGGCGGCAGATCCTGGATCGACTTTCCGTTCAACAGGATCTCCCCCGATGACGGCATAAGGAACCCTGCGATCATGCGCAAAGTTGTGGTCTTGCCGCAGCCCGAAGGACCCAGAAGCGTTACAAATTCTCCTCTCTTGACTTCCAGATTGAAGTCGTCGACAGCCTTATAGCCGTCTTCATAGACTTTGCAGATACCGCGCAGTTCTATAATGTTTGTGTTGTTCTCCATTTCCTTGTTCTCCATAAAAAAATTGTTTGCAGCTTTTTGGGGTTATACAGCCCCCAGGTCCCAAATGCTTCGCATTCGGGTTTTGTTTAACAGCACCCAAGTCAAAACTCTGGGGGCGAGCTGATCCACAAAAACTTCGCGGGTCTTCCGCCCGGGTTTTCGATCCGATGTTTCTGCGCCGCCTGATAATAGAAACTCTCGCCGGACTTGATGTGATACACCTTGTCCCCGAGCCACAGGTTCAGCCTTCCGCTCATCAGGTATCCGAATTCCTCGCCGCTGTGCGGCTTGTCTTCCTCCAGTGATGAATGCGGCTGGATCACCACCAGCAGCGGCTCCATCTGCAGTCTCTGCGCCGTCGGCACGATCCACTGCCTGCTGTTGCCCTGTTCATCCAGCTTTTCAAAATATTCCTTCTCCGTGAAGACGACCTGCTCCTCTTCATCCTTGAAGAATTCCGCCGGCGTCGTGCCCAGACACTCGATGAGGTCCATAAGTGTCACCACCGAAGCCGAAACCTGCCCTCTCTCCAGCTGAGAAATGAACCCTTTGGTCAGTTCCGTGCGGTCGGCGAGCTCCTGCTGCGTCAGCCCGTTTCTGTTCCGGTGATTCCTGATCCTCCTGCCTATGTCTTTGTTGATACTGTCAGTATCCATTTTTCTGCCTACCTCCCTGGTTTTTCCTGCAGCCTGTACTATTGAAGTCTTTTAAACCATTTCTTTGGTCCGCCGTCTATCAATTCTGATAATAAACTGAAAATATTCTGATACTAAACTTTTTTGTACGATTCACAATTATACTATTACTAAACTTTAAGTCAATTATTACTTGAATTTTTCTAAAGAAATTATTAATTCATTTTCCTTCAAAAAATATACAATTTGACATATATTCGGGAGCAGGCTTACAGTTATATCAGATATGAAACAGGAAAATAGCGTTTAGCAGGCGCACTGAGAGCAGGAAACCGCCTTACAGGCAGCCCGCTTTTAAACATGTCCCTTCTAAAATTAAGGAGAAAAGGATGAACACCACTAAACAGGAGAGCCGGATCTTCCTGATCGCGGATACCCATTTCGGAGATAAGAATATAAGGTTGTATGAGGAGCGCCCCTTTCCTGACACCGTCACAATGGACAGGGAGATGATCCGGCGCTGGAACGCAGTCGTCAGCGACAATGACCTGGTCTATCATCTGGGCGACTTCTGCTCCGGCGGGCAGGCCCGCTGCCGCGAACTGCTCTCTCAGCTCAAAGGGCGCAAATTCCTTGTCATAGGCAATCACGACACTTACCTGTCCCCGCAGGAGTGGAGGGACCTTGGCTTCGAGGAGTGCTATGATCTGCCTGTCATCCTCAAGGACTTCTTTATTTTGTCACATGCTCCTCTTTATGTCTGCAGGAGCATGCCCTACGCCAACCTGTACGGACACGTCCACAGTCATCCGTCTTACCGGTCCGTCAGCAGCCGCAGTGCCTGCGTCAGTGTGGAGCGCATCGACTATACGCCGATTCTGCTGGAAACACTTAGGGATCAAATCCGTGAGGAGGAGAGGCAGGAAACACTACATCCCTCTGAATGAAAGTTCATGTCTTGCTGAGGAAGCTGCTATAACGTGCCCGTGCCTCCTGATAAAAGCCATAGTGCTCTTTTAAAACCCTTCTTCGGTGGATATTCCACTGAAGAAGGCTTCAGAAACAGACCTATACATCTCTATAGAGAGTCATAGTACCCTTTCCCGAGCCCTTCTTCGGTGGATATTCCACCGAAGAAGGCTTTTAGAAAAGAGTATACACAAAATTTTCCGGCACTGTGCCGTTCCGTACTTCCTGAATAACGAAAGAACACCCGGCTCACCAAAACAAGGTGAACCGGGTGTGGTTTTTTCATAAAGGCATCCCTCTGCTGCGGAGATGTGTGCCGCCGTGCCGCCCGCCTATTCCGCTGCAGCAAGCAGCTGTCTTGTATATTCTTCCTTGGGATGATCATAGACCTCATCCACCGTCCCCTGCTCCACAATTCTCCCCTTTTTCATGACAAGAACTCTGTCGCAGAGCTGATACACGACGTTGAGGTCGTGGGAAATGAACAGATAGCTCAGGTCCAGTTCCTCGCGCAGATCGCGAAGAAGCTGCAGGATCTGGGCCTGGATCGTCACGTCCAGCGCCGAGACCGGCTCATCCGCGATGATAAAGCGGGGCCTTCTGATCAGAGCCGCCGCGATGCTGACTCTCTGTCTCTGGCCGCCGGAAAGCTCCGATGGCCTTGCGCCGAGGACCTCTTCGGGGAGCTCTACTTTGGCGAGCATGTCGCGGACCCGGCGCTTTCTCTCCGCCGCGTCGTATTTGCCGAACACGCGCAGGGGCTCCTCCAGCGTCCACTCCACCGTGTAAGCCGGATTCAGGGAGCTGTAGGGATCCTGGAAAATGATCTGCGGGCGTTTCGTGTGGTGCACGATGCTGCCCTCTTCCGGCTCCAGCATGCCCAGAATCATTCTTGCCAAAGTAGACTTGCCGGTACCGCTCTCGCCCACAAGCCCCATGATCTCGCCGTGCCGGATGTTGAAATCCACATCGTACAGGACCTGCTGGTACTTGCCTTTGCCGAAGAGGCCGGCCGTGCGGTATCCGCCGCTCACATGATTGACTTCCAGGACGAGCTGCCTGTCTTCTTTCATGCTGTCAGTCATTGTCTGCACCTCCCTCTGTCTCTTCCGCCTTCTTCCTGGCGATCACTTTTACCCTCGCGGGAATGCACTCGATCAGATGCTGCGTATAAGGATGCTGCGGGCGGAAGAAGACATCGTTTGTCGCCCCCTCCTCAACAATGACGCCGCGCTGCATGACGGCGACGCGCTTGCATAACTTTCTCACGACACCCAGGTTGTGAGAAATGAAGAGCATGGACATGCCGTGTTTTTTGTTGAGCTTGACCAGGAGCTTGAGAATCTGGGCCTGGATCGTGACGTCCAGCGCCGTAGTGGGCTCGTCCAGAAGAAGCAGGCTGGGCCGCGCCACAATAGCCGCCGCAATCATCGACCTCTGCAGCATGCCACCGGAAAGCTCGTGCGGATACTTGTTGTAGACCTCTTCGGGGTTCGGCAGTTCCACATCTGCCAGGGCCTCTATGGCCAGCTTTTTGCGCTCTTCGGGCCCCAGGTCCGTGTGGATGACAAGCACTTCTTCCACCTGCCTGCCCACTTTCATCAGCGGGTCCATGGCGCTCATGGGCTCCTGGAAGACGACGCCGATCTTATTTCCCTGTATTTTGCGCAGAAGGCTTCTGCTGGCGTGCAGCATGTCTTCGCCGTCTACGAGCACATCCCCTCTGTAATCGCATTTTTTGCGGGGGAGAAGGCCGGCTATACTCATCGCCGTGACAGATTTGCCGGAGCCGGACTCGCCGACCAGCCCCAGGATCTCTCCGTCCCTGAGCGTAAAGGTCACGCCCGCCACGGCTTCCCTGTCTCTGTTATGAAATTTTACATGGAGATCTCTGACTTCCAGCATCAGTTCACCTCCCCATTCATTCTCTGCAAACCTTCGCCGATCAGGCTGATACCGAATACCAACAGCGCGATCACGCCGCCGACGCTCAGCGCGTACCAGGGCGCCGAGCGGAACATTCCCTGCGCCTCCGAGAGCATATAGCCCATGGACACGTCCGGGGGCGTCACGCCGATTCCCAGAAAGCTCATGCTGGCCTCCGCCAGGACGGCGTTGTTGAAACCGATCGTGAGCGCGGGGAGCAGCACATGCACCGTGTTGGGCAGCATATGGACCAGAAGGATCCTCATGCTGCCGGCGCCCATGAGCCTTGCGCTGGTTATATAGTTCACTTCCCGCTGCGCGGCGAACGCCGTTCTCATCATGCGCGCGTAAGAGGGAATAAAGACGATTCCCAGTGCGATGATCACGTTGTACTTGCCCGGTCCCAGGATACTGATGATGACCAGGGCAAGAAGAATGCTCGGAAATGCGGTGAGCGCGTCGTTGAGACGCATCAGGATTTCATCCAGAATGCCGCCGAAATACCCGGTCACTGCGCCCACAACCGTTCCAATCCCTGCGCCGATCACTATGGTCAGCGCGGCGATGACCAGTGTAGTGCCGGATCCCTGCATCACGCGGCTGAAAATATCGCGCCCGAACTTGTCAGTCCCGAACAGGTGCGCCAGCGACGGCCCCTGGAGTTTTGCGGAGCTCATCTTGGTGGGCGGATAGGGAGTATAAAATCTTCCGATCACGATCCACAGAATAATGATGCCTGTGATGAGGCACCCTGCGATAAGATAGCCATTCCATTTTTTCTTCATCATGAGCGGTCCCCCAGTCTTAAGCGAGGATCTATCTTTTGGCCCACCAGATCCGCCACAGTTCCCGAGAGAATGACCCAGAAAGCGAGAATGACGACAAGCGCCTCCACGACCGGATAATCTCTGTTGGAGATCGACGCCACGAGAAACCTCCCCATGCCGGGGATTCCGAAGACCTGCTCCACGACGATACTCCCGCCCACGATCTCCGCCATTGTCTGTCCCAGAAACGTGATCGTCGGCACGAGCGAATTCTTCAGGACATGCTTTTTCAGGACTTCCGCCCTGGTATTGCCCCTTGAGATCGCTGTCCGGACATAGTCCTTCTCCATCTCCTCAATGATCGTGCTCTTGAGCATGCGCACTGCCATCGCAATCCTCGGAATCGCTATGCAGACCGCAGCAAAAAAGAGATAGCGAAGAGCTCCCGTCAGGTCCCTCTCCATTTTCGGAAAATCTCCGGGCGTAAAGAATTTCAGCACGATCCCGAAGATATAGGATACCAGGATACTCAGAAAGAAAGCGGGGACCGCCATGCACAGCTGGTCGACCGTAGTCCTGAGCCAGTCCAGACGTCCGCCGGATTTCTGTGCCGCGCGAAGTCCCAGAGGGAGCGACAGCACGACAATGATGCCAAAGCTGATCAGGACCATCACAAGGGTCACCAGGAGCTTGGGGATGATCAGGGAAGCCACCGGCTGCCGATAGCTGTAAGATATTCCCAGATTTCCCGAAAAGAAGCCGAGCAGCCAGTTAAAATACTGTACAAGAAACGGCTTATCCAGCCCCAGTTCCTGCCGCAGCAGTGCAAGCTGCTTTTCTGTGGCGTTCATTCCCAGAATGGCCCGCGCGGGATCGCCGGATATGATGTGGAAGGCTGCAAAAGCCAGAAATGATACCAGGATCATCGTGATAAAAAGTGCCAGGATACGGCGAAGTGCATACTTCAAAGTGGTTTTCTCCTTCTGTCGGATGCATTTGTCACAGCGGCCGCGCCGCTGAATAATTATAAAAGTGCGCAGCAATAAGAACGCCCTATTGCTGCGCACATGATCGCTCAGTCCGATTCCGCTCTCATCCTCATTCCCACTTCAGTGTGGAGACGTCCAGCACATACAGAGGATAGAAGGTAAGGCCGGTCAGCCCCTTGCGTATAGCCACCATATCCGCCATATCCTGAATATAGACGCTGGCTGCGTGCTCGGTAAGATTCTTTTCCATTTCTTTGTATATTTTGACCTGTTCCGCATCATCATAGCACTTGACGGCCTGCTCGAAGAGAGCGTCGTAGTCCGCGTTGTTGTAATTGATGAAGTTGTTGCCGCGGTTGCCTTCCGCATCCGCCACACGCTGTCCGGTCGTGAATCTCTCCAGAAGGCTTCTGGCTGTCAGCGGATCCGCGGTCAGGCCGATCACTGTGGACTGGAAGTTTCTTCCCGCGTAGGTATCCGCCTTCCAGGTCTCCCACTCCACACGCTTCAGAGTCGCGTTGATGCCGACTTCCTTAAGCTGCTCGGCGATAACTTCCGCGGTGTCACAGTGCGGCAGATAGTTGGAAGGAACAGTAATTGTCATATCAAAGCCGTTGGGATAACCCGCCTGCGCGAGAAGATCCTTGGCTTTCTGGACGTCGTGCTCGTAGTAATTTACGAGGCTCTCGTCATAGTACTTGGTAAATGCCGGGAACACGTTGGATCCGATCGGGAATCCGTAGCCGTCAAACGCCATATCCAGAATTTCCTGTTTGTCGACCGCATAGCACAGAGCCTGGCGGACGAGCTCGTTGTCAAAAGGAGCTGCCTCATTGTTGAGATAGAGGGCCTGCACGAGGTTCATCGTGCCCTGCTCGATATTGAAATTCTCCTTGCTGAGCTCTCCGACCTGCGTGCTGCTCAGGTGCGATACCAGATCCAGTGCTCCGCTCTCAAGACCCATTACAAGGCCCTCGGCCTTCTCGTTGATCTTGTAAGTGACCTTGTCCAGGTTGCCGGGCGTTCCCCAGTAGTCCGCGAACTTCTCCAGTTCGACGGATTCCTGCGCCGTGCGGGAGACATACTTATAAGGACCTGTGCCGATGGGCGCGGTGTCCTGCTTGTCATAATCAGAAGGAATGATTGCCAGTGTAAGAAGAGACATCAGTTCCGTGTTGGGCTCGCTGAGCGTCATCACAAGTTTATTGTCTCCGTCCTTCTCAAGGTTTGCGATGCATTTCAGTCCTGTGGAAGTCTGCGGGTTAACCTTGGGGTCGTCCTTGCAGCGCTGGATTGAGTAGATCACGTCGTCAAGATCCACGGTCTCTCCGTTGTGGAACTTCACGCCGTCACGAAGTGTAAAAGTATAGACAAGACCGTCTTCGGATATCTGTACATCCGAAGCTACTGCGGGAACAGTGTCTCCGTTAGAATCGTATTTGACCAGTCCCTCAAAAACATTGAACATTACTTCCTTGGTTCCCGCCGCCACTGCGTAGTGCGGGTCAAGGCTCTGATCGAGATCCTGCGCGATGCCGATCACGATCTCATTGGTTTTCGCTCTCTCCGGGGTCTCCGCCGGAGCTTCGGCAGCTGCCTGCGTCGATCCTTCGCCCTGTGTCGCTCCTTTGCCGCAGCCCGTGAGAAGTGCTCCCACCATGCTTACAGCAAGGATCCCGGCCAGTAGTTTCTTTTTCATAACTTCTCCTTTCATCACTGCTCTCCTTGTTGAGAGTCAATGTGGGGCAAAAAGCCCGTTTGTTTGCCTTAGCTATTGTATTTTATCGGAGCTGTTTTTACAAGTACATTTGCTAACGCGCAAAGAAAAAGGTGTCACAATGTGACACCTTTTCAGAGCGATAGACGAGGCTCGAACTCGCGACCTCCACCTTGGCAAGGTGGCGTACTACCAACTGTACTACTATCGCATTTATTAAATTGTGTGGCAGCTCTCACTGCCGAGAGCGATAGACGAGGCTCGAACTCGCGACCTCCACCTTGGCAAGGTGGCGTACTACCAACTGTACTACTATCGCATTTATAAATCTTATTTCCGAACCGTTTTTCGCGGTGGACAATGATTAATATACCTCAGTGTCCACCGCGTGTCAACTGTTTTTTCAAAAAATTGTAATGCCCGTTCAGATCGGCGAATCAAGCCTGGAGTACTTCTTGATCGACCGGATCGCGATGATATCCATCACCACTACGAAGATCAGCCAGATATACACAAAGGTCTCGTTTCCGATCGAAGCTGCGAAATCGTAGAATCCGTGGATCAGAATGGGAATCAGAAGTCCCATGAGTTTCGCGTTCTTGGCCTCGTTAATCATGCCACGCACGGTATACGTTTTCTCAAGGCCGTAGTAGTGTCCCATGAAAACGCCGCAGATGCAGTGGAGCGGAACCGCTGCCACTCCTCTGATCACAGCGATGTCCATTCCGAATCCGCCGATGTAGAGCACATTTTCCAGTCCGGCAAATCCCAGCGATACGCAGACAGCGTAGACGACGCCGTCAAACACATAGTTAAACGCGGGGTTATTCCAGCTTCCCAGCTGCAGCAGCACTCTCTTGCTGCCCTCTTCCGCCAGCGCCACGACGAGGAAATTCTCAATCAGAATGTAGATCAGGCTGTACGGGTTCATGCCGATTCCCTGCAGGAAATTGGTCCACACCGACTCCAGGATCACGGCCGGAATGCAGGAAAGGCATCCGAAGAACAGGAGCTTGATGAGCAGTCCCGTGGGTTCCTTTTCAATCTTGTCATGGGAATAAATGTAAAAAAGAAGTACCGCGACGGGCAGAAGCCCGGCAACCAAAACCATTGTCATAGTAGCCCCTCTTTCCGGCATCAAATTGCCTGATAATAGTAATTGATAAATAATGAAAAATATTGATCAAATCACGCCCATTATAGCACACAGCTTCAGACGCTGTACACTCTTTTGTCACAGATGGCAACGGGCGGGAAGACTGTTATCTTTCCATCTTCCAGAACGCCGCGCTGTAAGCGGGAAGCCTGCTTCCTCCGCCAAAATCGTGCTTCTCCCCGGTGATCAGGTCCACCGCCGTCCCGCATCCCGCGTCGAAGTGGGCGACATACTCGTTTTCATCCGCGTTGATAGCCACAAGGACCCTCTCTCCCGCCGCCTTTCTCTCGAAGATGCACTGCTTGTTGGTCAGCACAACGCTGCGGAAGTCGCCGTAGCAGAGAGCTTCGGACGATTTTTTGGCGGCCGCAAGCTTGCTGATCCACTCCGTGAGTTCGTTCCACTGGGGTGCCTCGATGCGGGGGCGCAGTGCCGGGTCGCCCTGTCTCTTCTCCCCTTCGACGCCCCACTCGCTGCCGTAGTAGATGCTGGGAATGCCGGGCATACCGAAGGCCAGCGCATAGATCAGCGGCAGATGCTTCTTATTGGTCAGCACACTTGCCACGCGGGTCACATCGTGGTTGTCCACGAAGGACAGCAGATGGTACCCTCTGTACAGGCACCAGGGGTCGGAGCCGAACTGGCGCATCAGAGAGTGGTTGACTTCAAACATATTCATGCTGTTGAAGCTGGAGAACAGTCCTTTGTAGCACTCGTAGTTGGTCGCGGAGTGCAGCATCCCGTCTCCCATGATGGTCTTGTAATCGCCGCCCAGGATCTCGCCGATCAGATAGAAATCCTGCTTCAGGGAATCCGTGTACCCGCGGAGCCTGCGGATGAAATCCCTGTCCAGGCAGTACGCCACGTCGAGCCGCAGTCCGTCGATGTCAAAATAGTCCACCCAGAACTTTATCGCGTCAAAAATATGAGCGATCACTTCCTCGTTGCGGAGATTGAGCTTTACCAGGTCATAGTTGCCTTCCCAGCCCTCGTACCAGAGTCCGTCGTTGTAGTTCGAGTTTCCGTCGAAGCTGATGTGGAACCAGTCCTTGTAGGGGGAGTCCCATCTCCTGTTCAGCACGTCGACAAACTGCGTGAAACCTCTGCCGACATGATTGAACACGCCGTCCAGGATCACGCGGATCCCGGCCGCGTGCAGCGCGTCGCACACTTCCTTGAAGTCCTCGTTGGTGCCGAGCCTGCAGTCGATCTTCTTATAGTCCCTCGTGTTGTATCCGTGCGTATCCGACTCGAACACCGGGCAGAAATAGACTGCCGTGACGCCGAGTTTGTTAAGGTGCGGGATCCACTCCTTCACCTCGAGGATCCTGTGCGCCTGCACGCCGTCGTTTTCATAAGGCGCGCCGCACATCCCAAGGGGATAGATCTGATAGATCACACTTTCTTCCGCCCACATAGTTTTTCCTCCTTATCATCCATAAGATTTCCGAAGTGCGGACCTAAATACCATATTTTCCTCTATTTTGCAATAGGAAACCCGCATATTTTCCAAAGAAATCCACATTGTCCACAAAGTTATCCACATTTTAAAGCCATTCGTCCCAAAATTTAGAGATTTTATCCCCAATTTCCAGACTGTCTGTCTCCTTGCCGCCTCTCCACTGCACCGGGAAAAGCCGCCTGTAAGCGTTCGTGCGGAACCGCTCATCCATCAGCACGACGACGCCGACGTCGTCCGCCGTCCGGATGACCCTGCCCGCCGCCTGCAGGACTTTGTTCATCCCGGGATATCTGTAGGCGTAGTCAAATCCGTTTTCCCCGCGCCTGTCAAAATAGTCCTTGAGGATCTCTCTCTGCGCGCACACCTGCGGAAATCCGGTCCCGACGATAATGGCGCCGATCAGTCTGTCCTGCCGCAGGTCGATCCCCTCGCTGAAGATCCCGCCCAGCACGCAAAAGCCCAGAAGGCTCTTTACATCGCTCACTTCCTCGAAGCGCTCGAGAAACCACGTCCGCTCAGCTTCCGTCATCTGCGGTTTCTGCACGCACAGCGCGGTCTCTTCGTCCTCGGGATATCTCATCTCGTACTGCTCCAGGACTTTTTCCATAAAGGAATAGGACGGGAAAAAGATCATATAGTTGCCATGCCTCTCGGACACGGCGCTGTGGATGGCCGACGCTATTTTGACATATTGATCGGTCCCCCGGCTCCTGTAGCGGCTCGTCACATCGCCCGCGATAAAGAGCCCGAGTTTGCCGGGATCAAAGGACGACCTGGCGTACACCTCGTAGTCCTCCTCCGTCCCTCCCAGAAGCCGCTTGTAATAGCGGATAGGCAGAAACGTCGCGGAGAACAGAATGCTCGCCTCTCCTTTTTCCAGGCACTGTGCCAGTTTACCAGATGGATCCACGCAGAACAACTGCAATTTGTATTCTTCCCGGCCGTACCTCTCGACGTAAATCTGATAATCGCCTTCCATCCCGCCGTAAATGGTCACAAAATGCGACAGGGTAAAGAGCGCGTTCATAAACTCTTCCCGCGCCTGCGGGGCCGCCGCGTCCGCCGCCTTGCCCGTCTGCTCCCTTCCGCGCCTCTGCTCCTGCAGGATGAACTGCATCTCCTCGAGGACCTTGGAAGCGGCGTCCGCCACCGTGTCGATCTCCTCCACCAAAAGGACCCGCTCTCTGCCTCCCATGACTTCCATGAAGCTCATTCCCGAAGGCGTCGCGGCCGCGCCGGGGGCGCTCTCCGCGTCCAATGTGCCCGGGTCGCTCACTGCGGCCTGCACAGAGCCTGCCCTTTCGCCCGCCGTCATCGGTTCCGCCTCAAAGTTTTTTTGTTCAAACGCTTCCTTAAAGGGACGGAAAGCGGTGAGCAGCTTGCCGAGCTTCTTCCACAGGGACGGATACGCCTCCCTCACTTTGCTCCGAAAGGCCTTTATCTCCTCCCTCGAGAGCGTCGCGGAGAACATGTCCCGCCCCCTGTCCACCAGGTTGTGGGCCTCGTCCACCAGGAACAGGTATCTCTCCGTCCCTTTTCCCTCGGCAAAAAAGCGCGCCAGCCGCGCGTGCGGATCAAACAGATAGTTGTAATCGCCCACCATCGCGTCCGCGAAAGTGGACACATCCAGCCCCAGCTCGAAGGGGCACACGTTGTACTTCTCTCCGTAAGCCTCCAGCGTCTCCCTCCGGATGTCCTCTTCCCGCGTCAAAAGATCGAACAGCGCCTCGTTGACCCTGTCAAAGTGCCCTTTGGCCCGCGGGCAGTCGTCGGGGTTGCAGGCGCGCTTTTCCATCGGGCAGATCTTGTCTTTTGCCGTCAGCTGCACGCTCTTAAGGCGCATCCCCGCGTCCCTCAGGATCGTAAATGTTTCCAGAGCCACCTGGCCGGTCACTGTTTTGGCAGTAAAATAGAAAAGCCGGTCCGCCTTCCTCTCCCCGATCGCTTTCAGCGCCGGAAAGATCGCCGAGATCGTCTTCCCCGTCCCGGTGGGCGCCTCCAGAAAGAGCTTCCTGCCGTGGCAGATCGTGTGGTAGACATGAACCACCAGATCTCTCTGCCCTTCCCTGTAGCTAAAAGGAAACGCCAGCTGCGACAGGGATTGGTTTCGGATCGTCTCCCAGCGGATCACCATTTTCGCCCAGCGCAGGTACTCCTCCATCAGGCCGCAGAACCAGTCGCTGATCTCCTCCGCCGTGAACTCCTGCGTAAACCGGCGGATCTCCTGCGTCACAAGGCTGCAGTAGGTCATTCTGACCCGCACAATGTCCAGCTGATTCTGCACACAATAAATGTAGGCATAGCATTTGGCCTGCGCCAGGTGCACCGGCTCGGGCTCCTTCATCCGGCTCACTTTTCTGTATGTTGTTTTGATCTCATCGATGGTCCAGGCCTCCCCGAAGATGGGGTTCTCGGGATCCGCTCCGCAGAAAATGCCGTCCGCCCGGCCTTCTACCAGTACATAGGGGAGGCTGTCGGCATCCGCGTCCGCCGGCGCACCGGGCAGGTTCCCGGGTTCGGTGCCCGCCGGCACACAGCCGTCATGCGCCTCCGGTGTGATCGAATAGTCATCAAACGCCTCCGGCGTGATCGGATAATAGATTGCCAGCGGCACCTCTGCCGTATAGTCGGGCCCCGCTTCCCTCTGGAGCTTTCTGTGCATTCGAGCCCCTTCCAGCATGGCTTCCTCGGAAGCGCCCGCGGAGCGCTCATCCAGATCTCCGGCTCGCATGATGAACTCCACGAGATCCCGGACCGAAATTCTTATTTTTTTGCTCATACAAAGCAGTATATCATTCCTCTGTGAATCCTGTTATTGCATTTTTCCCGGATTTGCGATTAAATAAACGGTGTTTTAAAATTCTCTGCGCTCGACGAGCGAGCCACCTGTGTCGCGAAGTCACTGCCTGTAAAGACGGGAACTTCCCCACAAAGTTTAATGCTGCCGCAAAGTTACTCCGCGGCCGGCGGAAAGGGCACTTATGGAAAGATTAATTATTCCCGATCAGTACCAGTCATCTCTGGATCTTCACGAGACCCAGATAGCCATCAAGACCGTAAAGGACTTCTTCCAGAATCTTCTGGCAGAGCGGCTCAACCTGCGCCGCGTCTCCGCTCCTCTGTTTGTCCGTCCCGAATCCGGACTCAATGACAATCTCAATGGCGTGGAGCGCCCTGTATCTTTTGACATCAAAGAATCCGGCGAGATGGCAGAAGTCGTCCATTCCCTGGCCAAGTGGAAGCGCTACGCGCTGGGCAAGTACGGATTCAGTGTCGGCGAAGGCCTGTACACCGACATGGTGGCGATCCGCCGCGACGAGGACACCGACAACATCCACTCCATCTACGTGGACCAGTGGGACTGGGAAAAGATCATCACCAAAGAGGACCGCACCATGGAGACCCTCAAGACGGTCGTCCAGAATGTCTACAGAGTCCTTCGCAAGACCGAGAAATACATGGCGATCCGCTACGACTATATTGAGGAAATCCTTCCTCATGATATCTTCTTTATCACAACCTCCGAGCTGGAAGCCCTCTATCCGGACAAGACTCCCAAGGAGCGCGAGTACCTGATCTGCCGCGAGAAAGGCGCCGTCTGCCTGATGCAGATCGGCGACAAGCTGGCCAACGGTGAGCCCCACGACGGGCGCGCTCCCGACTACGACGACTGGAAGCTCAACGCCGACATCCTCGTCTACTATCCCGTGCTCGACATTGCGCTGGAGCTCTCCTCCATGGGAATCCGCGTCGACGCCGACGCGCTGCGCGAGCAGCTCGACAAAGCCGGCTGCCCCGAGAGAGCGGAGCTGCCTTTCCAGAAGGCAATCCTCGAGGAGCGGCTCCCCTTCACCATCGGAGGCGGAATCGGCCAATCCCGAATCTGCATGTTCTTCCTGCGCAAGGCCCACATCGGCGAAGTGCACAGCTCGATCTGGCCTGAAGATGTGATCGCGGCATGCGAGAAGGCGGGGGTTGCGCTGCTATAATACCACTGCCGTGATCCAATTGTTGCGATCCAACTGTTGCGATTCAACTGCCACGATCCAATTGTTGCGATTAGGCATGAATTCATTATTGTATAGTTTTATCTCCCAATTTTTTCATAGAACTCGTGCTGAGAGCTGCAATTAGAAGATATTTTTTCCATAGAACAACCTTATGCCCAAATCCATGGAAAAAACCTGATTACTTTGGTCAGGAAATGCATTTTTTCGATCCTCTTTGGAATATGTTTTTGTAAAAATGATTGTTTATGCCTAAAGTCTTCTTTCTGCTTCTCCTCTGCTCCAGGGGATGCTTCCCGCCGCCTGTGCCGGCGGGAAGCATCCCCTTTGTGTTATTTTTCATTGATTATCTCGGTGCATGTTCTTCCGTCAATTTTTCCCATTAAAGCGATAAATCGCGCAATGTTTTATTATTGTATTCTTGTATACAATAATTATTGTAAAATATCAACAATAATTGCCCTGTATAACATTTTCTGCTTCTCTATTTTGCCATATTGCACATGTGTATTGGGCGTTTTATAATAACCCAAAAGAGAAAGCAGTGTCCGCTTTGTTGATAATGCCCAATGGTGTTCTTCAGCCAAAGCGTTCCTTTATGCCAGAGATTGTATACAATAATACTTATATTACATTATTCGTATCCACTCGACGGCATGGCATTCTGCAGGAAACTACACCAGTCAAAAGGAGGAAACGAAAATGTCATATGTTGATGAAATCCTGGAGAGAGTGATCGCGCAGAACCCCGCACAGCCCGAATTCCATCAGGCCGTCAAGGAAGTTCTCGAGTCCCTTCGCGTCGTGATCGAAGCTGATGAGGAAAAGTACAGAAAAGAAGCTCTCCTTGAGCGCCTCACAACTCCCGAGCGCCAGATCCTGTTCCGCGTACCGTGGGTAGATGACAACGGTCAGGTCCAGGTCAACAACGGATTCCGTATCCAGTTTAACAGCGCGATCGGCCCTTACAAGGGAGGTCTTCGCTTCCACCCTTCCGTAAACCTCGGCATCATCAAGTTCCTTGGCTTTGAGCAGGTCTTCAAGAACTCCCTGACCGGCCTTCCCATCGGCGGCGGCAAGGGCG
>DGWK01000043.1:0-4395 GCA_002395235.1 Lachnospiraceae bacterium UBA4260 | reverse complement strand
GGCAAGGGCGGTTCCGACTTCGATCCCAAGGGCAAATCCGACAGAGAAGTTATGGCTTTCTGCCAGAGCTTCATGACCGAGCTCTACAGACACATCGGCGCTGACACAGACGTACCTGCAGGCGATATCGGCGTAGGCGGACGTGAGATTGGTTATCTGTACGGCCAGTACAAGAGAATCCGCAATATCTATGAAGGCGTTCTGACCGGCAAGGGCCTCACCTACGGCGGATCTCTGGCAAGAACCCAGGCTACCGGCTACGGCCTCGTTTATCTGACCGAAGAGCTGCTCAAGTGCCACGACATGACTCTGGCAGGCAAGACTGTCGCAGTCTCCGGCGCCGGCAACGTCGCGATCTATGCGATCGAGAAGGCTCAGCAGCTGGGCGCTAAGGTCGTCACCTGCTCCGATTCCACAGGCTGGATCTATGATTCCGAGGGAATCGATGTAGCTCTTCTGAAAGAGGTCAAAGAAGTGAAACGCGCAAGACTGACCGAGTACAAGGCAGCCAGACCTTCCGCAGAGTATCACGAAGGCCGCGGCGTATGGTCCATCAAGGTTGATGTCGCTCTTCCTTGCGCAACCCAGAACGAACTTCTCATCGACGATGCGAAGCAGCTCGTTGCAAACGGCGTCATCGCAGTTTGTGAGGGCGCTAACATGCCCACCACTCTGGATGCTACCCAGTATCTCCAGGACAGCGGCGTTCTCTTCGTTCCCGGCAAAGCTTCCAACGCAGGCGGCGTAGCTACCTCCGCTCTGGAGATGAGCCAGAACTCCGAGAGACTGAGCTGGACATTCGAAGAGGTCGACTCCAAGCTCAAGACCATCATGGTCAACATCTATCACAACATCGACGAGGCTTCGAAGCAGTACGGCATGGAGGGCAACTATGTTGCCGGTGCTAACATTGCGGGATTCCTGAAGGTTCTTAATGCTATGGAGGCGCAGGGAATCGTGTAAGTAGGTGGTGAGTTCTGCACCTGCACATATACCCTGTCATACACTCCGGTTTCAAGGACGGGAAAGTTAAGATTGGTAAAAAAGAGATGGCACTGCGGTGTCATCTCTTTTTTTGTCGGGGTACTTTCCCGTCCTTGAAAAGTCGTTACTGACAGGGTATATGCTCCGGTGCGAAGGCCATCCCATGGTTGTGAAAAGTCGCCGCCGGTAAGATATGGGCTCCGGTGTGAAGATCGTCCTTGGGCAACAAGGAGTTTACCCCTACTTGCGTAAAGTTTCCGCTGCAGTTATGATGAGTAGGAAAATCAAAGGTTAAAGGCTCGCAGCGCGAGCCGGCGCGCCGCGTGCGGGCTGCCTGCAGGCAGCTTTTACCTTTCCGCGCGCGTGCGCATCATATAACGGAGAATACAATGTCCCAATACGAACTGATCATCCCCTGCCATTTCGGCATGGAGAGCGTACTGAAAAACGAGATCTACGACATCGGATACGAGATCACCGAAGTCAACGACGGCCGCGTGACGTTTCTCGGCGACGAGGAGGCCATCGCCCGCGCCAACATCGGGATCCGAACCGGCGAGAGGGTGCTCCTCAAAGTGGGTTCTTTCCACGCCGAGACTTTTGAAGAACTGTTCCAGGGAACTCTTTCCCTGCCCTGGGAGGAGTTTCTGCCCGCCGACGCCCGCTTCTGGGTCGCCAAGGCGGCCAGCGTCAAGAGCAAGCTCTTCTCTCCCTCCGACATCCAGTCCATCATGAAAAAGGCCATGGTCGAGCGGATGAAGCGCAAATACAAGATGCAGCAGTTTCCGGAGACCGGAGACTCCTACCCCGTCCGCGTCTTTCTGATGAAGGACGAAGTGACAGTCGCCCTCGACACCACGGGCGAGTCGCTCCACAAGCGCGGCTACCGCAAATACAAGGTAACCGCTCCCATTGCGGAGAATCTCGCAGCGGGGCTCCTTGCGCTGACTCCCTGGAGGCCCGGCAGGATCCTGGTGGACCCCTTCTGCGGAAGCGGCACCTTCCCGATCGAAGCTGCCATGATCGCCGCCAATATTGCCCCGGGCGTAAACCGCACTTTCACCGCCGAGACCTGGAAACACCTGGTCGCGCCGTCTCTCTGGAAGGACAGCCGCGACGAGGCCCTCGACCTGGAGACGCCGGATATCGAGACCGATCTGCAGGGCTACGACATCGATCCCGACGCGATCGCCGCCGCCAGAGCTAACGCGAAGCTCGCCGGCGTGGACCACCTGATCCACTTCCAGACCAGGCCGGTCTCCCAGCTCTCCCATCCCAAGAAGTACGGATTTCTGATCACCAACCCGCCTTACGGCGAGCGCCTGACCGGTTCCGAAGAGGACTCCGTCAGGAAGCTCTACCGCGAGCTGGGCGACGCCTACAAGAGGCTTGATTCCTGGTCCATGTATCTGATCACATCCTTCAGCGGATGTGAGGCCGAGCTGGGACTGAAAGCCGCCAAAAACCGCAAGATCTATAACGGCATGCTCAAGACCTATTTCTACATGTTTCCGGGGCCCAAGCCGCAAAGGAGGAAAGTTTGAAACAGTTATTCATAATCGCAACAGGCAACAGCGGCAAGATCCGCGAGATCCGTGACATTATCACCGACCCGGACGCGCAGGTCCTCTCCATGAGGGAGGCCGGCGTGGAAGCCGATCCCGATGAGACCGGCACTACTTTTGAAGAAAACGCGCTGATCAAGGCGAGAGCCGTCTCCGCCCTCATCTGCCAAAAAATAGAGGACGGCACTTTCTCCATCGACACGGAAGATACCCGGATCACCGTCATGTCCGACGACTCGGGTCTTGTGATCGACGCCCTCGGAGGAGAGCCCGGCATCTACTCCGCCCGCTATCTGGGCTATGATACAGACTACAACTACAAGATGGAGCAGATCATGAAGCGCATGGAGAGCGTCCCCGAAGAGGAGCGGACAGCCAGATTCGTCGCGGCCGTTGCCGCTATTTTCCCCGACGGGAGCGAGCACGTAGTAAGCGGCGCCATGGAAGGCGTGATCGCGCACAGCATTAACGGACAGAACGGCTTCGGTTACGATCCTTTCTTCTATCTTCCCCAGTACGGCATGACCAGCGCCGAGATCACGGAAGAGCAGAAAAACGAGATCAGTCACCGCGGCAAGGCATTCCGCGCCATGATCGCGCTCTACCATGTCTGGTGCGCGGAGAACGGCTCCTCAGAAGACGCCTCAAATGACGTCTCAAACGACGCCTCAAGTGGCGCCTCAGGGGACGGTAAAATCGAATGAAAATATTGATCCTTGGGGATACCCATGCGCAGGACGATATTTTTCTCCGCATTCTGTCAGCAGAAAAGGACATAGACGCCATGCTCCACGCCGGCGATTTCGAGGGCAGCGAGTTCATCTACGCCGAGCTCACGGATTGTCCCTTCTATTACGTCGCCGGCAACAATGACTTCTTTACCGATGCGCCTTATGAGAGGATCGTCGAGCTCGACTCCTGCAGGATCTTCATGACCCACGGACACCGCTATGACCTCCACAGCGGGTACACTGCCCTGCACAGGGAAGCTGTCCGCCGGGGCGCGTCCATCGCCGTTTACGGGCACACGCACGAGCCCGTCGCGGAGTATTACAAGGGCGTTCTCATGCTCAACCCGGGCAGCACCTCCTGGCCCCGCCAGGAGAACCGCCGGCCTTCCTATATCGTACTGACACTTGAGGGCGGAAAGGTGACATCCTGTGAGATCCGCTATCTGGAGCAGCTCTCGCAGTGACTGTACTTTGCCTGAGACTAAACTATCCTCTTGCAATAACTGCATTTTGCTTGAGACTAAACTATCCTCTTGCAATGACTGCATTTTGCTTGAGAATCAGCCATCGTCTCACTGACTGAAAAAAAGTTAAAAAACCATGTTGACAATCTCGATGCTTCAACTTATAATAACACTTGCATTTGAGATTGGTTCCGGGGTGTTGCTCAGCTTGGTAGAGCGCTTGGTTTGGGACCAAGAGGTCGCAGGTTCAAATCCTGTCACCCCGATTCAGATGTACAACTCAATAATCCTTCATTAATATGCGGGTGTAGTTCAATGGTAGAACACTAGCCTTCCAAGCTAGATACGTGGGTTCGATTCCCATCACCCGCTTTAACAATTGCCTAATTTTAGACAGTTGCAGGCAGGCACATTCTGCTGCCAAGTTATGTGTCCGTAGCTCAGCTGGATAGAGCACCGGCCTTCTAAGCCGGGTGTCGGGGGTTCGAGTCCCTTCGGGCATATTTCCGATTAAGTCGGATATTTGTTTTTGTGGTGGGTATGGCGTAGTTGGCTAACGCGCCAGATTGTGGTTCTGGAGACCATGGGTTCGAGTCCCATTACCCACCTTTTTTTATTGCTTATTTCCATTGGGCTATCGCCAAGTGGTAA
>DGWK01000013.1 GCA_002395235.1 Lachnospiraceae bacterium UBA4260 | reverse complement strand
TTTCATTAAACTTCGGTTTATTGATCGCAGCATCCAGTATCATGCGGTTCAAGGCATCATACAAACACCCGAGACCAATCTGCGCACACAGCTTTGTGTTATTTCTTGAGGCATTGCCATATGTCGCAATTGTTTCAGGTGTCGTCGGAATATTGATATCTGACCCGTCAGCAGCAAGAACTAGAAAGCCGTTAACAGTGTATAGTTCGGCATCGGGGTCAGAGTAAAAGTTCCTGTTGTGAAACTGATACAGGTCGACAAAAGCTTCCGGATTCAGTTTCATGCGCTGCTTTAGATATCCGGGTTTGGATATTTGTGTTCCAGGGTGAGAGATTTTCATATATCCACGAAGCTCCAGTTTAAGGGTAAGCCCCTTCCTGTTGATCATGGAGAAAGTGAGATCGTCCAGCGGCATCTTGCGATTGCGGATAAAAACAGTCGGATTTCCATTTCTGCAGATCGCTGCGAATGGATCAGAGTGGATTCTGTCGATGTCGCAAAAGATGCGGGAGCCGGATTTTCTCACTACAGTACCTCCGCGTCAATCATCGTCATAAACAAGACGAGGCTTTTTGACGGCATAGGCAGCCTTAAGGTAGGGAATCTGTTCTTCCGTAACCGGACCAAGATTTGCCTTTACTGTTTGTACAACCTTGCCATCAATCCGTTTGTTTTCAACGAGACTGGCATAGTACCGTTTCTCACCTTTATATGTCTTTGTAAGTATTTTGATAAACATGCCTTCTGCCAACCTCTTTTCTCACTACAGAGAATAGCATAGAAGGATGATTTCATCAATGTTTACAGTAATATATATCGAGTTTTTCTCACTACATTGGATTGATCTTAAGTTAACGACATTGCATAAATAAAGGCTTTCCGGTGTATAGCTATCGAAACCTACTTCACGACTTTAACTTTCTTCGGCACACCGAAGGTCGTATAGTAGTCTATCCCGTCCACTTTCTTACGGACACGGATCGAGATATTTCCAAATGATCAGCCTCATCAATCCATGCACATGCCTCCCTAGTTTCCTACATCCTCTTGTTCTTCGATTCTCCGCCTTTCTTCCTCAATCTGGCGCTGCAATTCCTCAGCAGATGGCAGAGTCAAACGATACTTTGAGGCAAAGACCTGCTTTGCGTCGTTCAGGACGGAATATTTTACGATGGCTTCATTCTTTTGAGAACAGAGGATAATGCCAATTGTGGGATTATCGTCATCGTTCTTATACAGTGCGTCGAACATCCGGATATAGCTGTCCATCTGTCCAACGTCGCCGTGTGTCAGCTTGCCGATCTTCAGATCGATCAGCACATGGCATTTCAAAATACTGTGGTAAAACACAAGGTCAAGGTAAAAGTCCTCATCCTCATACCGCATGAGCTTTTGCCTTGCCACAAAGCAGAAGCCTCTTCCCAGCTCAAGTAGAAACTCCTGTAATTTGTCTATCAGTGCCTGTTCCAGATCGGATTCCCGCAGCGCCGGATAGTTCTTTAAATCAAGGAAATCCAGCACATACGGATCTTTGATGAAGTTCTCCGCCGACAGCGGCTCTATCAGCTCCCCTGCTTCAGCGATAACGGGAGACTTGTCGCGGCTGGCGAGCAGCCGGTCATAGTACAGCGTAGAAATCTGTCGTTCCAGCTGACGGCTCGACCAACCGGATTTGATGCACTCTTCCATATACCATCTTCTGGCTGCGTCGTCCTCTACACGGAGAAGGGCACGATAATGCGTCCACGTCAATTCGGAACGCACCGCGTTCCATTTTGGGAAGGCGCGATAAAACGCCCGCATATTGCGCAGATTTCGAACATCAAAGCCTTTTCCGAATTCTTCCGTCAGTCGCTCTGAAAGTCCCTGTAATACAGCTTTTCCGTATTCAGCCCGGAGGCTTCCATTTTGCTCGTGCTCCACAATGATGCGGCCGATATGCCAGTACGCCTGAACCATCGCAAAATTGACAGCGCTGTACGCCTGATTGCGCGAGATCAGCAACGTTTCTTTGATTTCCGCATAAATGTCCTGATAAGGAGCTGGTGTGTTATCAGCCATAGTCAAAGTCTCCTTCATCGCCATTTCTCAGATTGCGAACGCAATGCGTTCGATTTTTAAGCCTCTTCCACAAAAACCCGAACCACTGTTTCGGATCTTCTTTTGTCATATGCACGGTGAACTTATTTACCTCACTTGATCTTTGCCAGCACATCCTTAAAGATTGCATAGTTATGCTTCGATGTATTCACAAATGAGTTTAATGATGAAACCAAAAACACATACATACGTGATTATAATAACAGGATTTTTCCAATGATAAACCCAGGAACAGCAAATTTCAGGAATATCATATATGGTTCAGAATTCTGAATATGACGCTTCCGAAAAGGATCCAACAACATATCTTCTTCGCAGAAATTTTGCTACTCACTTATACACCCTCGGTATCCCAACTGAATGGTGTCAATACTATATGGGGCATTTGATAGAAAATGACATTTTAAAAAGATCTGATTTCAACGATGAAGGGTTCTTGTATCAAATGGCATTATTACTTGGAAAGCACCCATTTAATCAAATACTAAATTCGGATGGTGAAATCACTATAGATGTCACCGGTCCGTCACAATATTATATATCCGTCGAAAACAAAGAGCTTGATGATTCTAAAATTAGTTGTCAAATTAAGTTTGTATTCTAAACTCGTTTTTGGTCAATGTTTGGGTCACGAAGCCATAAAAAATCCCCGGAAAGCCCATGGGTAATGGCTTTCCGGGGTTTCTGCAATTATTCGTACTCAACCGTTGCCGGCGGCTTAGGCGTGAAATCGTAAAGGACACGATTAATTCCGGGAACCTCCGTAATGATGCGCTGTACAAGGTGGTCAATCAGCTCATCGGGCAGGTGCTCGACAGTGACTTCCATGACATCCGTCGTGTTGATGGCACGGATGATGCAAGGCCAGTCGAAGGTGCGCTTGCCGTTCTTGACACCGGTAGACTTGAAGTCCGGAACGACGGTGAAATACTGCCATACTTTGCCCTCGAGGCCGTTCTTGGCGAATTCTTCGCGAAGGATCGCATCGGATTCACGGACTGCTTCGAGTCTGTCGCGGGTGATCGCGCCGGGGCAGCGTACTCCGAGGCCGGGACCCGGGAAGGGCTGGCGGTCAACCATGCTTGCGGGAAGGCCGAGCTCTCTGCCGACCATGCGGACTTCGTCCTTGAAGAGGATCTTGACGGGCTCTACGAGCTCAAAGCGGGAAGCGATATCTTCCGGCAGGCCGCCTGCATTGTGGTGCGCCTTGATGCCGGCTTCACTCTCGAGAATGTCCGGCCAGATGGTTCCCTGCGCAAGGAACTTCACGCCGTCAAGCTTTCTGGCTTCGTCTGCGAATACGTCGATGAACTCTTCGCCGATGATGTGTCTCTTCTGCTCGGGGTCAGAAACGCCTGCCAGCTTATCCAGGAAACGGTCTACTGCGTCGACATAGATGAGATTTGCGTTCATCTCATCGCGGAATACCTTGATGACCTGTTCCGGCTCGCCCTTGCGAAGAAGGCCGTGGTTTACGTGAACGGAAATCAGCTGCTTGCCGACTGCCTTGATCAGAAGCGCGGCTACTACAGAGGAATCAACACCTCCGGACAGTGCCAGCAGCACCTTGTTGTCACCGATCTGCGCGCGGAGCTCTTTAACCTGCTCCTCAATGAATGCCTGCGCAAGAGCGGGAGTCGTAATTCTTTCCATATTATCGGGTCTTCTCTCTGTCATTGATTCCTCCTGCTATGAAATGGTTATTAATGAACTGCCACTAACTTTACGGAAACATTTTAACTGCTCCATAATAATCGCACAACTAATAATTTTCACAATTTCAAGCGTAAACCTGAACCCTTGTCTGACAAATATTGCAGAATACCTCTCACAGTTCCCTGATCACCAGCACTGTGATCCCCGGATTGTCCCCGGGCATGATGCGTTTGATGCGGCGGTCATACCGATATTCATCCTGAATCATATGCATTAGGGATTTGCCCCGGTTATAGCCGTGGATCAGCCTGATGTGATAAGTCCCGGCATCGACCTGTCTCAGTGCCGCCTCTATTTTCTTAATCGCTTCGTCCTGCCTGCAGCCGTGCAGGTCCACATCGATGAAGGGTCTGCCGATCATATGCGTCTCCTTTTCTTGCATCGCTTATTAACACAGTTTTTCTGCATAGGATAAGACCGGGCTCACCGCCCGGTCTTCTACAGTATATCATATATTCACAAAGAACTACTGCTCACAGCTTTCACTGTGCCAGATTGAGCGTTCCGAAATTGAACACCTCCCCTAGAGAGAATGTGCAGGACTTCTTGGATTCAATGAGACTTCTTCTGAGCCTTGCGAACTCCTTGCTTCCCTGATCCGACGTCTGTCTGAAAAGGTCGGCCGTGTTGCGCGCATCGCTGAGCCCGTCATGGGCCCTTCCCGCGAAGTCCAGGCCGCCGAGTTCAACGGCTTTGTCCAGCGCAATCACGTGTTCCATCTGAAGCATCTGTGAAAACTCCGTCTGGAAGTCTTTCCAGTGGTTGAGCATATATCTCAGTTTCTCGCTGCACTCGATTCCTTTCATCCTGCATTCTTCCATGATCTGCCAGATATCCGAATCGCTCCAGGAATAAATAATGTAATCCCCGCTGCCACACCAGTCGCAGAATCGTGTCAGAACTGCCTCAAAGCAGTCTGCATCAGCGAGCATCTGCGTCGTGATTCCCGTCAGCTTCTGAATCCTGCCGTACACCTTGTCGCTGAAGACCGGTTTGACATATTCCTTGAAGTTCCCTATCTCTTCCAGATTCTCATCCAGCATGACGGCGCCGATCTCGATCGTCTCGCGCTTCCAGACCCCGGGCTCCTCATACACTTTCAAGATCGGGTGCATCTCCAGATCTACGAAAATTCGTCTCATGTTCCCTCCTCATCCGTGAAGCAGCGATCCGCTTCACTTGTCCGCTCTTTCTATAATGTTTTCAGTTATTTTATTCAAGGCTCGCAGAGCGAGCCGCTGCGCCACGTGCGGGCTGCCCTTTGGCAGCATCTTCCTTTCCGCACGTGTGTGCATTATTATACCGGGTCGGAGGGCCAATTTTGTTAACTTGCAGTTTACTTCTAACTCTGATCACCCTCAAAGCTCATAAATCCTCGAATATTTTGCCTCCAGATAATCCAGGAAATCCACCGGCGTAAACTCGCGTCCCGTGATATCCCTGATCCACTCCTGCGGAGAAAGTCTGTCCGCCTTGGCAAAAACGTGCCCGACCATCCAGCTGTTGACCGGCGCAAAGTTCCCCTCGCGAATCGCCGCGTCTACGTCCACTTCCTGCTTCATGCGGTTGTAGTACATGGCGTTGTAGAAATTGCCGATGGCATAGGTCGGGAAATATCCGAAGCCGGACGTCCAATGAACGTCCTGCAGGACGCCGTTTCTGTCGGAGGTCGGCTCTATTCCGAGGTACTCTTTGTACTTGCGGTTCCACATGGCGGGAATGTCCTCCACCTTGATCTCTCCCGCAAACAGCGCTTTCTCGATCTCATAGCGGATGATGATGTGGAAGGTATAGGTGAACTCGTCCGCCTCTGTGCGGATCAGCGAAGGCATGACCACATTCAGGGCTTCGTAGAACTCCCTCTCGGATACATCCGCCATCACCTGCGGGAAGATCTCACAGACCTTGGGATAAACGAAGTGCACGAAGGCTTCCGACCTGCCGATCCTGTTCTCATAGAAACGGGACACGGACTCGTGCATGCCCAGCGTCTTTCCGCCGATAATAAAGTGGTCATAGTTCTTCTGCGGCTGGTTCTGATCAAAGAGCGCATGCCCGCCCTCATGAATGACGGAGTACATGCTGGACAGGAACTGGTCCGGGTAATAGTGCGTGGTGACACGGATATCATTTCTGCCCATTCCGGCTGTGAAAGGATGCTCCGAAGTCGTGATGGCGCCGCGATCGAAATTGAAGCCCATCTGCGCGAGAAGCCACTTAGCCATCCTGGCCTGCTGCTCGTCTTCTACCCTTCGGCTCAGGAAATCGGTGCGGATCTCCTTGGAACTCTTCTGTATCTTCTCCAGAAGCGGGATCAGCCGCTCCTTGCAGGCGCCGAAGACCTCATCCAGCACCTCTGAGGTCATGCCGCGCTCATAGTCGTCCAGCAGCGTGTCATATGCCGTTTTGCCCGACGCGTCTGCGCCCCGCAGCTCGATCATACGCCTGTTGACATCCGCCACTTCCTTAAGCGAAGCGGCAAACAGGCTGTAATCCGACGCTTCTCTCGCCTTGCTCCAGTTCACGAAAGCCCGGTTGAAAGTGAGCATGAACTCGTGCTGCAGCTCCGGCGTCACGTTTTTGCTCTGCAGGTAGTTCCTGTGCAGCTGCTCCGCCATGACGCGGTCGAATTCTTCGAGCTCTTCGCGGTGCTCGAACAGGTACTCGGCAGCTTCGATAAAGGCCGGCTCCTTGATCAGTTTGTAGGACTGGTTATTGAGAAAAGCCCACACTTCGCCCTGCTCCTCCATCGATTCGATGGGGCATATCGTCTCCTGATCGTAGCTCAGGACGTTAACCGCGTGATCATATTTCTCCGCGATCGCAAGGATCCCCTTCACGTACTCCAGTTTCTGCGTCAAAATCGTCTTCTGTTCCATATTGTATCGTCTCCCTTATGCTGTCTATGTTTTGATCCGGATATTACTGCAGCCTCCGCTCCATTTCATGCCAGACGCCGCCGCCCCACACAGAATCCGAAATTCCCAGATCCGTAAAGCCCATCTTCTCGTACATGCCGACTTTCTCTTTGTGGGCCGTCAGAACCATGCGGTGCTTTCCCCGCACCTGGCTCCATATTTCGTAGAGCCTCAGAAGTTCTCCGGCCAGCCCCTGCCTGCGATACTGCGGCAAAATATCGAGTCCCAGCAAGTACACCGTCTGCGCCGCCGGATCGTGGAGCGACAGATCGGTAAAGAACGCGTCGCTGAAGTGCGCCTCATCCGAGGCGATCCCGCACAGAAAGCCGGCGACCTTCCCTGTCTCCCGGTCTATGGCCACGAGAAAGAGCTCCGGAATCTCCCTGGCAAACCGGCACATGATCTCCATGGGCTTCGCCTCCTCGGGCGGGAAACAGACGCTGTCCATCTCGCCGGCCTGTGGGCCCTCCTCGGGAAGAATCTGCCTGAACTGATAGCGTTTCAGGAGCGCCTCGTCCGCATAGACATTGAACAGGATCTCGGGGTCCTCATAGGTCAGGATTCCCGTGAACTGCGGCACCTTGAAGCGGTCCATGAACAGCATGCATTTGCACATGAAAATGTAGAACACGTTGCAGCCGCAGCCGTACAGCGTCTCATAGTTGGCCTGCCCCTTGGCGATCACGACGTCCGCCGAAAAAACCGCTTCCCTCGCTTCCCGGGACATAATGCGCAGCACCGATCCGTCCGTCGCATTCCCGTTGCCGATGCAGCGCCCCAGGGCATTGAGTCCGACCTGTTCCGCGTCGACCATCGTCGCGTCATTGGCGACCGGTCCTCCTCTGACTATTACGGTGACCTTCACATCCGGGTTAATTCGCAGCAGCTGACGGAGCAATATTTTGTCCATGACGATCTCGCCGCAGTTGTCCGTGATATACACAAGACTCCGCGCCTTCTTCGTCCGCTCCCGCAGCTGCTGCAGGCACTGCTCGTCCACAGTGATATCCGGCGCGCGGTCGATCAGCTCCATGAGCCTGCTCTCTTCCACCTTATCGAGCGCGGAGAAATCGATGAAATTTCCCATCATCGCGTACTGTACGGCGCTCCTGAGCGGGTCCTCCGACGCCAGTACGCGGCCGTCCAGATTCGGCTCTATCTCCAGCATCAATTCGTTAAAGTGGTGCTTGATCTGCGCAAAGTCCATCTCTTCCTCTCCGAACAGGCGCCCTCGCAGCTCCCTCACTTCCCGAAAGACCTCCGGTCCCGTGGGCACGGCCCCGGGCTGATCCATGAGTTTCTGTAAGCGTTCCCTGTATTCCTTTACCACTTCTTCCGATGCATTTCCCGGATAGCGGTCTATGTACTTGTCATACATGCAGTCCCGACATGTGCCGTTCATTTGTCACCTCGCAGCAGCGACTCCGGCGGGAAATTCTTTCCCGTCCGCGCCAATCACTTTCTCTTGTATCCCGTCACCATGGTCATGACAAAACAGACTACCGTTCCCCATGCAAAGAATTTATGCCACTTCATATATTCGCTCCTTTTCTTCTTAACAGGTTTTGTTGTCTCGATTCCCGTCTGCATACGGATCTCATCTCCGCTGTGCACATAGTGCAGCTGAGATCCCATCAGCTTCTTCATGGCGTTGTAGGGCTCGACGCCCGTGCAGTGGCCGGTATAGAACACGGTCTTATACTGCCGCAGCGCCAGCGCCGTGTCGATGATCACATTGATATCTTCATCCGAATAGCCGTGCCTGCGCATCATGTGGAAGCCGCTGATCACAACGTCCGGCTCTCCGCCGTAAAGTTCCCTGTAGCGATCCAAAATATTGAGAATCCCATGGTGCGCGCACCCCGAAAGCAGGATCGACTTGATCCCTTCCTTGATCACCAGGCACTGCTCATGCGCAAAGTCATCCTGTACGAGGTCTTCTCCCGCCTTCTTCTTCAGCCGCTGATTGGCGGACGGGATAGGATGCTTACTGCCGATCCCGGAGAAAATGGAGAGTTCCTCATCAATCTTATAGATTCCTTCTTCCGCACTCACTCTCACTACCTGTGAAAGCTCCCGGATTTCCGCCGCCAGTCCGATATAATGCGGCTCCCCGGCCTTATTTACAGAATAATACTCCCCGAAGACTGCCTCCGGAACATAAATCTTCGCATCCGGATTGATCTGCACAAATGGCAAAATACCGCCGCCGTGATCGTAATGACCATGGCTGAGCACGACCGTGTCAACTGCCGTCAGGTCAATCCCCAGTTTCTGTGCGTTTTCCAGCAGCAGATCCGTCTGCCCTGTGTCCATGAGCAGCTTATGCTTCTCCGTCTCAATGTAAAAGCACAGACCGTGCTCGACGCCGCAGCCGGACTTTCCTTCTGTATTTTCAACAAGATTTATGATGCGCATTGGTACCTCCTGTTGTCATTTTTGTTTATCATGTTTCCGCAGAAGACT
>DGWK01000030.1:107083-107335 GCA_002395235.1 Lachnospiraceae bacterium UBA4260 | reverse complement strand
TGCTGGCGGTCGGATCCGTTCTGTTCGGGATTTATGCCGTGATCCATCATCAGGGATACGCAGTCTACTTCGTCCTCTTCGGCATGGCCTTTATTTTCTATACCATGTCCGCGCAGGTCCTGCCTACAGGCCGCAACAACCGCCGCTATGCCGACGCGCGCTGGCGGGAGGCCCTGCGGCGGAGCGGGGAATATATCAGCAGGTATGCAGTTGGCGGAGTTGTCTCTGCCTTCCCCCTTCCCGCCCAGTACG
>DGWK01000030.1:84370-106924 GCA_002395235.1 Lachnospiraceae bacterium UBA4260 | reverse complement strand
AAAATGACCTGCAGGCCATCAACTCTGATGTCACTGTGTCGCAGAAGGAATACGATGAGATCACGGCCATTAAGCCCATGTTCCTTCTCTGCGGCTACCGGAAGGATCCTGTTATTGCCGGCTGACCATGCTTACATGGCCGGAAAAAAGCTCCTGTCGCTGCGAGGGTGATGCAGCGGCAGGAGCTTTTGTCGTTGGCGGAATGCAGAGAAGTTCCTTAAGGTGTAACCTGTACAATGTGAAAAACGATAATACTTTACTATGAAATCCCGGCTTGACGCCGGGATTTTTTATGCAGATAAGTATACTCTTATAAAAGTAAAATCCAATCACATTGGATTTTTTGGGCTACTCGCTAGAAAAAGTATGTGCTAGAGTTGTGATATAAAGAAAGAGAGCTGGTACCGGCAGAGAAGTAAAAATGATCATACTTGGAGGAGACGTGGGATGAATGTGAGCTGCTACGATTCGATTGAGATCGGACGTGCAGGCAAAACGGGAGCAGGAACAGGATTTGGCCAGCAGAATTACTGGTTCGCAGAATCAAAATATGCCAGAGAGAATATTATCCCGGCTGTTATGGAGTTTATCGAAGACAATCGTGACAAAAGGTTCAATGTTTTGCCAGAAAGGTTCATGCAGCCTGAGCCATTGAAGCCTCTGACAAAAGAGGAGGAGAGTCTTGTTAAAGAAATGGACGACGATGACTTCATGGAATTCCTCCCGTATGCGTACAGAAAATATGCGTATGACCAGTCGGCAGATAATGCCTATAACATTGCGGCTTGTCTGCAAAACTTATTCCAGTACAAAATGGCGATACCGTGGTATGAAAAAACTATAGAATTAGATCCTAATGATAAGCAAACAAAAGAAACTATGGTATATATGTACCAGCAGTGTGAGGGATATGACAAATCGACGGCACTTGCAATGAAACTTCTGGAAGAAGCGGAAGGAGAAGATGCGGATTATATAGACGAACTCTATAGTGTAATTGCAGGAGATCCTGATGAAGGGATCAAATGGTTGGACAAGATCCTAAAGGAAAGCAAAAATGATGAGCTGATCGAGTACACGAAGAATACAAAGAAAACGTGGCTGGAGCAGAGGGATGCTCATATCAAATAGGATGGAGATCTGTTCTTTCATCTCTGTGAAGACACATCTATAAAAAGGAGGACAACCCGATGCCAAGAACAAATATATTCGATATGCCGTTTCCAAAAGTCTACGAAGCCCTTATAAACAAAGCGGAAAAGAAGGGAAGAACAAAAGCCGAAGTAGATGAGATCACACGATGGCTTACCGGATATTCTGACCTTGAAGAGCTGGACGGGAAGACATATGGCGAGTTCATAGAGGGGGCACCGTCATGGAATCCCCATGCCGAGCTTATCACCGGCAAGATCTGCGGCGTGCAGGTGGAGACAATTGAGGACCCGGCGATGAAAAAGGTCAGGCAGCTTGACAAACTGGTCGATGAACTGGCGGAAGGAAAGCCGATAGAGAAGATAAAAAGGTAGACAGAATATGGTCTTCGCAAGAGCGTTGAGGCACTCGTTGATGGGTGCCTCTTTTTGGTTGTAATGGGGGTGGTGCATGATACAATAATAAAAACAGGTCATCCGAAAGTGAGGACTAACATGAGAAGAATAGCCATTTTGCTTATAACAGCTTTTTGCCTCCAACTGACAGGCTGCTCCCCGAAAGACCATGTCATGGACGGGGACGACATGGTCAGAAGCTATAGCCAGATCTCACAGGAAGAAGCGAAACAGATGATGGAAAAAGATGACGGACATATCATCGTGGATGTGCGAAGGCAGGATGAATATGACGCCGGTCACATTCCCGGAGCGATACTGATCCCGAACGAGAGCATCGGGGCGGAGAGGCCGGCAGAGCTGCCTGATCTTGACCAGATTATTCTGATCTACTGCCGGAGCGGCAATCGGAGCAAACAGGCTGCCCAGAAACTCTTTGATATGGGCTATACCAGAATCTACGAATTCGGCGGCATTATAGATTGGACAGGGGAGATTGTGACAGAAGAAAATGAACCTATGGCAGACAGGGCAGGAGGAATATGGACACGCACAGATATGCCGAGTCATCTCCGCTATGACCGAATGTGGGAGTACAGCGCCCATGCGGAAACAGATGATCCTGAACAAATCGCAGCGATCGTTGACGCGATCAAAGGCATTACTGTAGAAGATCCCGTCGATTATGCTGTAGAAGAATACACGGACATTCTCACTTTCAGTTTTGATGACGGAACGACGATGAGGCTGGAATTTGAAGAGTACAACTGGGTGAAAGATGGTAAAGAGAGATATCATGTCGAAGGCCTGGGAGCTCTCCGAAATCTGCTGGAAGACCTGATGGATGGCGATGAGCGTGTATTAGAGACAGATTAAGACAAAGGTCACTGGGGACGGTCCCTGTTGCCTGGAAAGGAAACGCATATGGAATTCAAATCTGATGAAAAGAAAACCTGGTTGGAAGATGAAAGCGGGAAACAGATCGCCCTGCTGGACCACCCGGAAGTCAGACCGGGCGTGGTGAACCTCATGCATACTGAAGTGGATCCCTCATTGGGTGGTCAGGGAATCGCCGGGAAGATCACACAGGCTGTGGCGGAAAGGCTGCGTGAAAAAGGATTTAAAGCCGAACTATCCTGTTCCTATTCGATCCGATGGTTCGCTAAGCACCCGGAATATGCAGATGTACTGGAAGACCCTGATATGGAAAGACAAAAGGCGGAAATGCTGGCCGGCCCCGCGTGCGGGCTAAAGAGGTGAAAAGTCGATGTACTAATGAATGGGGAGGAAAAGCAGATGAAGATGCTCCAGGTAACGATCAGGACTAACAAGTTCGAAGAAGAGCTTGCGTTTTACAAAGAGATTGTCGGGCTGAAGATTGTGCGCGATCTGAGAGAGAAGAGCCGCGGCATCGTGTTTCTTGCGGACAGCGAGGGCGATACCTGCATTGAGATCATTAACACTCCGGACGGCGACGATGCTGGGAACAAGCTTCTCTCGATCGGATTTGACTGCGGTGATGCAGGCAGGATGCGGGAGAAACTGATTGCACTGGGGATGGAGGTCTCTCCGATTGAGAGCCCGGCACCGTATGTCAGATTCTTCTTTGTGAAGGATCCGGCCGGCGTGACCGTGCAGTTCATGTAAAACGGAGGCAGGAGTATGCATTATACAGGAACAATATACAGACCGCCTTTTGAGGCACGGTCGCTCCTTCTGCAGGTGACGACCGGGTGTTCCCACAACAGATGTTCCTTCTGTACGATGTACCGCGATGAGCAGTTCAGAATAGAGCCGATGGAGCAGATAGAACAGGACCTGGAAGAGGCAAGGGAATATGTGCCGGGTGTTACAAGGGTGTTCCTGGAAAATGGGGATCCTTTTGCACTTTCGGCAGACCGGCTGGAACAGATCGCGGTCATGATACACGAATACTTGCCGAAGGTAGAGACCATCGCCATGTATGCCTCCATCAAAAATGTGATTGGCAAAACAGATGAGGAGCTGAAGCGTTTGCGGATGCTTGGGATCAACGAGCTCAATATTGGGGTGGAAAGCGGGTTGGACGAAGCGCTCACCTACATGAACAAGGGATATACGGCTGAGCAGGCCGTATATGAACTGAAGAGGCTGAGGGCGGCGGGAATCGATTACGGCGCCAACATCATTCTCGGCAGTGCCGGTGCAGCACTTCGTCATGAGAACGCCGCAGCAACAGCGGCGCTCCTGAACGAAACAAATCCTTACCTGATCTTTACCGGAACGATCCACTCTGATCCCGGTTGTCCGCTGTATGAGGACATGCAGGCGGGGAGGTTTGTGGAGAGCACATTTGAAGAATACCTTGATGAGGAAGAGGAGCTCCTGAAGCTTTTGGACCTTACAGACTGCTATTTCTTTGGGCTCCATCCGTCAAACATTGTGGTAATGCAGGGGAATCTTCCTGAAGATAAGGAAGCAATGCTGGAGATGATCAGGAGAAGAAGAGAACAGCTGGCGAACAGGCTGGACGAAAGGCCGGTCAGGTACGGAGAAGGGGCGGTTCTTTGACAAAAAAATGAATCATATGGATTGCGTCAGACGCTAATTGCTCTGGCGCTTTTTTATTGTGATAAAGCGCGGTTCTTCATACTGGTTTAATAAGTCTTTACGGTGTTGTAATTATTTTTTGTTCTTTGCGTATGTATTTATATAGGGAAAACAATAACACCAAAGAAACGACATCATTTCAGAACGATTACAGGAAATTAATGTAAAGCCTCGCGAGAGCATTTTACCACAGGTAGAATGACAATTAGGAATACTGGTGCTATATTAGGCGTAGAAAAAAAGGACTACAGGTTCGGAAAGGTAAGGCAATGCTGCAGATACATACAGACAGAATAGAAAATACATATCGTCAGTTTGATCTTCAGGGGACAATTATGCCGACCGCCAAGAAAGCGGAATGGCTTATTTGTGTATGCCTTAATAAGACCGGAACAAGTGGATGTCTGGAACCAGACGGCTCACCGGGAGCCATGGAAATAACCAGATAAAATGCAATGCAGAGATTAACGCTGAGACTGCCGCTTGTCCGAAAAGACAGGCGGCTTTTATATTTGTGAAGAGAACAAACTGCGATCACAGACTGCAGATCAAGGGAAAACAGATGAAAAAGCATTATTTTGGCATATACCGCATGAGACTGCTTCCGGCACGGGAGATTAACAAGGAAGTACAGAAAGAAAAAAGGATAATTAAGGCAGAATGACCGGCCCTCCTGTGTGTCGGCGCTGCCGGCATATAGGAGGTGCTGCGGTATGATGAATTTCCCTATGATCAACACTGTCGCTACAGGACAGAACATCAACCGTATGCGGATTAGAGCAGGTATGACTGTGAGAGATATGCAGGAAGTGTTCGGATTCGCGACGCCCCAGGCGATCTACAAGTGGATCCACGGGGCAGCTATGCCTACGATCGATAACATGGTGATCCTGGCTGCAATGTTCGATGTAACGATCGATGAGATCGTAGCAGTGGATATGATCGAAGTCAAAGTTGGCTGATAACAATTTCATATGGACAACAATGCGGGCTGGGATCAGCCGGCCCGTATAAAATACGGCTCCATAGTATAACGGTAGTACGGCGGACTGTCGCTCCGTAGGTACGGGTTCAACTCCCGCTGGAGCAGTTTAATGAGAATGTGGTGTAAAACATCAATTTCATTGATGTTGGAGCACACTGCGCTTGGGACGCAGGGGCGCGGTTCGAATCCGACATTTTCAATTGCCGATGGTAGCTCAATCTGGTAGAGCGCTGAAAAACAAATCCTGGCCGGGATTTTAACAGCAGTAGTTTCGTACGGGACGCAGTTGTTATTGGTTCAAATCCAATCCATCGGTTCTCATTAGTAGTGTGACCCTCACAGCAAGCATATTGGGAGAAAACAAACCTGTCACGTTTGTAATACGGTTCAAATCCGGGAACGATGGGTCATGATTAAAAAGGAGAAGCAAGAAATGACACGCATTATGATATGCAAAAAGAATGAGCATGAAGCGAAGCGATTCTGGGGAGCCCAGGAACGTTTATTAATCATACCCTTGTCGGAGGAGCAGATCTTGCGCGCAATAGAGGGAATCCATATGGATGCATAATGTATCTGGATTTCCTTTAAAGCAGATCAGAACCGCTTTCCCGGCTGGGGAGGGCGGTTTTCTTTTTTCATAGGTCTGTGGTGCAAACGGAAAGCATGGCGGTCTCCAAAACCTCAGATTTCGGTTCAAGTCCGAACGGACCTGCTTATGGCTCTTTAGTGTAATTGGCAACACATCAGGCTCTGAACCTGAAGTTGTGGGTTCAAATCCCGCGAGGGCTGCTCATGGGTTACTCGTACAACGGATATAGTATACCAGACCTTTAATCTGAGAGATCAGGGTTCGAATCCCTGGTGGCCCATTAACGCCCCATCGTACTAATGGTTCAGGTCGCCACATTCTCAGTGTGGAAATACGGGTTCGACTCCCGTTGGGGTGATCAGGCCGCACCAACGGTCAAAACATAGGAACATAGTTCAGCTGGTTAGAGCGCCTGTCTGATAAGCAGGAGATCGGCGGTTCGAGTCCGCCTGTTCCTACTATAACCGGTGGTAGCTCAATAGGAAGAGCACTAAAAAACAAATCCTGTGCGGGATTTTGACAGCAATTCAGATTGCGCTTTTAACGCAAGGGTTGCTGGTTCGAGTCCAGCCCACTGGGTTAATGGGACACGTACAGCAAATCAGCTAACAGCACATGACTCTTAACCATGTTTTATTCTCGGTGTCCTGAATTAAATATTGCAGAGTGGCTCGATAGGTAAGGCAGCGTCCTCATACGGCGACTAATGTCGGTTCAAATCCGGTCTCTGCAATTCATGGGTTACTGGTATAACGGAAATTACAGCGGGCTTTTAACCCGTCAGATGCAGGTTCGAGTCATGTCATGCCCATTCTTATGCTCTGGTGATGTAACGGCAGCATACAGGTCTTCCAAACCTGGCGTGCGGGTTCAAGCCCCGTTCAGAGCTTTTGGCCACCTGAAAAGTCTGGCCTTTTGGGGAGCATAGCTTTAGCGGCAGAGCTGCCGGCTGTTAACCGGATGGTCGCAGGTTCGAATCCTGCTGTTCCCGTTTTTGATGTTTTGGAGCTTCGTCCAATGGTAGGGCACCTGTCTTATACGCAGCTTATGCGGGTTCGATTCCCGCAGCTCCGATCGTGCTTCCCTGGTGAAGCAGGAAGCGCAGCTGAAACAGTTTTTGTGCCGGTATAGTACAAGGGCAAGTACGGGTGATTTGTAATCATTTGATCTCTGTTCGAATCAGAGTATCGGCTTTGCGGGTGGGTGGAACGGAATACCATTTCAGCCTCATACACTGAAGATAGCAATTATGCGAAGCATAATTTTTCGACTCCTGTGCCCGCTACTTTGGGGCTTTAGCTCATTCGGGAGAGCGTCTGTTTTGCAAGCAGAAGGCGGCGGGATCGAAGCCCGCAAGCTCCATTTATTATTTGTCCCCGTAGGCTAACGGAAAGACCGGGTGGCTACGACCCATCTGATGCACGTTCAAGTCGTGCCGGGGATGCTGCGGCTGTGGCAGAATTGGCCATGCAGCGGCTTGTGGTGCCGCCATATACGGGTTCGAGTCCCGTCAGTCGCCTGAAAATATCATTTTTTAGATTGACTGGCATGGCCAGTGGGTGAAAACGAGGCATTCTGCTTTGGATGCCCTTTTTTGATGTTCAACAACGTCAGGCAGGTCTGTATCTGCAGTCTCAACAGAAAAGACGCATTACAAACTTGTGTCTGGCGTATTCTGGTGTAAAATGTAGTTAGTTAAAAATAACACTAACCTTTACGCTGGGAGAAAAAAGATGGAAACTGCAGCGAAAAGAATCATGAAGAGCAAGTCATTCATTAAAGCTGAGATGGATAGACAGCTGACACAAAAACCGTGACAAAGCCGATGCGTCCATGACACACTCCCCAGGAAAGGATGACGGAATATGATCAAACCAATAGTAAAAGACATGTTTTTCCTCGGCCAGAAGTCCGAAGCTGCCACAAAGCAGGATCTGTCCGTCGGGCAGGATCTCATGGATACTTTGCGAGCCAATCAGGATCGCTGCGTCGGCATGGCTGCAAACATGATCGGCGTGAAGAAAAAGATCATCATTGTAAATATGGGAATCATGAATGTTGTGATGTATAACCCGGTGATTGTTAAGAAAGACACGCCATATGAGACGGAAGAGGGATGTCTGTCACTGACAGGCGTTCGGAAGACAACGCGGTATCAAAATATCGAAGTAGAATATCTGGACGCAAGCTGGAAAAAGCACCGGAAGGCCTATTCCGGATGGACCGCGCAGATCATTCAGCATGAGTGTGATCATCTCGCTGGGGTTATAATATGAGTGAGCCGGGGTCTGTGTCATGGGGACGTATCAACTGACACAAAATGTGTCAGTTGATACGTCCCCGTGACACACACCCGTGACACACATCGAGAATACCCTAAAATATAGGATTTTTTTGATTGATTTACTACTATATTTTAGGGTATTATTGGATTATGACATTGAAAAGTTGTCAGAGGCGAGAGATATTTGCAGTTGAGGCTGAAATCGAAGGCAAAGGTGAAGTAATACATGCATACGTATGCTATAAGCAAGACCATCCACAGTGAAGATATAAAAAGGCTCAGGAAAATGCTTGGGCTGACACAAAGAGAGTTCGCTTCTTTTGTCGGCGTATCCCACAAAACAGTGGAACGCTGGGAGAGCATCGGAGAACCGATTACCGGGCCGATTACTACAATCGTAAGGATCCTATGGGAACAGCCTGGGCTGGCAGAATACTATTCAGTTCCTGAAGCGTCTTTTCCGATGCGGCTCTGGTATATGCATCGGAGTGAAATCTGCACATTAATCGATGTGGATGAGATGAAAAGAGTGGTGCGGATCCGTAATTACACGAACCGCATCCAGTATCGTGCTTTCGGAATTAATGAGGCGCCGACGTTTAACGAGTATCTGGAGTTTTTGGAAAGTCGCTGCTTTCCGCGAAGCGGCGACAAAATGAAGATCCGTCTGCAGGAGCTCGGTATTCCGTTTTACGATCCTTTGCTTATTATCGAAAAGACGCAAGGAATAATGGCCGAGGATGAATTCTGGATTCGGATTGAGAAGTGATAAAATTGTCGGTATGCGGGTGCGGCAATGATTGGGGGCAGGCATTGATTGAATTATCGGAAAAAGAAATACGCACAGAGAACAGAAAATCTTCGAAAGGAAACCAACTGAAATGGCTGCACGAAGACAGATGGTACAAGGCAGATTATGCGGGCTATGAAGGGCTTGCGGAGTATGTGGTATCACAGCTGCTGCGATATTCGAATCTGGCGGACAGTGAGTTTGTAATCTATCAAACCGAGGAGATTCACTACAAGAGGCAGATTCTGAAGGGATGCAGCAGCAGGAATTTCCTGACAGAGGGAGAACAACTCCTGACACTGGAGAGAATGTTTCAGAATGCATACGGGGAGAGCTTGTACAAAATGGTTTTCCGAATACGCGATGTGAAGGAACGACTCCAATTTCTGGTTGGAATGACAGAGCGTATGACGGGGAAGAAAGATGTGGGTCAGTATTTTGCCAAAATACTGACAGTTGATGCGTTGTTCCTAAACGAGGACAGGCATCTTCATAATGTGGCAATGATCGAGCGGCAGGGCAGTGAATATGGGTATTGCCCGATTTTTGATAACGGTGCATCTTTACTGTCGGATACAACTCTGGATTACCCGTTAGGCGGCGATTCATATGAGATGATCAAGGAAGTTCAGAGCAAGACGATTTCATTCAACTTTGATGAACAGTTGGACGCCGCAGAGAAATTATATGAACAGAGAATTCGATTCTCGTTTGGCGAGAAAGAAATACGGGAAATACTGGACCGGGAGAAGTACTACCAAAAGGATGTGAAGGACAGGGTGCTTGAGGTGCTCATGGCGCAGAGAAGAAAGTACAGCTATCTCTTTGTGTAAATGAGGGTTGCGTCACGGGGACGTATCAGCTGACACATTTTGTGTCAGCTGATACGTCCCCGTGACACAGACAGAGGAGAATACAAATGGCAGGAGTATTATTGCATTTGGCGATGGGCAATCCGGAAAAAACGGATCCTGATCACGCAGCCTATAATACCTCATACAAAATAGCATACATGCTCGGACTTCTTCTTCCGGACATCGCAAAGAGCGGCTTTATCAGGGATGCGGATGAGTTTGGCAGTTTTTTTGAGGGGTGCTCGGGGGACGATATATTGACTTATGACGAATACCTGGCATTTCAGAAGAATCATCATTTTAACCCGAGCAGACAAAATCCTTCTCAGCAGGATACAACGAGTCCCAATCTGAAAGACTTCATGGACGCAGGGTACGTTGATCTGCAGAAGGCAGTCTGGCAGGGTGTGTTATGCCACCTGATGGGAGATAAGGCCTTTTACTATGAATCGTATTGCATTGATTACGAACGGCAGAGGAATGACTATGCAAGAGAAGGCGGGGCAGTAGACACCTGGGATGCAGAGAAATGGAGAAACAGCAGGACCGCCAAGATTTATTATGAAGACTATAATCTGCTCAACCGGTGTATCGAAGAACAATATGGGGTCTTGGGCAGAGCCGGACAGATTCTTTCGACGCCGCTTTTAGACAAAATTGTGAGCGGATTTTCAGTCAGGTTCTCAGAAAGCAGTGCAGAACCGGTATATATGAATTGGAAGAATATCAGGAAATGTACTGACTATTTCAGGAGACTGAAGGATGACACAATTACGAGCGAATGGAGTCCGGACGAAGTGTGGAAGTGAGTGTGTCACGGGGACGTATCAGCTGACACATTTTGTGCCAGCTGATACGTCCCCGTGACACACCTCTCAGATCAAGGAGCGCTGCACATGAAAAAAGAAAATCTTCTGAAGATCACAGATCTGCGCCACGGACTGCACATGTATCCGGAATTATCCATGCAGGAGCAGGAAACGGCTGAGCGGATCAAAATGTTTTTGCGTGATAACACGCACTTTCGGATCATTGACCGGGGAAACTGGTTCTATGCACTGAAAGAGGGGAGAAACCCTGGTGGCAAAAAGATTGCGTACCGGGCGGATATGGACGCCCTGCCGATTGCGGAAGATAGCGCGTTGCATTATCACTCGAGGAATGCCGGAGTTTCCCACAAATGCGGGCACGACGGTCACTGTGCTGCGCTGTGCGGACTTGCCCTGGAACTGGACAAAAAAGAGACCGAATCGAATATCTACCTAATATTCCAGCCGGGGGAGGAGACCGGAAGCGGGGCGCTATTATGCCGGGAACTCATCCGGGAAGAGGGCATCACGCAGATATTCGCCTTTCACAACTTGGGCGGCTACCCGGAGGGGAGTGTCGTTTATCGCCCCGAGCTCACGCAGCCGGCATCGGAAGGGCTTCGGATCTGCTTTACAGGGAAGGCGTCCCATGCCAGCGCTCCGGAGGAGGGAATAAATCCTTCCGGCGTGATTGCGCGGGTTATATTAAGGGCTGAGGAATTGGTGGATGAACTGTCATCAGGCCGGCCCGGTGCTGGGCCTGAAGAACTGCCCGGTGATCAGTTTGAAGACCGGTCTGGCGATCGGCCGGATGACCGGTCCGCTGATCTGCCTGATAACCGGTCCGACGGAATGCTGCTCTGCACAATCACCGGTGTCAGTGTGGGCACGGGGGATTTTGGGATCTCGCCCGGCGAGGGGGAGTTGAGCATGACTCTGCGCGCCGAAAAAGAAGACCGAATGAAGTATCTGGAACGGCAGATCGTCGGCTTTGCGGAAGAGGAGGCGAAGAAGGTCGGCCTCCGGACCGAGTGCTCCATCCACGATTATTTCCCGGAGACCAGGAATGATGCGCGGTGCCTTGCGGAGGCCATCAGTGCCGCGTCTGATCTGGGCATGAACGTGATTCCTATGGAGGATATGTGGAGGGCCTCTGAGGATTTTGGCTGGTATCTGAAAGAGTGCCCGGGGGCAATCGTATACATCGGCAACGGGGAGGATTATCCGCCGCTGCATACGGTCGAATATGACTTTAACGACAGGATTTTGGAGAAGGCGGTGGACTTATTTACGGCACTTGCATGAGTTTCGAAATGTTTCGAAACAAATGCGGGGGTAAAATAAGATATACATATGTTTTTTTAAGCGGGCGTTTGTTTCGAAACATTTCGAAACAACCACGGGGCCAAAAAAAGAAATACATATACTATTTTGGCAGGCGCGTGCAGTTGGAAAAGAGTGTACAAGTGCCGGGTTTCATGAAAGGAGAGCGGGCAATGAATAATATATTCACGAGAGTCAGCATCAGGAAGTATCAGGACAGGACGGTGGAAAAGGAAAAGACAGAGGCTTTGCTGCGGGTGGCGATGCAGGCTCCTTCTGCGGGCAATCAGCAGCCGTGGGAATTCTACGTGGTGACGAACAAAGAGAAGCTGGCTGCGCTTTCGGAGGTCAGTCCTTATGCCGGAATGACAAAATATGCACCCATTGCAATTGTCGCGGCGTACCGAAAGAACTGCGCGATGCCTCAGTATGCGGAGATCGATCTTTCGATCGCTATGGAAAATCTGTGGCTGGAGACGGACGCGCAGGGCCTTGGGGGAGTGTGGCTCGGGATCGCTCCGCTGGAAGAGAGGATGCAGGCTGTCGAGAAGATCCTTGATATGCCGGATTCGCTCAGGGCGTTTGCTATTTTCCCGTACGGATATCCCGCGGAAGAGAGGAAGCAGCAGGACAGGTTTGATGAGAGCCGGATTCATTATGCGGAGTAATGTGTTTGTCAATTGAGGACAATCAAAAATCGATAATATGAAAAGACATAACAGGGGGATTCAATGGCTTATCAGATTTTTATAAGTTATCGTAGAAACGGAAGTGAATTTCTTGGGAAAATACTCTATGACCGTCTGACAGCTTCCGGATACAGTGTCTTTTTTGACGTGGAAACTCTTCGCTCAGGGGCATTCAACAAGCAATTGTTTGAGCATATTGATAATTGTACTGACTTTATTCTGCTTCTTCCAAAGAACGCACTTGATCGATGCATAGAGGATCCAAATGACTGGGTTCTTTTAGAAATAGAGCGTGCAATACAAAAGAATAAAAAAATTATCCCTATTATGATGCGCGGCTTTGATGATTATCCAAAGAACCTGCCGGCATCCATTGCTTCACTTCGTTATTGTCAAGCACTTAATGCCAGAGAACAGGAGTATTTCGATGCGGCATATGATAAGCTTATTACAGATTTTCTGGATAGTAAGCCCAGTGTATTTGCCAGTTCATCGAATCCGTTTCCGGTCACTGTATCGGAACGTCTGACAGAGACTGTATTGACAGTTATGTCTTACTTGAAAAAAGCAGGATTAGATATCAATGACTTTATATCACTTTACTCATTCAAAATAAATAATCATGATATCATGATTTATTTTAAAAGCTTAGAGGAAATGGGTATAGAACTCAATGATTCCTTAAAGAGGATATTAGCTACTATGGAGGAAGAGGAAGCAAAGAAAAAAGCACTCTTGCTTCCTCTTGCGACTTGGATCGCCCAATTACCGAATAATCAACTGCGTGAATTGGACGATTTTTATAATGAGATTAAATCATTACGTTTTATGTTTAAAAGTGATGGATCGCCATATCGCGCATCAACATCCATCCATTTTGCAGATAATTCTGTGACATGGGACGTTATGGATATTTTCAAAACAGAGACCGTAAAATGGATTATAGCTACAAAACCCACCGATTCACTTTTGCCTGAAATAGGCATATTTCAAGTGGTGGGAAACAATGCTGTCAAAATAAGTACCAAGAGCCCTGATTATGTAGCTGCATTGTTTAATTATGTTTGTTTAATACGCCTTATGGATCTCTTTCCTTCTAATGCAAAGCGCAGAATTGGCTCTGATGGAATATTAGAGTATAAAATGTATATTAATCAATTATTCGGAGTAGATATTGGTTTTCTTTTGGATAATAATGATTTTCTTGGCAGGTTCTTAATTACAGGAAACTATACAAAGAAGGGCTTACTGTTTTCAAAAACAAGCAGAGTAACAATAGGAACAGACTATTGTGAGACGGTTGATATAAAAACTAATAAGGATAACGATAGTACTCCTTTCGGCAAAGAGCAATTACTGGATATCGTAAAGGTAAGTGAAAATATATCCGATGATACGTATGTTGTATTGACAAGCACGCCCACCAAGTCCGGAACAAAATTCTTTAGCAATGATCCTCACGTTTACGAGGTATATAAAGATTCTGGGAATGACCTTATTGACTATACTGAGCGCAAACTGAATGGAACATCAGGGGGCTTAGCTACCACCGTATTAGAGAGATTTGCGCTTAGACTTCATTTTTACAGAATTATGGGTATTGTTGAATAGAACTAAGCACTCTGTTTAATAAAAAGGATCCCGGTGGAGGGTGAATGGCGGCTTACATTTTGTAGTGAAGGGAGGCAGGATTACTATATTATGGGAGTGTCGCCTCGAACGTTTATTCTGACCAAACAAATGTACAACCGTCTTGAGATAATGAGTACAACCCAAAGAACTTAAAAGCTTGTCAAATAAAAACGGAGGTACTCATATGAACAAGATTTTCTTCACTATCACCGGAACATGTTATCGCTATGGGCAGGAGTTCATCGAGCCGGGAATGGTCGTCAGGCTTGTCAAGGAGCCGGACAACGAATTCGATAAAGAGGCTATCAAAGTAGAAATGGAGGGGCTCGGCCAGATCGGCTATGTTGCGAACAGTCCGCGCACTGTGCTGGGCGAGAGCTATAGCGCCGGCCGTCTGTATGATAAGATCGGAGATGCTGTCGAGGGCAAGGTTATGTATGTTTTGCCTAAGGGAGTGTTGGGGTATGTTGAGATTGAGACGGAACGCGGCGAGATGTAGATGGAGCATGCCGAGGTAGAGGCGGAGCATACCGGGATGGAAACAGGGTATGCTGAGATGGAATTAGAATAATAACAGGCACCGCAAGGCTCCCTGCTTCCGGTAAGGTTATCGGGTAGTGTGGAGCCTTTTGCATGGCATGGGTTTAAAAAAGAGTATTATGAAGTACAAAAAATTAGCAATTCTGACACTTTGTGTTTTGTTGGCAACGGGGTGTGCAGCCGGCGGTGGCGAAACAGCGGTAGTCGGTGGTAGCGGAACTGTTCCAGCCGGCAGTGGCGAAACAGCTGCAGCCGGCGGCAGTGGAACTGCGGCAGGCGGCGGAACTGAAACTGCCTCGGCCGGCGCAGGGACGACAGAGATGGAAGCGGGACAGAATGCCTATAGCTATACGGAGTATCCGCTTGAGCGGAACGGGATCGCGCTCCATCTGGACTGCGTGAAGGCGGAAAATTCAGAGCCAGAGATGAATATTTTGCTGATGCATGGGTCGACTTATTCCTCGCATGAGTTTGATGTTGACTATGAGGATTACAGTCTGGTGCGCCGGCTGGCGCGCGAAGGGTATGCAGTCTGGCGGCTGGATATTGCAGGATATGGGCAGTCCGGGGAAGTTGAGGACGGTTTAATGCCTGACACGACTTATGCGGCGGAGGACATACGGGCGGCGGTGGAATTGATCGCGCGCGAAACAGGCCGGGATCGGATCGATCTGCTCGGTTGGAGCTGGGGGACAATGACGGCCGGCCGTTATGCGGCGGAGCATCCGGAACATTTGAGAAAGCTTGTGCTGTATGCGCCGATTTTGTCGGGAGTTGGGGAGGCTGAGACGACGGAGCCTTTCAGCCATAATGATTGGGCAGGCGCAGCGGAGGACTTCCAGACCAGAGAGGACGGAAGTTTTGACCCGGAAGTGACGGACCCTGTGGTCATTGAGATGTTTTGTTCGAGCTGTTGGCACTATGACGGGGATTCAAGCCCTAACGGGTGGAGGAAGGATGCGCTTGTCAGTAAGGACACTGTTTTGATCGATCTTGAGAAGATAACGGTGCCGACGCTGGTCATTTGCGGCGACAAGGATCCGTACATGGATTGGGAGGCTGTGAATGCATCGCTCGAGTTGCTGCCGGAGGGATCGGAGCTGAAGGTGATTCCGGGCGGCTCGCACATTTTGCTGTATGAAAAGAACTGTTATAAGGAATTTCAGGATGAGGTGGTGCGGTTTCTGATGGGGGAGTGACGGAAGTTTGCGTGCGACGTTCTTGGGCGCAGTGATTCGTTCTGATGAGCGGCGATTCGCGCTGTGGGGGCGGCGCCTTGCACTGTGGGGCGGCGCCTGGCACTGTGGGCCTTGAGTCAAAATAGTCAGAGTCGGCCCGAAAAAACTGTATACCCTCTTTTAAAACCCTTCTTCGGTGGAATATCCACCGGAGAAGGGGATGGAAATAGGTACTATGACTGCTATAGGGCTATATAGGTCTATTTCTGAGCCCTTCTTCAGTGGAATATCCACCGAAGAAGGGTTTTGAAAGAGCACTATGCCTTTTTTGGCGGCGTCAGTGGCAGTGATGTCCGGCGGTGCGGCCGGCCGACAGTATTCGGCGGTGCCAGCTGCTGTATGGTGTTCGGCCGCCGGCCGGTCGGAAGTTATTGCTGACTGCAGGAACTGCGCTCTCTTTCCATGCCGCCCTTCACATAGCGTGTACTGAAAGCCATGTTTATCTCGCGCAGTTCCTTCTCGCCGCGGATATAGGCGTCGTACATGTCGGCAACTCTTGAGGCGCAGCCGTCACAGGCTCCGCTCAGGTTTCCGAGCGACTCTTCGACGATTCTGCGGCGTTCTTCTTCGGTGGTATCTTTGATTAAGTAACTCATTCTTGGCCTCTTTCCGGAGCAATATTTTGGAGAAATGCTCCTGTTACAGCAACCGTATATCAAAAAATACAAATATGTCAAGGTGCAGATGTGTTATTATTGAGGAGGGTGTGTCACGGGGACGTATCCGGTGACACACTTTTGGGCGCGAGGGTGTGTCAGGAGATACGTCCCCGTGACACACGGAATTCGAGGAGGGCATAGATGAGCGCACCTGAGTCATGGAAAGAAGCATATCGGGAGCTGATCGGTTCCATCGTGAAGATGGGCTACCCGGAGGAGTTCGGGCAGGTCATCGCCAAAAATCTGGGATCGGAAAAGACTATGCGGCGCATGACGGCTTATCTGCACAACGCGAAGCCGCGCTCGGCGGAAGAGATCGCGGATGAGATGCTGGCGATCATGAGCGACCGGGAGCGATGGATCAAAAAGAAAGAGGCGGAGGAAGCCAACGCCAAGTACAACGAGCTGCTGTATTTTGGGCTGGGGCAGGATGAATGAGGGGGCTTTCCCCTGCCGCTGATAGAACTTGGAATTTTTGCCCGGTGAATGACTGGGGGGCAAAATAGTGTATACCCTTTTTAAAAACCCTTCTTCGGTGGAATATCCACCGAAGAAGGGTTTTAAAAGAGCACTATGACTATTTTGGCACCGAGGCGGCCGCCTTACAGCTCAGGTTCAGATTTAAGAAGCATGCCCAGCGATGTTTCCCTGTCATACTCTTCCTTGTCGGTTACGGCTTCGTAGGTTGAGAGCACTGTTTTGGCCCAGTTCAGGCGGCACTGGTAAGCGCGTCCGGTGAAGATCAAGCCCAATACGGTGTAACCGATTAAGTACTGCAGCTCGCCTGGATGTACAAACAGCACTATGAAGATTCCGATCACGGTAAGTGTGAAGAAAGCGACGGCCAGCTGCTCGAAGAATGTGGCCGACTCGCTGTAGCGGCTGGCTTTGCTGCCGTAGCCTTTGACCGAATTGCTGTACTCGCAATAATCGATGAAGTAGCTGCACATCTCTTTGTTGTTGGGATCGAACGTTCCCTGGTTCTTCTTCTTGAACAGCTTCTCCGCGAGTTCGGTGACTTCCACGCGCCTGTGCGCGTTGGATATAATGGGCTTATCCTGCGGCTGTTTCTCGGCGTTGTCTATGGTGGCCAGGCAGCGGCTTGCGATGTTTGACTTGAGCCACTTAAAGGAGAATTCCTGGAGGCTCTGCAGCGCGCAGCCGAAGAGGTAACACATGAGGCAGGCTACGATTGCCTTTTCAATGTCTTTTTCCAAGCCGAGCTTCAAATAGAAGATATCGGGAGCGTACCGGTCCAGAATAGGGGAGATTCCGTATAATAGCACGGAACCTGATATAATTACGTTAAAAAAACCGACGATACTCAGTTTGTCGACAATGCCTGCTGCTAATTTGTCCATATAAAATCCTTACCCTTTGATTGATTGATTGATGAGCTATGGGGCATCACTATTTTGGAACAATATATGGATTATTATACATATCTTGCGCAGAGTGTCAAAGGAAGCGATAATTATTGTTGCAGGAAGAAAAAAAAGACGTATATTTTAGTAGAGTCATTGATTTGGCGGCTGAAGGGCTGTAGGGTCAAAATACAGTTCGGCCGATTTTTTCGACTAATCCGGAGGATAAGAGATGATCAGAAACAGAATAGCATTATTAGGATCGCTTACCATCATTGCGATGTCGCTCGCGGGGTGCAATGCTGGGGGTGGCAACAACGCGGCGGCGGGTGACAGTGCGGGAAAGCAGGTGGAGGCCGGTGCTGGGGAGGCTGGTGACAGTGCGGCGGCGGGGCAGGCAGATGCCGGAGCCGAGGGCCAGGCAGAGGACAGCGCAGCAAACCCGGCGGACGCAGCGAAAGCAGATGCATCCGGTCAGACAACGGATGACGCGGCAGTTGATGTGTCAGGCTATTCGGTCATGATGGAGAGCGGCTACCAGGGAGACCCGAACGGCGACCAGAGGGAAGTGGCGAAGATCGTGTGCACGGACGCGGACGGAAATGTCGTCTGGCAGAAGGAAGTCGTGAGCCAGCACAGCGCGACCGAGCTCACGCAGGTGCAGGAGATCGGGCTGTCGAACGGCGTCTACTATTATAACTGGAGCGGCACGGTAGTCGCGCTGGATGTCAGGAACGGAGAAGAACTGTGGCAGAATCCTGATTTCACAGGGGCGTCGATTCACAGTGCTTTTACGGATGACGGGCGGATCGTCCTGTGCGGCTATTACGGACCGGCCTTCTTCGTGTGCAACACGAAGGGCGAGACCCTTGAGAGGATCGGGGAATTTGAGAACTGGTACTGGCCTTATAAGCTGGAGATTGAGGACGGCTTTGCTAAGATCTGGTTTGACAATGCGGAAGGCGAAGGCCTCGTAAAAGTAAATCTGGACACCTATGAATATGAAATGGTTCGATGAATGAGTGCGACCGGGGTGAATGAGTGATGGCCCGGGGTGATTGAGTGCGCCCCGGGGGGAACGAGTGCGACTCGGGAGACTATATTTTGACGACTGACCTAAAAAGACCCTGGAATATAGTGATAATCTAATTGGATTACTGCTATATTCCAGGGTATTTATATGTCACTAAATAATGTGTCAGGAGATACGTCCCCGTGACACACGCCCGTGACACACGTCAGAGGATTACGTTTTTCTGGTGGCCGTCCATCCACGCCTGCAGGTTGTCGAAGACGATCTCGGCGCGAAGGGTCATGGACTCCTTGGTGGCGAAAGCGACGTGCGGCGTGACGAGGCAGTTCTGGCAGTTGATGAGGGGCTCATCGGCGGCCAGCGGCGGCTCCTTGTCGAAGACGTCGATGCCGGCGGCAGCGATGGTGCCGCTGTTCAGGGCGTCGGCCAGGTCCTGGGCGACGACAACGGGACCGCGGGCGACGTTGATGAGGATGGCGGACTTCTTCATCATGGAGAGTTTATCCGCATTGATCATGCCGCGGGTGGAGTCGTTGAGCGGGCAGTGGAGGACGACGATGTCGGATTCTTTGAGGAGGGTCTCCTGGGAGACCTGGTTGACATAATCCGGGGCGTTCTCTTTTTTGGTGCGGCTGTTTGCCAAAATATTGCATCCAAACGCGTGGAAGAGCTCCGCGGAGCGGGATCCGATCTTGCCGAATCCGATGATGCCGACCGTCTTGCCCTTGAGTTCGGAGCCGACGAGGCCGTCTTTGGTCTGTCCGGTGCGGCAGCGGTCTTCGACGGAGCGGATGCGGCGAAGGATGCCCAGAACCATTCCGAGGACCAGCTCGGAGACCGCCTCGTTGGAGTAGCCGGAGGCGTTGCTGACGGCGATGCCTTTTTCTTTGGCGGCATCGAGGCCGACGTGGTCGACGCCCGTGAAGGCGACGTCGATGAATTTGAGGTTAGGGCAGCTGCGGATGACTTCGGCGGGCATGGGCATGTTGGCGATGATCATGGCGTCGGCGTCTTTGGCCTGTGCGATCAGCGTGGGGATGTCCGTCGTGCGGGGAAAGTCAGCAAATGTATGTCCCTTCTCTTCAAAAGGTTTCTTGCGCGCGGCGAGTTCTTCGGCGGAGATGCCGAGGGATTCCATAATGACGATTTTGCTCATAGTGTTTTCCTTTCTGTGTTAAGTTGGACCGCCGGCGGCGGAGAGTGAGATCGGCCGGTGAGACAAAGGTCACGGCGGCTGTTGCATACTCAATAATAATTTAACATGGTTTTGGGGGAATGGGGCGTTGAATTCCGGACAAATTTTCATAGGTGTCACGGGGATGTGAATCAGCCGGTGATTTGCTATAATAACTACAGTTGTTGCCGCCGGAGGCGGGAGCGGCAGGGAAACTGACGATGATTTTCAGGGGGAGACGATCATGTTCAAAAATCTGACCAAAAAAGAGCGCGCCTGGGTACTCTACGACGTGGGCAATTCTGCCTTCACGATGCTGGCGTGTTCGCTGATTCCGATCTTTTTCAAGGCGCTGGCGATCGGGGACGCGCCCGGACAGATCACGGGCGATCAGGCAACGGCCTATTATTCCATCGCGATCTCGGTTGTGACGGTCATTGTGGCGGTGCTCGGGCCAGTCTGCGGAGCGCTGGCGGACCACAAGGATCGCAAGAAGATTTTCTTCCAGACTGCTGTGGCGCTCGGGGTCATCGGGTGCATTCTGAACGGTTTTGCGACAAGTTGGGTCTTGTTCATCGTGCTCTTTGTCCTGACTAAGATCTTTTACTCGATCTCGCTGACTTTCTACGACTCCATGCTCAATGACATCACGTCGGAGGACAGGATGGACCAGGTGTCCTCGTACGGCTACGCCTGGGGCTACATCGGATCCTGCATTCCTTTTATTATCGCTATGGTGGCCTATATTTTGGGCGGAGGGCTGAGCGAGGATCTGATGATCTTCTCGCCCATGGCCGCGCGGATCATCGGCTTTTCGGTGACGGGCCTGTGGTGGCTGCTGGTCACGCTGCCGCTGCTCAAAGAGTACAAGCAGATCAACTACGTGGACGCGGAGAAGGGCGAGATCACGGCAGTCTTTGCCAAAATATTCGCTACTCTCAAAAAGATCGCGACCCGCGACAAAAAAGTGCTCTATTTCCTGATCGCCTTCTTCCTCTACATCGACGGCGTCGGGACGATCATCGACAACTGCATCAATATCGGCACGGACCTGGGGCTTCCCACGGTGGGGCAGGTGGTGTTCCTTCTGGCGACGCAGGTCGTGGCTTTTGGCGGATCGCTGGTGTTCGCGCGGCTCTCCAAGAAATTTGACACGGTGACGCTCATCCTTGTCTGCATCATCGGCTACTTCTGCGTGTGTCTGTATGCGCTGACGCTTCACACGCTTGTGGACTTTGGCATTCTGGCTTTTGGCGTGGGGTGCTTCCAGGGGTCCATTCAGTCGCTTTCCAGAAGCTATTTTTCCAAGATCATTCCTGCGGAAAACTCCGGGGAGTACTTCGGAATTTACGATATTTTCTCCAAGGGCGCGTCCTTTATCGGGTCGGCTGTCATCGCAGTCGTCAAGCTGGCGGGCGGTACGATCAATATTGCGGTCGCGTCGCTGGCGGTGTTCTTCCTGCTCGGATTTGTTTTCCTGCGGATTTCGGATAAGCAGCCGCTGGGGAAGTGATGGAATGTGGCCGGCGCGGCGGGCGCAGAGAGGCCGGCGGGTGTTGGAGGCTGGCTGGCGCGGCAGCGCAGTCGGGGCCGCAGGCAGACTGGCGCATTGCGCAAGTCGGAGGGCATATGCATGAGTAAAGCCGGCACGCGGGTGCGTGCCGGCTTTAAATTTTTCACTATTGAATTGAGTTCAGTGCTGGGCGGGGCTTTCGTACACGGCGCGGGCCTTGGCCGGGTAGTTGGTGATGACGGCGTTCACGCCGTACTTCCGGCACTGCAGGAGTTCCTCCGTGGTGTTGACAGTCCAGACGTTGACGTCGAGGCCGTTTTGGCGGGAGTCCTCCATGAAGTTCGGATACTGGAGGTTGTAAAATGCGGGATGCAGGGCGTCGGCGCCCAGATGCTTTCCGTAGCCGGGCATGTCGACGGGGCCGTCCGCGTAGAGGAGGCCGACTTTGGCGGCGGGGTTCAATTTTTTGACCTTGCAGACTGAGTAGTGGTTGAAGGAGGAGTAGATGACGCGGTCCTCCCAGCCCTTGCGGCGGGTCAGTTCCAGGATCTGCTGCTCGATGCCCTCGTAAAAGATGATGCCGGTCTTGAGCTCAATGTTGATCGTGAGGCCGGTGGGCGCGAGCAGGTCGAAGACTTCCTCCATGGTGGGAATCTGCACGCCTTCGTAGGCGGCGTTTCCGGCGCTGAAGTCGAGGGCTCGGAGCTCGTCGAAGGTGAAGTCTTTGATCCAGCCGGCGCCGTTGCTTGTGCGGTCGATGGTCTCGTCGTGGCAGACGACGAGCACGCCGTCTTTGGTCTGCTGGACGTCGAGTTCGACGCCGTCGGCGCCCATGTCGGCGGCGAGCTGAAAAGCGGGCAGGGTGTTTTCGGGGGCGTGGCCGCTGGCGCCGCGGTGGGCCCAGATCAGGGGATGATTTGTTGTATTCATAATTCTTTT